>NZ_JBLNKU010000001.1:0-482426 GCF_048158545.1 Flavobacterium melibiosi | reverse complement strand
GTTACCAACCGTTTTGGCTTGGTATCTCGATTTGGTGTAGATGCTGAAATCATCGGCGTAACGGACAAACTTCAATCCTTTTCGTGTCAGTTCTTTGTCCAATTCGTGGAGCAAAATGTTTGACAAAAGCGGACTTATCGGACTTCCTTGCGGGACGCCTTTTCGTCGTTTGACCAGTTTTCCTTTGATGAGTATTGGCACTCGCAACCATTTGCGGATTAATCGCAAAGTCGTTGGACATTTTACCTTTTGGTAAATCAGATTCATCAGCAAGCAATGATCGACTTCATCAAAGAAGGTCTTTAGGTCAATGTCTACAATATAACTGTAGCCTTCGTGAATGTTCCCCAAGGCTTTGCCCACCGCTTGGCGGGCGTTTTTGTTGGGTCGAAATCCGAAGCTGTTCACACTAAAATCCTTTTCGAATCTCGGCATCATCGCTTGCGATACGGCTTGTTGAAGCAGTCTGTCGACTACTGTTGGAATTCCTAAAAGTCTTGTTTTACCATTTCCTTTTGGAATTTCCACACCAAGAATGGGTTGCGGTAAATAACGGTCATTCTTAATGTCTTCCAGTAATGCAGGCTTGTGTTCACGGAAATAGTCCGCCAGTTGAGTGGTTTTTAGTCCATCAACGCCCGCACTGCCTTTGTTGACCACTACTTGGCGTAGCGCCTTTTGGAGATTGTAAGGATGTGTTACTTGTGCAATCATGCTTGTTATTTTACATTAAATTCTTCCTGTTCCGCTTTTCTAGGGCTATGACTCACGTCATTCCGTTAGAAATTGAGAACCACCTGCGTTCAGTCCTTCCTTGTTTGTGAGTCCTATACCGTTTCTATTGGTAACTCGTTGCCCCAAGTACTATGACTTCTGCTGACTTCTCCACTTAACCAACTCGTGGTTGTGAAGACCTCCCTCGGTAAGCACTTCCTCTTTCAGTCTATCCCCGACGCATCTACTAACTAAACCTGTTGTCTTTAGGCTTTGCATTGCTGTGCATACTTACCCAATTTAGCTAGCCTCCTATGTGCTTTGTGTTCCTCGGTACAGACTTTTGCCGTTGGGCTTCCTTCACTGCATGGATTACTCCAAACCAGCTTGCCACGTGCTAATCGGCTCAATATAACTCAACAACTTGCCGATAAGGGACTTGCACCCTCTAGATAAAATTCCTACTTTTGAGGAATCGGAAGTGCATGCAAGGCACACACAGCTACTACAACGGATTTGGGCAATTGGCTTAATGGGAAGTTGGTTTTGTATTTGGGATGATTTGGCAAATCCGAATAATGGTCTTAATTTAACCCCAAACCCGCTGTAGCACCAGAACGTTGGCGGGAAGTCACACTAACAACAAATAAATTTAAAACCAAACTATAATGAAACCGACATTTATACTTTTACTACTTACATTTTATAATTTGATTTATTGTCAAAATAACGGATATATTATACGAAACAATGATACAATAAATGTTCAATTTAATGTAGGAGACCTAACAGTAAGAAGTTTTGGAAAAATAGGAAAACTGCAGGAAAAAGTAAAATATAAATTAAATGGGGAAAGCATAACTTCAAAACCAAGTGAATTAAATGGATTCTGCATCAAATCAAATAATAGAAATTTTTGCTTTGATTCATTTTATGAAGATCAAAAAGATAAAGGCTCTTTTTTATTTAGAGTTATTGGTAATAAAATAGATAAACTAACAGTGTATCAATTTTACGGATCAGGCTATGTAGGTGTAAATTATAATATTAAATTAGGATATTTAATCAAAAAGGAAAATCAAAAAGACTATACTTTTCCAATTACAGTTCCAAAAGCTTGGAAAGCAGAGTTAGCGAAAATAGTGGAAGATTGTCCAGCTTATCACAAATATGTCGAAGATAATATCAAAAAAATATTATTCGAAGATGATTTTGAAAATTATTTAAATGAGTATAAAAAACAATGCCAAAAATGACCTCCCGCCAATCGAGTAGACGGCTCCGCTAGAAACTAACGGAGTGCGCCTCTCACACCACCGTACGTACGGGTCTCGTATACGGCGGTTCGCAAAGTGATGGGTTGAGCTCCATGTAAATCTCCAACATTGATTGATAGCCTTTCTTCTTAAGTCGCAGTAGGGTAATTGTAGTGGTTAGAATCGGACTTTGGGCGATGCGCCATCCTCCTTTTCTGGTTCTGCTCCATGCATAAGCGTGGTCTTTGTCAATCCCTAATCGCATCAGGTTTTTCCTTTTGCGTTCGGGTTTCTTCCAGTCCGTCCAAATGCAGTAGCGCAGTCTATTGCGCAACCATCCGTCAATATCTCGTAACTTTCCTTGAATACTAGTCCCTCGAAAATAGTTTAACCATCCCCGTTGGATTTCGTTGATTTTACGGATGCGTTCCACCAGCTCCGCAAAGTATTCTTTCAAAGAATAAATTTGTCGCATAAGCTGCGCAAACGTCTCTGACTTTGCGCCTACTATAATAAGCAAATGATTATAAAATATTAACGGCAGATAGGATTTGGTACAAAGTCGGGAGACTTTGCACAGCGTAGCTTAATTTAGTCCCAAACCCGCTGTAGTAACGGGACTTAACCAAACACCAGCTCTGCTAAGTGTATATTTAAAGAATAATTTTATCGTTTACGCTGCGCAAATGTCTCTGACTTTGCGCCCACAATAACGAGCAAATACTATAGGGAGTGTAAAGAGTTAACAGCATATAGGATTTGGCACAAAGTCTGGAGACTTTGCAGCAGCTGATAATTATAATATATTTGAAATCAAATAAACACTGACGCTTGTCAGACAAAGCAGCCCAATTTAGGGTTGATAAATCTGGCATTATCAGACTTATATACAAGTTACCAGCAATTTTAATCAACAATCGTGATAACAAAACTTATATTAAAATACATATTTCGAGTTGAAAATGAGTTTGTATTCTTTTTAGGAGAAAAGCAACAAAAGGGAGCATTGTTACTTACTGTAAAATCAAAAGAAATTTGGAAGGAAGAATCTAGAAGAAAAAAAATTAAGTGTCTTATAAACTTTAAATGGAGTCCAACAAAACCTACACTTGAAAAACTCGTTAAAAGACTTTTCCTTGAAGAAATATTTGGAATCCCAGGTAAAGATTATGCAGATGAACTTTTTAAATTAACCTCTTGGCACAACACTAAAAATTGGAAATTTGATTGCCTAACAGAATCGGATAAACTTAAAGTCAATGGATTAAATGGCATGACAACATTAACCAGAATACGATTTGCCGAAATTACTTCACCATATCTTCATTTAAACCTTCAATTACTTTCACCTGAAATATGTTTTCTTTCATTTCCTATGGTAGTAAAAATTCCAATAACATCATTTGCCCATTATTTAGACATCCATTTCGAATTTGCCGTCAATTCAATTAGGAAGTCAAATCACCCAGAAGCCGACGACATAATTTCCTATTTATATGAACTGCTCAATATTCAGCAAAAAATCGCCATTTCGCTTCACGAATATTTAAGATTAACTCATTATGCTCAACTCAAAAAAGGTGACGCTTTGTTTATTAACGCTGAAATAAATGCAATCATGGCTGCCGACTTAGTATTTTCATATTTGAAAGCATCAATAGAAAAAACTGTAGTTTTATTTGGTTTAACGTTTAGCATTAAAAATTTAGAATCTAAAAAAACGCACAAACAAAAAGTAGATTCATTATTAAATAATCTGCCTATAGAAATTAAAAATCTTCCTTATTGTGATTTTGTATTTGAATTTATTAAGTCCGAAAATTTAGACCAGCTTAATAATTATCGATCTGGATTATTACATAAGAAAGGTATTTCGGATTTACAACCTCATAATTATGTGAATGCCGAGGCTCAAAAAATTCCATTAATTAAAATATTTAATATTTTGCATGAACAACATTCTAAAAATACAGCAACGCTTGTGGCAGTACTAGCAATGTTAACAGATGTATTAGTCAAAATGGATGCTCCGAATATAAGTATGGAAGAAATTATAGAACTATTTGACAAATAAAACTGCAGGTAACAGTTAGAGTTTCGTTGCGTGCGCAGCACGAACAATGAAACCCCCAGCTACGCAAAGTGTTCTTTAAAAGAAAAAATTTATCATTAATGCTGCGCAAATGTCTCTGACTTTGCGCCCACAATAATGAGTAAATAATATAGTGAGTATAAAACGTAAACGGCATATAGGATTTGGCACAAAGTCGGGAGACTTTGCCAGCGTAGGAGCACTTTAAAATACCGCATTACTTTTTAATTACAATGAAATTTAAATAATTTTCCGTAAAAGCGGAGAAAACATCTCTGACTTTTCTCTCCATAAAAATGCCTCCAAATAGCGTTTGACTTTTTTGGAGGCATTTCATTTTAACCAATAAAAAATAGCTTTTTTTAAAGCGATTAGTTGAACTGTGCAGCCACATATTCAATTAAACTTTCATCATCCATTTTATTAGAAGTACTTTCTTTAGTCTCAACATTTTTATACTGTGGAGTCTCACTCAAATATTTAATAAATTGTTCTTGTGCAGTACCAGTTCCTGTCACATGCAATTCATCAACATTTTGCATATGAGCAGTAATGTTTTTGAATAGTTTATGAAGTAAATCTCTTTCAGCATTGTTTGCTGCGTTTTCGCTTGAATTACGACCTTGTCCGTCAACTTTTTCGTGACCTAATATTACGAACTCACCTGAATCTACATTTTCTCTTCCTACAATAGTTGCATGATGTGAATCCATCCAAACACCAAATTGTTTTTTGTTTTTTTCTGACATTATTATATATTTTATATTAATACTTGTTTCTCATCCTGCATAGTTTCTAATTATTTAAACTCCTTTTACAGTTGTTCCTACTGCCAAAACAACAAAACCAACAAGCAATAGCGTGTAATTATGTTCTGTTAAAATCTGAATATGTGCAAAATGTCCGATGATTCCAAGTATACCGCAAATCAATCCTATAATCCAGGTAATTTTCTTTGGTGCTGAGGGGTTATTCATGTAAATAATTTTAAATGATGGTTCGAATAATTTGTTCCTAAGAAGCAAAAATAACCCTATACATTTGCAAAAATGTAATACAATTTTTGACAATAATTGTATAATTCACACATTTCCAATAAACAAGCTGCGCAATCGTCTCTTTGCGCCCACAATAACGAGCAAATAGCAAATGATTATAAAGTGCTAACGGCAGATAGTATTTGGCACAAAGTCGGGAGACTTTGCACAGCATAAAAACCATGAAATCGGTTTTGCAACTCGATAGCACTAATTTAAACAATAGCGCTAATCCGGAAATAAATGGTATTTTAGCCACAAAACCCTAACAAAACCTAGAACGTTGTACAGCATACCAATAATTAAAATTAAATAGATTGAAAAAATATTTAAAATATCTCATTTCACTCTTTCTGGCTTTTGGCCTGATGGTGAATGATGGTGCTTTAGATTCTCAATCAAATTCAGCAGATTATTACCAATTCTCGAACGTAATCCTCAGAAAAGAATTGAACTCTAAGGGTTCGAAATTATACGTGTTCCATCAGGTAAATTCGTCTGAAAAAACCTCATTCTTATTTCACTTAATTTATCTCCAATTTCAAGATGTTTTTAGTCTTCAAATTCCGGTTCTTCTAAAATTACAAACGCTACTTTATCAAAAAACAAGTTCATTTACAGCCCAACACCTCTTTGTAAATGAGATGATTACTTCCAGAAACCCATATAAAAGTTTATACACAGCCTAGAAATTTCTTTCTACGCATTTTATGCAATGCCATGCATAAAGATGATACCAAATGTCTAATCATTTATCATTTACAAAATGTATAAACACAATAACAAAACACGTTTAGAGCAATCTAAACACCCTATTCTTTGGGTAAAAAGAAAAATTATGCTAATTATTACCGCCTTTATGATTGGAATGTCAAACGGAATGAATGTGGGAGATCATACCATTAACGGAAATCAAAACCACACGGAACAACATAAAAAAGACTGATTTGATTGCTTGTATAGACGTTGCAACACACAAGCTATAAACGAGAATAGTATTAAAAGTCGGGTTGCTCTCTTGAGTCTCCCGACTTTTTAGCTATTTCAATAAGCAATAAATTTGAGTAAGAAGTCGGGAAACTTAGCCAACGGATAAGCTACACTCGCGAAGCGAAAACGTACTTAAATAGAAATCAAAACGGCAATTGCATCACCAACACCAACAAAACCAATTCCTGAACCTATCAAGTTTTGCCCAAACAACACATTATTTCCCACATTCCTGTATTTTGCCAAAGTCAGCAACGGATCTTTTCCTGATGTCACTCCTTTTTCTTGGTCTACTGTAGTCATTACACATCTTCCACAAGGTTTCACTCCAAAAAAAGTTAGCTCACCAATTGTAAATTCTTTCCAAGAATCTTCTTCATAAGCGTCACCACCTGTAAAAACAAAATTAGGTCGAAACCGATTAATCGGCAGTGCTTCCTTCATACGCGAATTCAAATCATCCAAGGACGATTGACCAATCAACAAAAAAGGATAGCCATCCGAAAAAGAATTAATATCAGCCTCCGTAACTGCATATTTAGCCTCCACTTTTCGGTGACTTTCTTCGGGCATGAAAACCAAACGAGCTGAAAATCCCAATAATCGGGAAA
Source organism: Flavobacterium melibiosi (assembly GCF_048158545.1). Classification (NCBI taxonomy): domain Bacteria; kingdom Pseudomonadati; phylum Bacteroidota; class Flavobacteriia; order Flavobacteriales; family Flavobacteriaceae; genus Flavobacterium; species Flavobacterium melibiosi. The sequence goes on along the minus strand of NZ_JBLNKU010000001.1, from coordinate 475,726 downwards.
ACCAATCTGAAACAACCGAATCTACTTCATATACCTGAATGGAGTCCTCCCAAACCATCACATCAATTTTAGTTTCGGCTTCCAAAAAAGATTGATGCAACGGAAATTGTATCGTTTCTAATTGTACGCGATGTGTAATCTTCAGAAAATCCCCTGTAATTTCAGGTTGAAAAAGAGCTAATTCCGGATGTTCTCTTTGCGACAGAAACATTCCGTTTTCATCAACCAACAGCCAACGGCGGTCGTGCTCCAAGCCCCGATCAGTCACTTGAGCTTCTTGCAATTTAATTCCACCTAATGATTTTACAGGATAAATCCAGATTTCTGAAAGTTGTAACATAGCACTATATTTTTCCCAAAATTACAAAAACAAACTATTCTGTTTTTAATAATTCAAACTCAATCCAAAACCCATTCCCATATCACTGTCGTAATGTGTAGTGATTCCAAAATTTCTCTTGACAATATACCGCAATCCTGCCATGTATTCGTTATCCGTATTCCACATTAAATTCATGCGCAATCTTTTAGAAACCGGAATATCCATGCGTTCAAATTGCAATCTGAAATTTCCGTCGGTAAATACTTCGGCTTGTGCTTTGATGAGCATTGGCAACGTATATTCGACTCCGGCACTGAAAACAGCACGATTGTCTTTGGTATTGGTTTGACCAAAAAAATTCTCTTCCATTTCTCCCATTTCCATTTTTCGATACCTCCAATCAAAACCGATGAACGGCATCAGCCATTGCATTTTCCCGATGTATCGTCCTATATGCGTTTCGGTTTCATACCCGTGATGATTGGTATAGCCCAAACGCCATTCGGTACCAATACTCCAACGCGTGTTTTGAATCATCAACATTCCATCGTTTCCATTGGTGGCAAAATCATTTTCGGCCATCACATGAAAAGCTCTGTCATCAGCAAACAATTTGCGTTGCGCTAATTTTGGATTTGGAATCAAAGGATTTGTCTCTTGATTTTCATAACTAAAAACCCTTCCCATTCCCGCCATCATGTGATAGAGAATGTGACAATGAAAAAACCAATCGCCTTTAACATTTGCATTAAACTCAATCGTATCGGTTTCCATCGGCATAATATCGATGATGTTTTTCAGCGGCGCGTATGCTTCTTTTCCGTTCAGCACTCTAAAATCGTGTCCGTGTAAATGCATCGGGTGGCGCATCATCGAACCGTTAAAGAGTACAATTCGAACATTCTCTCCTTTCTTTATCAAAATCTTATCAGCTTCCGAAACTACTTTATTGTCCAGACTCCAAACATACCGATTCATGTTTCCTGATAATTCAAACCGCAATTCTTTTATCGGTGCGTCTTTTGGCAATGTTGTTTTAGTGGGTGATTTCAGCATCGCATAATTCAATGTGACAATATCAGAAAGTGAATTAGAATCATACCTATTATGGTTTGCATGCTCATCATCTATTTTCATATCGGTTTTTTTAGTCTCCCCTCCTTCGGAGGGGCTGGGGGAGGATAATTCAGGATACATCACCACATTCATGTCCATTTGGTTCAGTGACATTTTCATGCCCATATCGTCTAAATCGCCATTCATTTTCATCATGCCGTTCATCATTTTCATGCCTTCAAAATACTTTAATTTAGGCAAAGGTGAAATCAATTGCTTGATGCCATCTCCTAAATACAACGAAGCCGATTTGGTCCTGTCCTCCGAAGTGACTAAAAACTCATATGCCGTTTTATCCGCTGGAATCGTTACAACAACATCATACGTTTCAGAAACAGCAACGATTAATCGGTCGACTTCAACAGGCTCCACATCATTTCCGTCACTAGCAACTACGGTGATTTTTCCTCCGGCATAATTCAACCAAAAATAGGTCGAAGCACCACCATTGGAAATTCTTAAACGCACTTTATCTCCCGCCTTGAACTGCGAAAGCTGGCTTTCATTTTTCCCGTTAATCAGGAATTTATTATAATACACATCACTTACGTCCATGGCGTTCATTCGTTTCCATTCGTTGGTGACTTTTGTCTTGAAATGTCCTGATTTTATGGCTTCGGCATAGCTTTGCGTGGTTCCTTTTTGAATCGCAAACCAATCCGTCGCATTGTGTAACATTCGGTGTACATTTTCTGGTTTCATATCCGTCCATTCACTCAGAATAATTGGAACGGTTGGCAAATCATCAATTCCTTTTCTAAAGGTTGGATCATCCGATTTTTTATTCATTACAAAAGAACCGTACATCCCAATTTGCTCCTGCAAACCCGTGTGACTGTGATACCAATGCGTTCCGTGTTGGATAATTGGAAATGTATATTTATGTGTGGTTTTCGGCTTGATTGGCATTTGTGTCAAATTAGGCACGCCGTCTTCTTTATTGGGCAAAAACAATCCGTGCCAGTGCAGCGAAGTATCTTCATTTAATTCGTTATGCACGTAAATTTCGGCAATATCACCTTCGGTAAACGTGAGCGTTGGCATCGGAATTTGTCCGTTTACGGCAATCGCTCTTTTGGGTTTATCCCCAAAAGTAACAATGGTATCCCGAACATATAAATCGTAACGAACAGTTCTTGAAGGAGCATTTTTAACTATTTTTTTAACCGATTCTTCTTTGAGTTTAGTGTTATCTGCGGGAACATTTGCATGATTTTTATGCAAATCATCACTTACTGCTTTAGTTTCAATAACGGTTGCTTTTGCAGGTACTGCTTTTTTTACAACTACCTTTGGCACTTGCTTTTTTTGAACGGATTTTTTTATCGGTTTTGTTTTTTCCTTAATCAAATCCATACCGCATTTGGGGCATTTCCCAGGTTTACTGGCATGAATTTCAGGGTGCATTGGGCATGTATATGTTGTAGGCTGTACCTGAAAAATTTCTATTTTTTTAGAAATTTTTCTCTCATTCTTATTTTCTGCTTGCGCAAAGGGATAAATAGTCAGGAAGAAAATTAATAGGATGCTACTTTTCATTATTTTTTGTTTTTCAATAGAATTTTTCAATCTTAATTTTTTTATAGTTTTAAACCGCGCAATCGCAACGCATTTGCAATTACAGAAACCGAACTAAAACTCATGGCCAAAGCCGCAATCATTGGCGAAAGCAACACTCCAAAAAACGGATATAAAACGCCCGCTGCAATTGGAATTCCAAGTACATTATAGAAAAAGGCAAAGAATAAATTTTGTTTGATATTTTTCATCACGGCATGACTTAAGTTTTTCGCTTTGACAATGCCTTGTAAATCACCTTTCACTAACGTTATTTTAGCGCTTTCAATAGCGACATCCGTTCCGGTTCCCATCGCAATTCCGATGTCTGCTTGCGCCAAAGCCGGAGCATCGTTGATTCCGTCACCCGCCATAGCCACAATTTTCCCTTCGGATTGCAGTCGTTTAATTTCCTTGAGCTTGTCTTCGGGCAAACAACTGGCTTTAAACGAACTTAAATTTAATTGTGTCGCCACTGCTTTTGCCGTATTTTCATTATCTCCGGTAAGCATAATCACCTCAACTCCTTGGCGCATCAGTTCTTTTATAGCTTCAACACTTGTTGTTTTTATGGCGTCAGTTATCGATACAAATCCCACCTCGATTCCGTCCACTGAAATGTAAGAAACCGTTTTTCCCAGTTTTTGTTCGGCTGTGATTTTATTTTCTAATTCATCCGAAACCGTGGCATTCACCTGCTCCATTAATTTTTTATTTCCGAGCGCTACTTTTTTATTGGTAACTGTACCAACAACTCCTTTTCCTGAAATCGCTTCAAAATCCTTTACGTCGATTAATGAAACTCCTTTCGCTTTCGCAAAATTGACTACGGCTTGCGCCAAGGGATGTTCGCTGTACTGATTTAAAGATGCAATGCTTTGCAATAAAGAATCTTCTTCATTATTCACGGAGAATACTTTTTCAACTGAAGGTTTTCCTTCGGTAATTGTTCCTGTTTTATCGGTAATCAGAACATTTACTTTGTTCATATTTTCCAATGCTTCGGCGTTTTTTATCAAAACTCCCGATTGTGCTCCTTTCCCAACACCAACCATTACCGACATGGGCGTAGCCAATCCCAAAGCGCACGGACAGGCAATTATCAATACCGCAATAGCATTGATAAACCCATAAACCATAGCGGGTTCAGGACCAAATTGTGCCCAAACAAAAAAGGTAATTACAGATACAAAAACCACAATTGGCACAAAATATTTAGCTATTTTATCGGCTAGTTTCTGAATCGGTGCTTTAGACCTACTGGCAGTATTGACCATTTGTACAATTTGCGAAAGCAACGTTTCCGAACCCACTTTTTCGGCAATCATCACAAACGATTTATTGCCGTTTATTGTTCCTGCGATAACGGAATCATCCTTTCTTTTATCAACTGGAATTGGCTCTCCAGAAATCATCGATTCGTCAATGGTACTTTCTCCATCGGAGATTTTTCCATCCACCGGAATTTTATCTCCCGGTTTTACACGCAATAAATCACCTTTTTTGATGTCGTGTATTGAGATTACTTTATCCGCTCCATCGCTAACCAAAGTGGCTTCGGTTGGTGTTAATTTCAATAATTCTTTTATCGCACCACTGGTTCGACTATGTGCTCTGGCTTCTAATAACTGACCTAATAAAACCAAAGTCAATATGACTGTTGTTGCTTCAAAATAGAGCGAAACCGTTCCGTTATGCGTTTTAAATTCATTGGGAAAAATAGCTGGAAAAAACATTCCGACTAAACTAAATAAAAATGCCACGCCTGTACCAATTCCGATAAGGGTAAACATATTGAGATTCCAAGTAACAATTGATTTCCATGCACGCTCAAAAAACATCCAACAGGCATAAAAAACAACTGGAAGCGAGAGTATTAATTGTACCCAATTCCACTTTTCTGTACCCATAATTTTCATTAATGGATTATTCGGAATCATATCTGACATGGCAATAATAAAAATAGGAACTGTACACACTACCGCTATTTTCATTTTGCGAACCAAATCATTGTACACCTTATTTTCTTCAGAATCGGTGGGTTCCATTGGCACTAAATCCATCCCGCAAATGGGACACGAACCAGGACCGTCTTTGATTACTTCGGGATGCATGGGACACGTGTACATTGTTTTTGCAGCACTTAATTCTGGGACTTTTTCCAGATTCATTCCGCACACCGGACAACTTCCCGGTTTATCATAGACTTTTTCGCCCTCACAATGCATGGGGCAATAGTATTTGCCTTGCGCAGTATCGGGTAAAATTACGGTTGGTTTTTCTTGTTGTTTATTCGAACTGCAACACGATTTCTCGATTGGTTTCTCAGTAGCTTCATGAGAATCAAGCGCATTATTCATGGCAATTGTATAGTTTCCGGCTGCAGTTAAGGTCTCTTGTAATTGAGCAGTGGAAATGTGTTTATCCATTGTTATTGTCGCTATTGGCGGATCCAAAGTAAGTGTTGCTTGAATCCCTTCAATAGCATTCAATGTTTTTTCGACTTTGGAACGGCAACCGTCGCAAGACATTCCAGTGACTGTATAGGTATGTTTCATAATGTTGAATTAAAAAAAATCGGTTCTATAAAAGTATAGAACCGATTTTAAAAAAATTTAATGTTGATGATTCTCTTCTTTTTTGTCACTTTCTGTTGGAGTCATCTGCATACCACATTTAGGACATTTTCCAGATTTATCACTTATTTCTTTCGGGTGCATCGGACAAGAATATACCGGTTTTTGAACTTCTTGGGGAGTCATTTTCATTCCGCATTTAGAACATTCTCCAGGTTTATCAGCAGTTGTACCATCCATTTTACAAACGTATTTTGTAACAACTTCTGTTTTTGTTCCTTTCCCTGAAGTGTCGTGTTTTAATGTTTTTACTAATTTCATTCCACACTTACTACACTCCCCTTCTTTGCTACTCATCTCTTTTGGGTGCATGGGACACGAATACATTTCTTTATGGGTTTCCTTTTGGGACGATTTCACCGCTTCTTGAGCTGATGCCATTGAATTCACTACTAAGAACACGCTTAGTACGATAATTAATGTTTTCATTTTTTCTATTATTAAAATATTAAACTAAAGATTCATTTCTACTGTTCAAAGGTACTCGACCTGATATTTTGACTTGTTGTAGAATTTTGGAAATGATTTGTAAATTTTACAACCCATCAATTTGTAATCTGTTATTTTCTTTTAATTGTTTAAAATGAGTTGGCGTTACGCCCGTGATTTTTTTAAACTGATTACTCAAATGTGCTACATCGCTGTAATTCAATTTAATTGCAATTTCACTTAAAGTTAATTCTTTATACATTAATAACTCCTTTACTTTTTCAATTTTTTGAGCAATAAAATAATGCTCAATAGTTGTGCCTTGAACTTCTGAAAATAAATTACTCAAAGCACTGTAATCTTGCACTAATTGTTCTGATAAATAGTGTGATAAATTAGTTTTTAATTCATTATTTTGATGGTGTACCAAATCAATAATAAGGCATTTAATTTTCTCTATAACTATCGTTGTTTTGTCTTCTAACAATTCAAATCCGAGCGATTGTAATTTTATTTCTAACTCTTGCTTCTGGTTCTCTTTGAAATTTTCTAATAGTTCCACTTCCCCCAATTCAACTGAAACAGGAAAAATTCCAATCTTTTCGAGCTCGGATTTCACAACCATTTTACAGCGATCGCATACCATATTTTTGATGTAGAGTTTCATCGCTATTAAATTGCCTCAACCATTCTGCCACAACTTAACATCTCAGAACCGTAATACGGATTTTTAACGTCTTTGGTTTCGCTTATCCAATACCCATCTTTTCCTTCATTATACATTGGACAATAATCCTGATATAATTTTTGATCTGTTCCAAAGGTTTTTATCAAATCATGTACATCTTTGCTCAACAGCGCAAAATATTCTCTTTGATGATCCATTTTCCCGGCATTGTCACCTATATGTTTCACATGTTCCTTAGCATTTTTAGCAATGTCATTGTACTTATTTTTCAGTTTTACATTTGAAATAGTATTAGAATTTACTTTGTCAAACGTAGCATACAAAGCTTTTCCAGCAATGGCAGCGCCTTTAGAATCATCTTTCACCAATGCATTTTTAAGTTTTAAATAACTGCTTACAATTTCATTAATTGTAAACGAAGTTGCGGCAACTTTTTTAGTGGTTGTAACTGTATTTTCCATTTTAACATCAGTCGTACTGGCATCATTTTTTTCTGTTTTTGGCATTTGCACCACTTTTTCTGTTAGCTCCATACCACATTCAGGACATTCAGCTCCTTTTTCACCGGTAATTTCAGGATGCATCGGACACGAATACAATTCCGAAGTCGTTTTGGTTGCAACTGGTTTACCAGCTTCTGTTTCTTTATTTTTTTGGTTACAAGCTGTAAATAGGAATGCGCATGCAATCGAGGATAGGATTATATTTTTCATATTTTATGTTTACTGATTTTTAGTTTTATTTTAAAGTCACTGCTATAGTTCAATCCTGCAAATTACTTAATCGTTTCGACCGTTTTACCACAACTCAACATTTGAGAACCATAATAAGGGTTTTTAATCGTATCCTCTTTGCTCAACCAGTTTGCACCTTTACCGTCATTTGCCATAGGACAAAACTGAAGATAAACCGGAGTTTCGTATTTTGCCACTTTTACCAATTCGTACATCGATTTTGAAAAAGGGATAAAAAATTCTCTTTGACGTTTGATGTCTTCTGTCTCCGAAATGTTTTTGGCACCAGCCATTAAACCTTTCATTTCTTCCATCCAAACCATGTGAACATCCATAGCCAGTTCGTCCATTTTAACAGCGTTCAATGAAACTAACAAATCTTTTGCTATTGTTGCAGCAACTTTTCCGTCTGTTTTTACCAAAGCATCTTTCAAAAGGAAATAGGTATCAAAAACAACTTTTAATTTAGTATCAACTTGTTGTTTTGCAACTGCATTATCAGCATGATTAGCGTGGTTTGCATGATTTTCTGTAGCAACGGTTTCCATTTTCATTTCTGTTGAAACAGCTACTTTAGCTTCTCTTTCATATTGACAACATCCGTGTAATGTATCGTAAACATCATCCGGAGCAAGAAATTTATCGCTGTCGTAACCGGCTAAAGCAATACGTTTCAATATTTCATCCTGACTCGTTTTTGTGGAATCATAGGTAAGTGTAGCCATTTTAGAGTCTTTATTCCACTCGACTTTGGCTACTTTTTTCAGGGTTCCGGCAGTTTCTATCTTGCTTTTACACATATCACAGTTTCCGTATATTTTTACCGTTTCTGTTGTAGCATTTTTAATTTGCGCGCTTGCAATTGTAACTGAAAGCAATAGCGTTATTGCCATCAATATTCTTTTTATTGAGTTCATTGTATGAATAATTTTGATGTGAATTAGTCGCAAAAAACATTAAAAACAATAGTCTGTTTCGCTACATTTCAAATTGTAATTGACTAAAATTTAATGATTGTAAAAGCATAAAATGCTTTGAAATAGACAGTCTTTTGGCTGTCACAGAAGGAATTTAGCTTATTTTAGGTGGAAGCCAAATAGAACGGAAATCTGAGGAAATGAAGATTTCTGAGTAATAATAATTTTGTTTTTCAATAGAAAAACTGAAGAGTTGATTATTCAATTCCGTGTAAAACAACGAAGTCATCCCTAAATAAACGGTTGAACTGCTGCAAGTAACATTTTTACAAGCGCCATTACAACCTTCATGAGATTTCTCTTTTGAAGACTGTTCTTTTTTACAGCATTCTTTTTTATCCTTTTTTGAAGAAGACTCTTTTTTGCAACATGACTTCTCCATTTTTGTTCCACATGCAAAAGCCACGCTTGGTGTCATAAAGAAACCAAGCATAACTAATAACACTATGTAAAACTTTTTAGACATTGTTTATCTTATATAGAAGCACAAAGTTATAAAATTAACAAATACTGTAAATTAATTCATTCACAAATACGTGTTAAAAACAATTCTTTATTTTCCTTCTCCTAATATTCCATTCATTATGGACTGTAATAATGACAAGATAATACTAAAAAATAAGGCAGTCCAAAACGTGTCTACGCTGAATCCGCCAACAATTTCTGTACATAACAAAATCATCAGTGCATTAATTACCAATAAAAACAATCCTAAAGTAATAATCGTAACCGGCAATGTAAGTATTACTAATATTGGCTTGATAAATATATTAAGCAACCCTAGAACAATTGCTACGATTAATGCTGTAGTAAATCCTGCGACATGAACCCCCGGCATAAAGTTCGCAATTAGCAATACTAAGCCCGAAGTGATAAGAATTTTGATCAGTAAATTCATGAATTTTTATTTTAAAATTTTAATAAATGTAGTGAAAATTTAAAATTATTACGTTTGTTTCAAGAAAGAAGTCACTTTTTGATAAAATTCAGCCGGGTTTTCGGCATGAAGCCAATGCCCTACATTAGGAATCGTTTCGATAGTTGAATCAGGAAAATGCTGTTTTATGTTTTCGAAATCGCTGTCCAAAATATACCTGGAATTTCCACCGCGAATGAATAAAGTTGGCTTTTCAAAAATGGAATTCTCGGGTAACGGAATTCCTATTTCATCCATTTTTGTATTGAAAACTGCCAAATTAAATCGGAAAGCGAGTTGTCCCGGCTCTTGCCAATACAAATTTTTCATTAAGAATTGTCTGGTTCCAAAATCAGGTATGTATTTTTCCATGATTTCTTCGACTTCGTTTCGGCTTGGCTTTTTTGAAAAATCTACCGCATTCAATCCCGCCAGAATATCCTGATGGTGTTGCGGATAAAATTTTGGTCCAATATCAGCCACAATTAATTTACTTACTAATTCCGGATGTATCGTTGCCAAAAGCATGGCTACTTTCCCGCCCATGGAATGTCCAATGATGTTGACATTTTCTAAATTATGAGCTTGGCAATACTCGTAAACATCCTGAACCATGATTTCATAACTGAATTCTTCGGAATGTAAGCTTCGGCCGTGGTTGCGTAAATCGAGAATATGAACCTGAAAATCGGAAGCAAATTGTATTCCAAGCGTTTTCCAATTGTCAGACATTCCCAGAAATCCGTGGATAATTAAAAGCGGTGGGCCAGAGCCTTCTATTTTTGAGTACAACATAGTATGAGGTTTGTGGAGCGCGTGAGAGATAGCAGTGAAAAGCCCGGAACAAAACGGAATGAAATGGAGTTTTGTGAGGACTTGTAACGTATAGCCCGACCCACTTTTTCTGCGGGACACGCCCAAATTATTTTATTTTAATTTTTGCAAATACATATTAATCACATTATCCAATCCCAGATAAATGGCTTCGGAAATTAAAGCATGACCGATAGAAACTTCGAGTAATCCGGGAATATTTTCTTTGAAAAACTGAATGTTATCCAAACTCAAATCATGACCTGCGTTGATTCCCAAACCTATTTGATTGGCTAAAATTGCTGATTCCATATAGGGTTGTATTCCTCTTTCGTTACCCAAACTGTATTCATGTGCGAAGGCTTCGGTATATAATTCGATTCTTTCGGTTCCAATTTTTTTCGCGCCTTCAATCATTTCAAGAACAGGATCCACAAAAATGGAGGTTCTTATCCCATTTCTCTGAAATTCCTGAACGATTTCAGTTAAATACACAGCGTGTTTTATGGTATCCCAACCTGCATTGGAAGTTATGGCATCGATAGCATCAGGAACCAAAGTGACTTGGGTAGGTTTTATTTCCAGAACGAGATCAATGAAGGTTTTCTCTGGATTTCCTTCAATATTATATTCGGTATAAACTATGGATTTCAAATCTCGGGCATCTTGATACCTGATGTGACGCTCATCCGGACGGGGATGAATCGTGATACCTTCCGCTCCAAACTTTTGGATATCGGTTGCGACTTTTAATAAATCAGGAACATTTCCACCTCGGGCATTTCGTAAAGTAGCTATTTTATTGATGTTTACACTTAACTTTGTCATTGGAACACTTTTTGATTATATAAATAGTATTTATTGACGCAAAAATACAAAGTAAAAGGTAGGAGTTTTTGCTTATTTTTGATTATTTTGCATGAAATATTTCCGACTGATTTATGACAGAAATTACAAACTATATTACCAATGATTTTAAAGCGATTGACAGCCAAGAAACTATTGCGGTTGTTCAAGACTTTTTCAATGAATTACACTTTTCACACTTTCCGGTAGTCGAAGAGGGAATTTATATTGGTACTATTGCATCCGATGATTTAGAAACATTTGATAGCAATAAAAAAGTAATTGATTATAGATACACACTTGAAGGATTTTATACACGAACAAATACAATTTGGCTGGATGTTTTAGAAATTTTTGCAAAAAATCACACCAATTTAGTTCCTGTATTAGATGAAAACAATAAATATGTTGGCTATTATGAAATAGAGGATATCATGAAATTTTTTCACGAGACGCCATTTTTAAAAGAACCGGGCGGAATCATTGTTGTCAAAAAACCGATTTTGGATTATTCCATGAGTCAGATTACTCAAATTGTAGAAAGCAATAACGGAAAGCTTTTGGGCTTATTCATCTCTGAAGCTGATGTTGACAGTGTTCAGGTAACCATGAAAATAAGTTTAGGAGCCATGAATGAAATAATACAAACGTTCAGAAGGTATAATTATGAAATTATATCCGAGCATCAAGAAGACAATTACATTAACAATTTAAAGGAACGTTCTGATTATTTAGACAAATACCTTAATATATAGTTTACTCGTTAATTTGTTTATTTACTTCAACAAATTAACAGATTTAACTAAATTAAAGATTAAACAACAGATGAAAGTAGCTATATACGGACAATACTATCTTGTAAGCACAGAACCAATCATAAAAGATATTTTTGTTTTTTTTAATAAAAACAATGTTGAAATGGTTATTGAAGCAGAATTTCTTAAAATGCTTTATGAAAAGAAAATAATACAAAAAGAATACAACACTTTTTCATCACATACAGAATTAGACAAAACTTTTGATATGCTTATAAGCATCGGTGGTGACGGAACTATTTTAAGAGCTGTTACATTAGTCCGGAATTCTGGCGTTCCAATACTAGGAATAAATGCAGGTAGATTAGGCTTTTTGGCTACAGTTCAAAAAGAGAATATTGCTGCATTTATGCAGTTTGTCATTGATAAAAAATATACGATTTCAAAAAGAACATTATTAAGTTTGTCCTGCACTCCCGAAAACGAATCTCTATTAGACATCAATTTTGCTATGAATGAAATTTCAGTTAGCCGAAAAGATTCCACCTCGATGATTACCGTAGAAACGTACTTGAATGATGAGTTTTTAAATTCCTATTGGGCAGACGGCTTAATTATTGCCACTCCTACAGGATCGACAGGATATAATTTAAGTTGCGGAGGTCCTATTTTAACCCCAGATGTAAAAAGCCTAGTAATAACTCCTATTGCACCGCACAACTTAAATGCCAGACCGCTTGTAGTTCCTGATGAAACAGAAATAAGACTAAAAGTTTCAGGTAGAGAAAATCAATATTTAGTATCCTTAGATTCCAGAATTGCATCTGTAAAAAACGAATCAATCCTAACCATTAAGAAAACTCCTTTTCAAATAAACATGGTGGAAATCCCAGAAGAAACCTTTCTAAAAACATTGCGTACCAAACTACTTTGGGGAGAAGACAGAAGGAATTAATCCATTTTAATTAAACGCTATACGATTCTATCTATTTTTCACGTTTGGATTTATCTAACGCCTACTGTTAATTATTCGAAATAAAGGACAATTAACACTATGGGTATTGAATCGTATTGATAATTATTATATTTGCACGCAATTTTAACTAAATGAACAAAATTTTTATTTTTATTTTATGCCTATTCCCATTTTTAGCAATTCATGCACAAATTCATGAAGTTGGTATTTTTATAGGAGGCAGTAACTATATTGGAGATGTTGGACCCACAACCTATATTTCTCCAAACGAACCTGCTTTGGGATTGCTTTATAAATGGAATAAAAGCCCAAGACATGCCTATCGTTTTTCGTATACACAATCAAAAATTGTTTCTAACGATTTGGATTCTGAAGAAGGTGGTAGAAACCAAAGAGGATATCGTTTTGAAAATAGTATAAAAGAAGTATCTTTAGGCCTTGAATTCAATTTTTTCGATTTTAATCTTCATGAAATGAGGAATAAAATCTCTCCTTATGTATATTCCGGAATAAACTATTTTAGATATGACGAGTTATATGTTTTATCAGGCGAGACAAGAAAAGACAAAGGTTCCGGCTCTTTTGCAATCCCAATTAATTTAGGAATAAAATCAAACATTACACCTAATTTTATCTTGGCTGTTGAAGTTGGAGCTCGATATACCCTTACAGATAACCTGGACGGGAGTAATCCGAAAAATGAAAATTTAGAAATGTTACGATTTGGAAATTTAAATAATAATGATTGGTATGTTTTTTCGGGATTAACCCTTACTTATACCTTTGGAAACAAACCTTGTTACTGTGCAGAATAAAGAAATGGATTTACTACCTACAATAGACGAAACAAATTTACCCAAACATTTAGCCATTATAATGGATGGCAACGGCCGTTGGGCGAAACAAAAAGGACTTTTAAGAGCTTTAGGGCATGAAAGCGGAACCAAATCAGTTAAAAAAATAATTGAAGCCAGTGCCAAATTAGGAATAGAGTATCTTACGCTTTATGCCTTCTCTACCGAAAATTGGAATAGACCAAAACTGGAAGTAGAAACTTTAATGAGAGTGTTAATCAATTCATTAAAAAAAGAACTGATAACACTACAAAAAAACAACATCAAACTGAATGCCATTGGTAATCTGGAAAAATTACCAAAATCTGCGCAAAAGGAACTTCTTGACGTAATAAATAAAACAAAGGACAACACTAAAATGACCCTGACACTGGCATTAAGCTATGGTTCTAGGGAAGAATTAGTCAATGCAGTTAAAAACATTTGTAGTAAAGTTAAAAATAATATAATTTCAATAGACACTATTGACGATTCAATTATAAATGAGCATCTTTACACGCAAAATTTACCTGATGTAGATTTATTAATACGAACCAGTGGAGAACATAGAATAAGTAATTTTTTATTGTGGCAAATTGCCTATGCAGAATTATATTTTACCGACATCCTGTGGCCAGACTTTAAAGAACAAGATTTATATGAGGCTATTATTAGTTATCAAAAAAGAGAACGTAGATTTGGAAAAACAAGTGAACAAATTAAATAATTTTTTAGTGTTACATAAAAGCATAAAAACAGTCCTTACAATTTTGATATTTGGTAGTTTTACTCAAATTAAAGCTCAAGATAGAGTTCCTTTTGACCAAGGAAAAAAATACATTCTAGCCGATGTTGCCGTTATTGGAAAAATAAGTTTCAATTCTCAGACCGTCGTAACTTTTGCAGGACTTCAAAAAGGACAGGAAATAACCATTCCGGGTGAAGAAATAAGCAGTGCTATTAAAAAACTTGGGAAATTAGGACTTTTTGATGAAATTTCATTTTACGTTAACAGAGTCCAAAACGACAGTATTTATCTTGACTTAAACATAGCCGAATTACCTAAGTTAAATGAGGTCAAATTTGTTGGTATTAAGAAAAACAAAACTGAAGCTTTAATTAAAGATAACAGTCTTACTAAAAATAAAATTGTAAACGAAAATTTAATTACTACCACTAAAAACTACATTGAAAATAAATACAAAAAAGACGGTTATTACAATACTAAAGTAACCATAAACACCACTAAAGACACTGCAACAGTAAATCAAGTAAATATGCTTGTAAATATTGATAAAGGTGAAAAAGTAAAAATTCAAGAGATTGATTTTGTTGGGAATACCAAATTATCTGATAAGGTTTTGCGTAAAGCAATGAAAGATACAAAACAGAAAAATCCAATTCGAGTCTTAAAAGCGTCTAAATTTATACAGGCAAAATATAAAACCGACTTAGAAAAAGTAATCGCTGCCTATAAAGAAAAAGGATATCGAGATGCGAGAATACTTTCGGATTCTGTTTCTTTTGATAAAAACAAAAAAGCATTATCTATTAAAATAAATGTAGAAGAGGGAAATAAATACTACTTTGGAAATATTAAATTTTTAGGAAATACTGTTTATTCAGATCAATTGTTGAGCAGAATATTAAGTGTTAAAAAAGGAGAAACATACAATGGTGTACTTCTAGAGAAAAGAATCGCAGACAAATCTAAACCGGACGGTGAGGATATTACCAATTTATATCAAAATAATGGGTATTTATTTTCTAATATAAATGCCGTAGAGGTAAAAACGGCAAACGACACTATCGATTTTGAGATAAGAGTTACTGAAGGACCTTTGGCTTATTTCAATAAGATTACGGTTGTAGGAAATGACAAAACAAATGACCGCGTTATCTATAGAGAATTAAGAACTAAACCAGGAGAAAAATACAGCAAAGAAGAACTAGTGAGAACCATTCGTGAGATAGGACAATTAGGATTTTTTGATCCTGAAACAATTGATCCAAAATTCAAAAATGTAGATTCTGGAGCCGGAACTGTTGATATAGAATACAACCTGGTTGAAAAAGGATCAAGTCAAATAGAACTACAAGGTGGTTATGGCGGTGGTGGTTTTATAGGTACTTTAGGATTATCATTTAACAATTTTTCAGCGAGAAACATTTTCAATAAAGAGTCATACAAACCTTTACCAATGGGTGATGGTCAAAAAGTTTCCTTACGATTACAAGGAAGTACTTACTTTCAAACGTATAGTATGTCATTCTCAGAACCTTGGTTTGGAGGAAAAAAACCAGTTCAATTTAGCACATCGCTATCGTACAGTAAACAGTTTTTAAATAATTACATTACACAAAGAGTTGATAAAACTAAAAGTTTTAATATTATGACTTTGTCTGTTGGTCTAGCTAAGAGATTAACTGTGCCGGACGATTTCTTCGTTTTATCACAATCAATAAGCTACCAACATTATGATTTGCAAAACTACAACACAGGATTATTTACATTTGGAAATGGAACGTCAAGAAACTTAGCCTATACCGTAGGATTAACACGAAGTAATAAAGGGGTGAATCCAATTTTTCCAACGTATGGTTCAGAATTTAGTATTTCAGCTAAACTGACGCCTCCCTATTCATTGATAAACGGCGTTGATTATGCAACATTAGGTGATCAACAAGAATACAAATACAAGTACACAGGTACAACTTACACAGGTTCAAACGGAATACAAGTAAATGATGGAGATTATGTTGAGGCTATTCCTAGCACAACGAACCTTACTCCAAATAAAGTTTCCAATTACCAAGATGCTGCTGCTGACCCTGCAAAAGTGGATCAAAAGAAATTTAATTGGTTAGAATATTATAAAATTAAGTTCAAAGCAGACTGGTACACAAAAATTTATGGTAAATTAGTACTCCGAACATTAACTGAATTTGGATTCCTTGGAGCATACAACCAAGAAAGAGGTGCTGTACCATTTGAAAGATTCTATGTAGGTGGTGATGGATTAGCCAATTATTCGATGGATGGTAGAGAAACCATTCAGCTGAGAGGATATCCAAACAACTCATTGACTCCGGTAAACAGTGCTGGTGAGCAAATTGGGGCAACGGTTTACAATAAATTTTCATTAGAAATGCGTTATCCAATAACATTAAAATCATCGGCATCTATTTATGCATTAACATTTTTAGAAGCAGGTTCGTCTTATGCTAATTTCAAGAGCTATAACCCTTTTGCATTAAGTCGTTCCGCAGGAGCTGGTCTACGAGTATTTATGCCGGCATTTGGATTATTGGGAATTGATTTTGGATATGGATTTGATGCTTTACCAGGAACAACAAAAGCAAATGGATGGGAAACCCATTTTATCATTGGACAACAATTTTAAAAAAATTAGTTAAAAATTTTTCTAATACCTTGAAGTTATGAGAAAACAATTTTTATTTCTATTTTTAGCCCTGATAGCTGCAAATACAATTGTAGCTCAAACCAGAGGAACCAAAGTTGGTTATATCGACATGGAGTATATTCTTCAGAATGTACAAGATTATACGGAAGCCAAAAATCAATTAGAGCAAAAAGCTCAAAAATGGAAGCAAGAGGTCGAAGTTAAAAAAAACGAAATTGATAAGCTGAAAAATGCCTTAAAAGCGGAACAAGCTTTGTTGACAAAAGAACTTATTGATGAAAGAGAAACAGAAATTAAGTTCCTTGAAAATGAAAATTTGGATTACCAACAGAAACGATTCGGGGCTAATGGCGATTTGATTCAACAAAAATCAGTACTGGCAAAGCCGATACAAGATCAGGTTTTTACCGCTATACAAGATATTGCAGAAGCAAAAAAATATGATTTCATTTTTGATAAATCATCTGATTTGACAATGCTTTTTGCAGCAAAAAGATTTGACATTAGCGATCAGGTTTTACGTGTATTGAATCGAACTGAAAAGAGAGAACAATTAAGTAAAAAACAACTTAAAGAAGAGGAAGCAAAAGAAAATAAAGAGGACGCATTGGATGAAAATCCGGTTTTGGCTGACAGACAAAAAATATTGGATGAGAAAAAAGCAGCTAGGGATAAAATTATAGCTGACCGGAAATTACTTCAAGAAGAAAAGAAAAAAGAATTTGAAGAAAGAAGACAACAACTTCTATCTGAGAGAGAAGCGAAAAAGACTGGAATTGTAACCGATAGTAAAAAAACGACAACAACTGATAAAGCCCAAGAAATTGAAGCTTCTAAAATAACTGCTGCCGAAGCAAAACAAAAACAAGCGGAACTTAGAGCAAAAACACTGGAAGATCGTAAGAAACTGATTGAAGATCGCAAAAAAGTAGCTGAAGAAAAAAGAAAACAAATACTCGAGGAAAGAGAAGCCAAAAAAAATGGCACGATTTCTGCCTCTGCTAAAACAGGAGATTTAAAAATTAAAACGACAGTCAATGATTCGACTGGAGTACCTTCAACAACAGCAGTAGAAGATACTAAACTAAAACAAGAGGAGCTAAAAACAAAAATTTTAGAAGATCGTAAAAAAGTACTTGAAGACCGTAAAAAAGCTTTAGAAGAAAAAAGAAAAAAAATACTGGAAGAAAGAGAAGCTACTAAAAAAGCGGCAGCTGAAAAATTAAAAGAAAATACAAACAAAAATTAATACTAAATATTTTAAAAACGATGAAACAAATCAAAACTTTACTAATTGCTGGAATACTTTTCTTTGGTGTAAACCAAACTATTAATGCACAAGCAAAAACAGCTCATGTTGATGTAAGTGAAATCATGTCAAAAATGCCAGCAATGTTAGACGCTCAAAAACAATTGGAGAAATTGAGTGGGACTTATGATGCTGATTACAAAAAAATGGTTGAAGAATACCAAGCAAAATTAAAAAAATACGAAGCAGAATCTGCAACAGTAACTGAAGCTGTAAATGGAGAACGTTCTAAAGAAGTTCAAGATATGCAAAAAAGAATTGTTGATTTTAGAGACAATGCTCAAAAAGAATTACAACAAAAAGAATCTGACATTGTAAAACCTTTAATGGAAAAAGTAAGAACTTCTATCCAAAAAGTTGGTAAAGCAAAAGGGTTTCAATATGTGTTAGATGGTTCTACACTTTTACTTGCTGATGGTCCAAACCTGACTGCTGATGTAAAAAAAGATTTAGGTTTCTAAAAAACCGCTCTAATAGTTTAAAAACTGCTCACCCAAAATATGGGATGAGCAGTTTTTTTTGTTAAAATAAATTTTAGGATATTTAAATGGTAGCACTTAACTTTGTTTCTATGGATAACAATCAACCAATAGGAATTTTTGACTCGGGAATTGGAGGCACTTCGATTTGGAAAGCAATCCATCAATTACTGCCTAATGAAAAAACCATATATCTGGCAGATAGTAAAAATGCCCCTTATGGACAAAAATCGAAAGAAGATATTGTTGCTTTAAGCATTAAAAATACTGATTTTCTGCTAAAAATGAACTGTAAGTTGATTGTAGTAGCTTGTAATACCGCGACTACAAATGCCATTCGAGAATTACGAGAAAAATATGATGTCCCTTTCATAGGTATTGAACCAGCCATAAAACCTGCCGCGACTCATTCTAAGACGCAAATCATAGGAATACTTGCTACACAAGGCACATTAAACAGTGAGCTTTTTAATAAGACTACTGAAATGTATCAAGACACCAAAATAATTGAGCAAGTAGGTCATGGATTAGTACAACTGATTGAAAATGGCGACATCAATTCGCCGGAAATGACAAAACTACTTCACTCCTATCTCACTCCTATGATTGAAGCTAACATTGATTATTTAGTATTAGGTTGCAGCCACTATCCTTATCTGATTCCTCAAATCAAAAAAATTCTTCCGGAGCACATTCAAATTATAGATTCCGGTGAAGCTGTCGCTAAACAAACTCAAAAAATATTAAGAGAAAAAATAGGTTTTTCATCAGCCGAAAAAAGCGAGCCGATTTTCTATACCAATAGCAATTCAAAAGTCTTAACTACGATTTTAGAAAATAAATATACTGTTGAAGAAATTGACTTTTAAACTACTCAAATTTTCTTTTAACAAACCAAATACCATCTAAACATAAATTAAGTGACAATTTATGGTAATTTTCTTTGATAAGGCCATCACTGATTCTCCCTTTTTGCCCATAGGAATAAGTAATATTCAACGCTGAAAAAGTGTTTTCGATAGGAAGTGAAACCCCCAGCGAAAATGACATAGAATTAATTCTTTTATTATCAACCTCCAGATAACCTGTATCATAATTCAATCCCGTTGAATATTGAATCCTATCCGAATAATTTCTTATATTTTTTGACTTACTATAAGAAAATCCCAGTGCAAATTTATCCTGGCTTACAAAATTGCCATACAAATCAGATTGATTTGTATTGTTCCACAACCCTTTACCATAGTCAAGTCTCAGATTTAAGTTGTTTTTAAAAACTTTACTTAAACCCAATCCTATTTCCAATGGCATATAATAATCATCGGTATCCGATTCCAGTTCTGACTCAATAGTCGTAAATCCTGAATTATTGGCAGAAGCTACGGATTGCACTTTGGTGGCATTTATTCTTGTTGGCGATTTTAAATTCATTCCCAAAGTAAACGTAGAATCGACTTTGAACTGACCTCCTAGAGATGCCCTGACTCCATTGTAATTAGTTTTTTTATAAATACTGGTTACAGAATTAGAAATAGTATAATCTCTTTCATCTGTAGTATTTCCAAAAAGAAAAGAGGTAGAAATTCCCAATGCTAGTTTTTTACCAATTCTATACCCATAGGAAATATCAAAATCATTTAATCCACCAGTTCCCGTAGCGTTCAAAGTGTAGTTTTCCTGACTATCCTGAATTGGTAATGATAAATTAGAGATTTTGAATGTGGAACTCGAATAAGGTTTTAGCGCTACACTAAAAGCTGATTTTTGTGTCACCGGAAAAGCAAAAGCAATATGTGAAAACTGAACGTTATTCCGATTTTCTTTTTTTGAATTATTTTTATAACTCGTTAAAATAGATTTACCTCCTACATCAAACAGAAAATGATTTTGATACATAAATCCCAAAGATGCAGGATTGAGATTATTGATAAATCGGTTCGAAGGTAAAGCAATTCCTGAAGATCCTATAGATGGAATCGAACCAAAATCTGAATTATACAAGCTTCCTAAACCGTAAAGTGAATATGGGGAACTGGAAATACTTTGTGAAAACGAAACTGTTGTTATAAAAAGAAACAAACCTACGAATGGTATTTTATTTTTCATTTAATAAGAAATATAATAAATTTTCAATTGAATTTTATTGTTGGCATTTTTCTGATCCCCTAAAACCAATCTGTCAACCGCTTTTGAAATACTGGGCAATGTGAGAATTAATGAAGATTTAGAATCCGATTCCTTTAGCATTTCAGCTTGTAAAAAAGCACCAATCGAAATTTTATACCCAATATTCTCATTAAATTCATCACTTGTAGCATTCAACACTGCATAAATTGGCTTCCCAGCTATAGTATTAAGTGTTCCTTTAATTCTATTTAATTTATCTCCAACAAAAACCCGTAATGAATCCACCAAAGGATATGCAGCCGAATAGGTATTATTTACTGGTTTTACGATTAATTCTGCATCTACAATTGCACCTTTCTCAGAGAGATATTTCAATTGTTTTATGTTAGGAAAATCTATTCGACATGCAATTCCTGTCCCTGATTGAATAAAGGCCCTATTACCTGTTTGCAAACTGGACAACTTACTGGATGAAATAGGCAAATCCTGAATTTGTGTTCCGGTTCTATCCAAAGTGATGTTATTAAATTGCTTTGAGACATCCAGAATAGAGAAGTCTTTGATGAATGAGGTCTCTGAATCGCCTTGGTATTTTGAATAATACAACCGAAGTGCGCTAGACATATTGAATCCTATAATACTGGAAGAATTAGCAGATGCTGACTTGATAACAAATCCTTTGAGATATTCTGTAAACTCATCAAAATTTGATATTTCCAGTTTTTTCAATTTTATAAAAAGGGCATTTCCAAATTCGTTATTCAATTTAACAACTACTGAATCTTTGCTATTTGGTTTTGGTTTAAATGAAATACTACCCAGACTTTCAGTATCATAACTTAAGTTGGAATTATTATAAAAGCTGTCATCATCTACGTTCGGCTTAACCTTTTGTGTCAATTTATGAATACTCAGAGATTGCACTTTTGTTGTATCACCGTAGAAATACGTATCTTCTTTTAAAACCATTTTAATGGAATCGAATACATAATTTGGAGCATCAGTATCAGAACTTTCATTATACAGATTGTAAGTTGTGGCTGAGAGTTGAAAATAACTTTCTGATTTTACTTTTCCTAGAATAGGGTCGTCATAATTTCCAACCAAAATCCTACTTTGACCGGATGTCACTAACGAATCAAAATTAATTGTAGTAACATCAACGGTTAAAGTATCAATCAAAATTACTTTATTATTAAGCGATAGATAATCTGAACCAACAACAAATTCTCCTTCATCAACGTCAGAGTTACACGAGGTTATTATAAGTCCAAAAAACAGCAACAACAATACCTTATACATAAATGTTTTTTGAACAAATATATAAGAGACCACTTTATGCCGCATAATAACATATACCGTTCGAAGCTTTCTATCTATAAAAAGCCAATTCTAATCTACAATTGAGATACAGGTTCTAATTATTCATTCGACCTTACAAATGCCTTGTTTGTCTATGAAATTGGGCGGTATATATATCTTCTTTTTTTTAATTGGATAACGTAGCTACTTTTGAATCAATAAAAAAATAATGAGAATAAAGACTTTAGCAAATCTGTTATTTATGATTCCAATTCTTAATGCATCGGCCCAAAGCGGATATTCCTTAGAGTTGAATATAAAAACACAACCAACGGAGAAAATCACAATAAATGAAACTGGAATCGGGGTGACCTTTTTTGGGAATATTAATTCGAAAAACAAAATAACAAACACCATCAAGTACAAAAATACCGGAATCAATTATTCATTAGAAGATTATGACTTACAAAATAATCTTAATCAGTTTACTGGTTTCGAAAATGATTTTGAATTCTCTCATCAACTTACTGGAAAAACAAAACTGAATTTAGAAATTAATCCAACGGTTAATTTCGAGAGTAATCTCGGAATTTCTGATATATCGCTTTTAGGTGGATTAGAAATGCATCATTCTTTTAATAGATCAAACACAATCAGCATTGGTGTAAAAAGGATGACACTTTTTGGCAAACCGGAAATACTGCCAACATTTTCTTTTTATCATCAAATAAACCGTAACGCATTTGTTGAAGCTGGCTTTCCAAACTCAACTATTTCTTATTCAAATAGCGCTCGAAATAGTTTCAGTTTTACAAATAGTTTCAATGGAAATTTTTACAATCTAGATTCCCCGAAAATTATTAATAACCTGGATGCAGCTACAAAAGTGAGTTTTTCTCAAATGACTTCGGCATTAGAATATGAAAGAAACATGGATTCAAACTGGTTTGTGAGTTTAAAAGGAGGCTATGAATTTAATAAAAAATACAATCTGACAAACAATAGTGGAGATTCAAAATTTGACTTTAAGAGCACTAACGGCTATATTTTTAACCTTGGAATAAAATACAAACATTAATAAATACACCTAAATTATGAATAGTTTTAAAAAAGGAATATTGTTCACTACACTCTTTGCAAGTTTGGTATTTACAGGCTGCAGTAATGATGATGATTCCGAAGATTTAATTGGAAACTGGATCAAAAAATCCTCCTTTGACGGACCTGCGAGATCAAGTGCTACGAGTTTTGTAATTGGCACTTACGCCTTTGTAACTACTGGATACACAGGAGATGAATATCTAAAAGATCTTTGGGCTTATAATTCTACAGGCGATTATTGGGAACAAAAAGCTGATTTTATTGGAACGGCAAGAAGTTCTGCTTCTGGATTTGAATTAAACGAAAAAGGCTATGTAGGTCTGGGTTATGATGGGACTAATAAATTAAAAGATTTCTATCAATACGATCCTACCAGCAATACTTGGACGCAAAAAGCTGATTTTGCAGGAACAGCGCGCTATTCAGCAGTAGGATTTCAAGTGGGCGGTAAAGCGTATTTTGGAACTGGTTATGACGGAAATTATCTGAAAGATTTTTATCAATACGACCCAACTACAGATTCTTGGTCATTGGCAAACGGATTTAGTGGAAACAAGAGAAGAAATGCAACTGTTTTTATAATTGATGATAAAGCCTATTTTGGAACAGGAGTAAATAGCGGAGTTTACCAAGCTGATTTTTGGATGTTTGATCCGGCAACCGATGTATGGACCAGAAAACGCGACATTGATCAAGACACCGAAGACGATTATGATTACAATGATGACTATGTGATTGTACGTTCTAATGCGTCTGGTTTTTCCATGAATGGATTAGGATATATCGCTTGCGGTGAAAGTTCAAAATCGATTTGGGAATACAATCCAGCAACTGATATTTGGTTAGAAAGAACGCCACTTGAAGGATCAGCAAGAACAGATGCAACAGGTTTTTCTATTAATCAACGAGGATTTATAATGCTGGGAAGAACCGGAACATCTTATTTTGATGATTCATGGGAATTTAAACCTTTAGAAGAGCAGAATGATGATGACAATTAATTTAACAAATAAATTCTTCTGGACAACAATCCAGAAGAATTTATCTTTAGTAATTACAAAAAATAATGCGCTCTTAGTATTGGGTTTATTCCTATTTATTTCTTGTAACAAAAATGAAAATTTAAACGTAAAATCTTTGAAAACACCTACGGGCTGGGGTTATTTTATAACTAACAATGAAAAAATTATAATAAAACAAACTGTAATTCCCGTTATTAGCGAAAATAAAAGCTTCAAAACCAAAGAAGAAGCGATGAAAGTTGGAAACTTGGTATTACAAAAATTGAAAGACAATTTATCGCCTACGGTAACAAAAAAAGATTTATTTTTATTAGCTGTAAAAATCTAGATGAACATAGAAGGAATTAAAAACAACAATTTAAACCAAATACTTTTTCATAGTATGATTTGGTGTTTCTTTATTGTTACCTCATTAATTCAGTTTTACGAAAGTCCTTTTCACATTAATACTGATTTCTATGTCCAGTGGATTACAGGGATCCTATTATTCTATCTGAATTATTTATACCTGGTTCCTTTATTGCTTTTGCAAAAAAAATATTGGCAATATTTTACTATTGTAATTTCTATAATAGTCCTTTTTATGATTGTTCGGTATATTTTTTTCATGCCCGAATTTCAAAATATGAGACCTCTCAGAACGATTAATTCATCTGGAAAAGAGATTTTAATAAACCCCAATTTGAAAAGAAAGCAACCGTTTTTTTTAAAGGCTGCTCCATCTTTTTTCTATATATTAATCATTACAATTGGCACAATTATTAAAACTTTGTCTGAATTATATAACAATCAGCAAAATAAATTAATTGCCGAAACACATCGGGCTTCAACTGAATTAAACTATCTAAGGAAACAGACTAATCCTCATTTTTTATTTAATTCCTTAAATAGCATTTATTCATTAGCCTATAAAAAATCCGATTTAGTTCCGGATGCAATTGTAACTTTGTCAGAAATGATGCGATATATGTTGTATGAAACCGATAATAAAACCGTGTTTCTGGAAAAAGAAATCAACTACATTAAAAACTATCTTGAGTTACAAAAACTGCGATTGAATAATATTGAAAATATCACAATTAATATTCATGGCGAGACAAAAAACAAATACATAGAGCCATTGCTTTTGATTTCATTTATTGAAAATGCCTTCAAATATGGCACTGATTATAAAGGAGCTGCTTTTGTAAAAATAAAAATAACAATTGAAGATAATATTTTAGATTTTTGGGTAGAAAACAAAATTGAAAATCACAGAAAAAATCCGGAAAATTCAGGAATAGGGATGACCAATATTGAAAATCGCCTGAATCTCCTTTATCCTAATGCACACCAACTCACTATTATTGAAACCGATAGTAATTACAGCGTTCATTTAAATTTAAAACTAGACCAAATTCAAACTTCTTTCAATTAGGAATTTTGATATTGATTTTAGTTATTCCAAATTCTAAATAAAAAACAAAAAAAATGAAATGTGTAATCATAGATGACGAACCTTTAGCGGTTGATTTAATTAAAGAATTTGTTAGCAAAGTAGATTCTCTTGAGCTGGTGAACACATTCACGAATGCCATTGATGCCATTTCGATAATCAACCAGTCCAATGTTGATTTGATTTTTTTGGATATAGAAATGCCTCATTTTTCGGGAATTGATTTTATTAATGCCATAGAGAAAAAACCGCTAATCATATTTACAACCGCTTATTCTAATTACGCTGTTGAAGGATTTAATCTTGGCGCGGTCGATTATTTGGTAAAACCCATTCCGTTTCATCGGTTTTTAAAATCCGTTTTACGGGCACAACAAATTTTCAATCCACAAAATCTACCAGTAAGTACCAATTTAATTTCCACACCTGAAATTGAACAGGATTTTATGTTTGTAAGGGCTGAATATGAAAATGTAAAATTGAACTTTTCAGATATTTTATTTATCGAAGGATTGAAAGATTATGTCAAAATATACACCACTGACAACAAGTATACACTAACATTAATCAGTCTTATAAAGCTGGAGAATTTACTTTCATCCAAAGGTTTTGCAAGAATTCACAGGTCCTATATCATCAATATAAAACACGTAAAATCAATCCAGAAAAACAAGGTTATAATTGCCGAAAAAAGACTCCCGATTAGCGAAAGCTACAAGAACTCATTCTTTGAAAAGATCAATTTATAAGTGCATTAAAATCCTATTCCTCTTTAAACCAACTAGAATACATTACATAATTATTCGAAATTCGCTCAATTTCACCTGCAAAGTCAGATTGATCAATATCTTTTACCTTTTTGGCAGGAACACCAGCCCAAATCGAACCTGAAGCAACGATTGTGTTTTGAGTAACAACAGCTCCAGCAGCAACAATAGAATTGCTTTCGATGACACAATTATCCATCACAATAGCTCCCATTCCTATCAATACATTGTCATGAATCGTGCAACCATGTACAATCGCATTATGACCAATGGAAACATTATTCCCTATAATTGTTGGATGTTTTTTATACGTACAATGAATTACCGCACCATCCTGAATGTTTACTTTATTACCTATTTTGATGAAGTTCACATCACCCCTAATTACGGCATTAAACCAAACACTACAAGAAGAACCAAAGGCAACATCACCTACAATAGTAGCATTCTCGGCTACATAACAATCTTCAGGTATTGAAGGTGTTTTTCCGTTAACAGATTTAATCAACATGGGTAAAGTAAATTAATTAATTGCTGGACAGTAACATTCATATTTTTCAGCCTTACAAAACAAATTGATCCCCAAAGTAATTTGATGGAATCCTCCATTATCAAATTTTACGGGACCCGATACATTTGAATACGTATAAGCAAACATGAAATTATTGAAATTGACTCCAACTATAGGAGTTATATATTGAAGCTTTTGTTTAGAAATTCCAGCTCCATCGGTGTATTCAGCTCCATCTAAACTTCTACGATAGGATAAACCTCCCCAAAGCTTTCCGAAATCCATACTTTTATATGCTTTAATATTAAAATCAATTGATTTTTCTTTAGTCTTGTCTACAAGTTGAAATAAAACCGATGGTTCCCATACTATTTTATCCGTATTTCCGAAAACATAACCGGCACTCAATAAATATTTTCTTAAATTATCACTTTCATATTCAGTGTAAATATCTCTTCTGGTTTCCATGGCATTTTTAACCGTTCCATGAACATAAAAATCTAAATAATTATAGGACGCTCCAATATCAAAATTGAAATAAGAATCTTTCTGCACAATAGTTCCATCAACAATAGGATCAAAATCACCGGACTGTAAAAACTCCGTTTCGTCTAATTGGCTTTGAATCAATCCAGCACTAATACCAAAAGACAATTGATTCAAATCAATTTCATCTCTGGAAAACATAAGATGATAGGCATAGGTAACTTTTATCCCTTTCTGAGAATGATACCCATTTTTATCATTAAAAAGAATAATCCCCGCTCCTGCTTTTTCACCCACTCTTCCATTAAAACTTAATGTTTGAAGTTCAGGCGCATCGTCTTGACTAAACCATTGTTTCCGCCCAGTAAGTCTAATTTTTGCACAATTTGCAGCGCCAGCCATTGAAGGATGAATTAAATAATAATTATCAGACAGGTAATCAGAATAAACTGCAACACCTTCTTGTGAAAAAGAATATTGGTATACAAAAAACAGGACCGCAAAAAATTTAATTTTGTTATACATAGAAATACTATTATATAAAGAAGATTGCTAAATCAATGAATTGCCCAAATACTTAGTTAATAACTAAATTTTTGTTAATTTATTTTATTAATATTCAAATATAGCTATTCGTGGAAAATAACTTTACTAAATTTGTAAAAATTTACAAAGATTATGATAAAACTTACGATAAAAGAAACACAAAACCCTACTATATTAAAATTTGAATTTCAAGATTTTATTACTCAAAATGAGAGTTTTGAGTTCAAAAACATAGATGAGGCAAAATCTTCTCCCCTCGCACAAAAATTGTTTTACTTGCCATTTGTAAAAACAATTTATATCTCGGGAAACTTCATTGCTATCGAAAAATATAGTATTGTGGAATGGGAAGATGTAAAAGATGCAGTGGCAGAACAAATAGAAAAATTTGTAAACGATGGAGGAACAATCATAACCATAGATGAAAACAAAACTAAAAAACAGCCCATTACGGTTTATGGAGAAACAACTCCAAATCCAGCTGCTTTGAAATTTGTGGTTAGCAAAATGTTGACTAAAAACGCTATTGAATTCAAAAATATTGATCAAACTGGCGCTTCACCATTGGCAAAAGAACTCTTCAAATTTCCTTACGTAAAAGAAATTTTCATTGATGAAAACTACATCTCTGTAACCAAATATGAAATCAATGACTGGCAGGAAATAACCTTAGAAATAAGAAGTTTCATCAAGCAATATATCGAAAACGGAGGAACCGTCTTAGATGAAAATTTTATTGAAACTGTAACAGCTGAAGAAACTATTAAAGCAAAAGAATTTGATAATCTTGATGTTACTTCCCAACAAATCATAAACATATTAGAGGAATATGTAAAACCGGCTGTACAAGCTGATGGGGGTAATATTGCATTCGATTCTTACAATGAAAATGACAAAACCGTAAAAGTAATTTTACAAGGTGCTTGTAGCGGTTGCCCGTCCTCAACATTCACTTTAAAAAGCGGTATCGAAAACATGCTGAAAAGTATGTTGAATGACGAAAACATCAAAGTAGAAGCGGTAAACGCATAAATTCGACACTGACATCGAAAACATAACTATTTGAAAACGTTTTGTTTACATTAAAATATATCTTTTTTTAAATTGAAATTTTAAATAAAATAGGTATATTTATAATTCACTTAACAAATAGAAATTATGTCAGTATTAAAAGTAATTGAAGTACTTTCCAACTCAGATATCAGTTGGGAAGATGCAGCTCGAAAGGGAGTTGCTAAGGCGGCTAAATCTGTAAAACATATACGATCTGTATACGTTAAAGACCATAGTGCATCCGTAAGTGGAGGAGAAATTACAGAATATAGAGTGACCCTAAAATTAACTTTCGAACTCGAATAGATTAATTTAAACAAATTAATTTAAGCGTTTCTTCTGAGACGCTTTTTTTATTTTTAGGAGCTATTTCAAGCTATACGTTACAATCTTTTAACTCGCCAAAAAAGGCGAGTCAAAAAGGATTTTCACTGCTTTATATACCCGATATTGTCTTTACTTGAACCCCGAAAACATACACTCTTCCATTTTTAGCTTCACGATATAAAAATGACGAAACGTTATTTCATGCTTGTCTAAACCAAATATATTTATCGCCAAACACTGATTTTCAGCAAATTATTAATGATTTAATACAGGGATCCTAGAAAAAATTGCTTAATATTGTAAGACTAATCAAATATAAATAACATGGGACTATCTTCATTTTTTAAAAATTTGTTTGGCTCAGCCAAAGAAACAACCAGCGAATTAGCCGACAAAACGGAAACAACTTTTGAAAAAGCAAAAGAAACTGCAGCACCTTATATCGAAAAAGCGGAAACATTTGCAGAAGAAACATTTGAGAAAGTAAAAGAAACTACAGCGCCATATCTAGAAAAAGCAGAAATTTTTGCGGAAGAAACATTTGAAAAAGTAAAAGAAACAGCAGCGCCAATCATAGCAAAAGTAGAGGATTTTACCGGTCAAGCTAAGGAAACAGCAGGTGATGTTTTAGGAAAAGTGGTGGAAACTGTAAAAGAAAAAACTGGCGTAACAGCAGATAAAGTTGAAGAAATAGCAACTGAAACCAAAGCTGTAACTTCGGATACTATAGAAACGATAAAAGAAAAGGCTGATGTAACTGCAGACAAAGTTGAAGATATAGCACGTGAAACCAAAGCAGTAGCTTCGGAAGCGGCCGAAACTATCG
The DNA here is from genome assembly GCF_048158545.1 of Flavobacterium melibiosi. Lineage (NCBI taxonomy): Bacteria > Pseudomonadati > Bacteroidota > Flavobacteriia > Flavobacteriales > Flavobacteriaceae > Flavobacterium > Flavobacterium melibiosi. Next base: position 445,412 of record NZ_JBLNKU010000001.1, on the reverse strand, counting down.
CTGAGAAAACAAATGAATTGGCAAAAGATGTCGATTCAGAAGCTACTGAAATTGCCAAAAAAAACATAAATAGAATAGAAGAAGACGCGGATTAATTGATATAAAAATAATTTATTTATATTTTTGCACTTCAAAATTAACCTTCTCTTTTGAGAGGGTTTTTTATTACTAAAAAAATGAACTTAGACCCGAATCAACTTACAAATTACGCAAGTACCTTTCTAAAAGCGCTAATTGATTACTCTCCAAAATTAATTTCTGCATTTCTTATTCTATTTGGTGGACTTTACATCATTCGACTTACCAATAGATTCATTAGAAAAATAATGATAAAAAGGGATTTAGACCCAACACTAACTAAATTTCTTGCTGATATATTGCTTTGGGTTTTAAGAATATTATTATTCGTATCCTTCATCTCAAAACTAGGAATAGAAACTTCTTCTTTTGTAGCCATACTCGGTGCAATGGGACTTGCAGTAGGTTTATCCCTTCAAGGTTCTTTATCTAATTTTGCAGGAGGAATGCTGATTATAATGTTCAAACCATTTAAAGTTGGCCATACAATTGAGGCGCAAGGCGTTATTGGAACAGTAAGTGAAATACAAATATTTGTAACCAAATTAATTACGGCTAACAATCAAACTATTTTTGTTCCAAATGGATCTCTATCGAATGGAACTATTACCAATTACTCCTTACAAGGATTTAGAAGAGCTGATTTGACGATTGCTATTTCCTATGACACTGATATTAAAAAAGCAAAAGATATCATTACTACTGTTTTAAACAACAATCCAAAAATACTTAAAACTCCTATTGCCGAAGTTTCGGTAAAGAATCTGACGGATAATGCCATCCAACTTGCGATTAGACCATGGGCAAATAATGAAGATTTTGGTATTGTTTTCTCTGAAACTTTAGAAAGCTGTAAGTTGGCATTTGATACGGCCGGAATTGTCATCCAACCTTATGTAAGAGAATCATCCAAGGCTAATTCTTAATTAAATATCTTATTTCTTTGAGGTTGTAATCATAAAATCTTTCAGATAATAAGGTTCAAAATAAGCGACATCTACCGTGTCGTTTAGTCTGAATTTTTCAAAACTTAACAAACTCATTTCCTTTGCCGAAGGAAATTTTATTTCGTCTAAAAAAACGAAATTTTCTTTAGTCAGAACTGTTTTACACTTCTCTGCACAATCTCCCACAAAATAAAGTGTTTCCTGAAAATCTTCAAATGAATTTTCAGTAATAATTTCGGCCAAAGTTGCTCTCTTATTTTCAAAATCCGGAGTAAAAATGGCACTATACACTTCCATTCTCCTGGCATCAAGCATCGGAATGATTAATCCACTTGAAACAGTTACCTGAGAAGCCAACGTTTTCAATGTGTCAATTGCAATTAAAGGTATGCCTAGAGCATAACACAGTCCTTTAGCGGCAGAAACTCCAATTCGTAATCCAGTATAAGACCCAGGGCCTTGACTCACCGCGACAGCGACTAAATCTTTGAAAGTAATTCCTACTTCTTGTATAATTTCTTCAATAAAAACATGTAAACGTTCGGCGTGAGAATACCCTTCTTCTGCAATTTCTTTGCACAGAATTGTTTTTCCTTCTTTTGCAAGAGCAACAGAACAGTTTTTGGTGGCGGTTTCAATGTTTAGAATATATTCCAATTGTATATTTTGTTTTTTACATGAAAATCACAATCATAAAATAAAATTTATAATTGTGATTTTCAAATATATGTACTTTATGTATTATTTCTTGCTTTCTTCTTTATCTTTTTCTGTTTTTAATGTTACTTTATCTCCAGAATTAAGCTCTTTAGAAACTGTAGTGTAAGGTCCTGTAATAACCACATCTCCCTTTTTTAGTCCAGTCAAAACTTCAATATTAGTATCATCCTGAATTCCAGTTTTAATGATTCTTATTTTAGCTTTATCACCCACTTTTACAAAAACACATTCAAATTTTTTATCACTTTTAGGTGCTGCTTTTTTTTCATCAGATTGAGGGTCCTCAATTTTTATTTCCTTAACCGCAGCGGTATCTGATTTTACTACAACTGAACTTATTGGCACAGACAAAACATTCTTTTTTGTTTTGGTAATAATATCAACTGTTGCTGTCATTCCCGGTCTAAAAGGAGAATAAGAAGCTGGCTTTCCTTCTAATAAATCCTGATAGGATTCTTTAAGTATTCTTACTTTTACTTTAAAATTTGTCACTTGATCAGCCGTCAAAGCAGAACTCGCCGAATTAGAAATACTCGTAACAATCCCTTGAAACTGTTTTTTTAAATAAGCATCAACTTCAACTTTTGCTTCATCACCCACTTTTATTTTTACAATATCATTTTCATTTACATCAACTTCAACTTCCATATTATTTAGGTTGGCAACTCTCAATATTTCGGTTCCAGCCATTTGTTGTGTTCCCAGTACACGCTCTCCAAGTTCCACATTAAGTACTGAAATTGTTCCGTCAGCAGGCGCATAGATAGTTGTTCTTCCGAGATTATCTTTAGCTTCATTTACAGTCGCCGAAGCACTTTGCACATTAAAGTAAGCGGTTTGTTTGGCTGCTTTTGCCACCTCAAAAGAGGCAATCGCCTTATCCCAATCGGATCTGGAAATAATTCCTTTTTCAAATAAGGTTTTATTTCTGTCGTAACTTGACTTAGCTTCTTTGAATGAAGCATCTGCCTGACTCAAACCTGCTTTTGTTCCTGATAAATTAGAAACGGAACGATTGTATCCTGAAGTATATAAATCAGGGTTTATTTTAACCAACAAATCCCCTTTCTTAACCACTTGCCCTTCTTTTACGTTCAAAGATATAATCTCACCCGATACTTCTGATGATATTTTCACTTCAATCTCAGGTTGAATTTTTCCTGTAGCTGAAACGGTTTCAACAATTGTAATAGCATCAACTTGGGCTATTTCTACTTCTTTTCCTTTATCTTTATTCCCTATAATTCCTTTTTTTGAAAGCACTATCAATAAAGCAATAATTACTACTGCACTACCTAATAAGATATAAATTGTTTTTTTTGACATGGTAAATTAGTTTTTGATAATTGGAATTCCAAAATAGAATTCTAATATTTTTATTTTAAAGATATAATCGTACTTGGTTCTAATAACTTCTGATTGCGCATTAGTAAGTAAAGTCTGTGATTGATTGAAATCGAAAGAATTCATTAAACCTACAGCATATTTTTCTTTAGCATAATTATAGGCTTCTTGTCTTGACTCTAATGCTACTATTGAAGATTCGTGAGCATTTAGCGCCCCTTTGGCATCAGTAAAAGCGGTATATACATTTCTTTGTAAATCCAAGTCCTGTTGTTCTAATGCAATTTTTGATTTTTCTAAACTAACTTTAGAACGCTCTACATTGTTTCTTACTGAAAACCCATTAAATATAGGAATTGATAATTGAGCCCCAAAAGATTGTCCTTTATTGTCACTAAATTGAGTCCAAAAAGGATCAGGGCTTTGAGTTCCAATTATAGTTCCGGTTGTGGGGTCATATTGGGGAACGTCTGCATATGATACACGACTGTTAAAACTATAGAACCCCTGAAGAGTCGGCTGAAAAGCTCCTTTTGCTATAGCTACATTTTTCTCTGCAATTTCTAAATTCGTTTTGGCAATTTTTAATTCGGTTCTACCTTCTTTAGCCTTTTCATAAATAGCAGTAGGAGTTTCAGTCATTATATTATTTTCATCTTTCGCAGAAGTACCCTCAATGACATCAAAATTTTCAAAATCTTTTAATTGTAACAATTGAGCTAAACTTAATTTAGAAATTAATAAGGCATTATCAGCAGCGATAACATTTTGATTGTTTGAGGCTACAGTGGCTTTTATGTCTAATAAATCTCCTCGAGGAATCGAACCTGCATTAACTAATTCTTCAGAACGGCTATATTGTTTTTCATTAATAGCCAATTGTTCTTTTTGCACTTTTAGATTTTCTTTATTAAAAAGCACTTGCAAAAAAGCATTAGCAACATTCAGCGCAACATCTTCCTGCATTTTTAACAGTTGATATTTTCCTGCAACTATCGAAAGATTAGCTTTGCGAAGGGTATTTTGATTTTGCAATCCTTTGTAAATATCAATACCAACATTTGCACCTGCAGAGGTAAATTGTGTCGTTTGATTTCTCAAAAGTCCTGTTGTAATATCCTGATTCAATCCAATATTCCAAGAATGAGAGGCATTGGCATTCAAGGAAGGAAGAAAATTCCCTTTGGCATCTTTTTTATCAATAGCGGCCGCTTTAGAATCTAATTCGGTTTGCTTGATAGAAATGTTGTTTTGTATGGCATATTTTATGCATTCTTCCAAGGTCCAATTTTTGGATTGAGCCTGAATTGTTATGCTACAAACTAACATCATAATTAAACTAAAAAAACTTCTTTTTTCCATATATTTTGAATAAAAGTACAGTATACCTGCTAAACAAATTTAACTTTTTCTATTAAAGAATTATGGAATAATATGAAATATTTCACCCATAAATCAGTTATAAAAACAATTAGACTTTGAAAATTAGCATTTGTTACAAAAAATCCTAAAAATATATTTGTTTTGTTAATTTTGTTCTTTTAAACTAAACTAAAATGCTAAAATTCTTTTCAATCCTACTTATCATTATGCTTACCGTGTGGATTTCCGGATGTTCTACTTCTCAAAAGCTAGCTACATTAAAACCCGAACCAGATGATGCAGTTCCTTTAGTTTATGAAAACATACCTTCTTTTATTAATTTACCAATTAGTATAAAATTAAAAGATATTGAGAACCAAACTAATTCTCTTTTGAATGGATTAATTTATGAGGACAATAACATTGAAGATGATGACATTGAAATGAAAATTTGGAAATTAGCTCCAATTACTATCGAAAATGATCACGAAAATTCCCAGGAAAGAATAAAAACCATTTTACCATTGAAAGCTATTGTAAAATACAGAATCGGCACAAAAAAGTTGGGTATGGAATTATACAACACGAAGGAATTCAACCTTAATGGTGTTGTGACTTTGGCAAGTGATGTGGATTTAATCAATTGGAAACTAAACACAAAAACAGAGCTTAAATCATTAGATTGGAATGAAAGTCCAACGATGACAATCTTTGGAAAAAGCATGCCCGTCACTTATTTAATCAATCCTGGTATAAAGCTTTTTAAATCGAAAATCGAAAAAAAGATTGATGATGCCATTGCAAAATCTATGGACTTTAAACCTAACGTTCTTTCTGCATTAGAAAAAATTTGTACTCCTTTTCAAATGAGTGACACTTATGAAAGTTGGCTTCGAATTGTCCCTATCGAAATTTATTCTACCAGCGCCAAACTAAAAAATGACACTTTTATACTGGGAATGGGAATGAAATGCAACATGGAAACATTGATAGGACGACAACCAGAATCTAAATTTAACAAAAATAAAATCGTTCTAAAACCCGTCATTAAAATTCCTGAAGAAATAACAGCAAATATTGTTGCAGTTTCTACCTATCAAGAAGCTTCAAAAATAATGACCAAAAATTTTTCCGGACAGGAATTTGGCTCAGGAAGCAAGAAAATTAAAGTACAAAACGTAGCTATTTGGCATAAGAACGGTAAGATGATAATTGCTTTAGACGTATTAGGATCTGTTGATGGAACTATTTATCTTACAGGTTTTCCACAATATAGCGACAAAACAAAAGAAGTGTTTTTTGACAAATTAGATTATGCCTTAGACACAAAGAATAAATTAATGCGTACTGCCAACTGGCTTGCTCAGGGATTAATTTTAAAAAAAATTCAGCAGAATTGTCGCTACTCTATAAAACCAAATTTAGAAGAAGGAAAACAAAACATGATGAATTACTTAAAAAATTATTCGCCTATGCCAGGTGTTTATGTAAATGGAAAAATGGAAGATATTCAATTCCAAAAAATTGAACTAACCAACCAGGCCATCATTGCTTTTATCGAAGTAAAAGGAACTGTAAATGTATCAATAGATGGTTTAAAATGAAAGGAATTATCTACTTTGATTTATTCTTTTTCATTCGATAAATAGCATATCCAATACCTGCAACAAGCAGATATGGAACTATCATTAAATAGACAATTCCGTCATTTACCGCAGCTGCTTTCGTCGCATTCCCTTTGCTCGTCAACGCAGCTCGACACATAGCACATTGTGCATTGGCAGATAGCGAAAAGAAGCTTGAAACCAGAAGAAAAATACAAACTGACAACTTACTGATACTATTTTTAGTACTTGGCATTTGATTTTTGGCTTTAGTATACATAATATGGAGAAATCATTAAGTAAACAACTACCCCAGTAACGGCAACATACAACCAAATAGGGAAAGTAATTTTAGCAATTTTTTTATGAGTATCAAATTTTTCTGCCAAAGCTCTAACATATGTAATTAAAACCATTGGAATAATAGCAATGGATAAAATGATATGTGTAATTAAAATAAAAAAATAAAAGTATCTTATTGTCCCTTCACCACCAAATTTGGTAGAATCAGCAGTCATGTGATACGCGACATACATAACAAGAAAAGCTACAGACAAAGCAATTGCTGAAGTCATCAATCTTTCATGAAGCATTCGTTTTCCGTTTTTAATAGCCACTACAGCAGCAATTAAAACAAGAGCAGTCATTCCATTGATAGTTGCGTAAATTGGAGGTAAAAAAGAAAGCGGTTCAACATTATAGCCAAAATCTTTTAGTTTTACTCCAAAAAGAATCGCTACTACAACTGGAATCACAATCGATACTATGATTATAAGCTTACTAAATTTTTGTTCTAATGAATTATCTTCCATTTTATTCTTCTAATAATATATTTATATCCTGCTGAATATTTCTTACCCCTTTTTTATCTAAACCATCGTAATATAAAATCGGATTTCCAAAGTCATCTTTTCGACAACGGATGTAACCATTTTTATCAATTAAGGCAAATAATCCCGAGTGCTCAAAACCTCCTGTCACTTTAGCATTTTCACCTGCATAAAGATTAAAGCCCTTATTGGCTAAATCAAAAACATAGGCCTTATCTCCAGTTAAAAAATTCCAATTTGAAGATTTAACACCTAAAAGAGCAGCGTGCTTTTTCAACACTTCCGGTGTGTCATTTTCAGGATCTATCGTAATAGAAACAATTCCAAAATTAGGATTCCCAAAAAAACTCTTTTCTATAGCCAACATACTCGCATTCATTTTCGGGCAAATTGTCGGGCAGGTTGAAAAGAAAAACTCCAGAACATACACTTTCCCTTTGTAAGTCTCATTAGTTATCTTTTTATTATCCTGATTTACTAATTCGAATTTTGGTGCAGGACCAATCTTGACTAATTTCTCATCTCCTTTGATTGCTGGATTGACTTTATCCAATCGATTCCCTTTTACAACTTCGTTATTTTGAATTTTATCTATTATTTTAGGCACAGCATAAATTCCGAAAATCAATATAATAAATGAAATTCCTATGTATGATTTATTTTTAAGCATAAATAAAAAAATTAAATTTTTCTGCTAGCATTATTATTTTTTTTAAGAGCAGCGCGATATTCATAAAGGATAACTTTAAAATCATCTAACATTTCATTACTTAACTCCGCCGGATGAAACGTATTATAGCCTTCTTTATAATCTTTTACCAGTTTTCTTCCTCTAAGATTTCTTTCTTTATCAATTATATAAACGTTTGGCGTCCCTAAATTCTCATCAAGTTTCCCTACCAACTTTAATTGATCGTAATAAGTATTTATCTCCTGTGGAGAGGTGAAAAGAAAATGCCATTGCGAAACATCGGTAAAAGCGGCTAAAGCATCAATTACTTTTTTAGCATCATTTTCAGTCCCAATAGGACAAATTACGACAAATTGTAAATCTTTGAAGTCATGATACCTTTGATAAATTTTTTGATTTAGATTGAAAAAATTTCCTCTGTTTTTTAAAAGCTCAGTACCCGAAAAACCAAGAATAGTGACTTTCCCGTCTAAACTGATTTTTTTTTCATCTAAAGACTCCCAATTACCAAAATCGGCAGTTTTCGGAGTTATAACAGGTAATTTAGTGAAACTATTTACACCAGATGCAAAAAAAAGATAGGCAACAATAGGCAAAATGAAAAGGACAAATAGGACAATATTTTTTTTCATTGTAATGATAAAATTTAAAGTACAAAAATAAAAAAAGGTACGCAATGCGTACCCTTTTTTTGAATTAATATCTTGTTAAAAATTCCATTTAATAGTAGAATTTTTAAAAACCTCATAAATATAATTCCCTTCAGTCAAAAGAATGAAGAGCAAATATAATATCAGAAAAATTACTGGGTAAACAACTGCACTTCTTAAAGTACTTTTCTCCCCTTCCATGTGCATAAAAGCCCATACAATATAATATGCCTTAAAAATAGTAAGAGCATAAAATATCCAATTAAGTAAATTCATACTTAAAAAATTGTTCATGTGAAGAAAATCTGGTTTCAAAATACCTAGATAAACTTCTATTATTGTTACGGCAGATAGTATTCCGAAAACTTTCCAGATTCTACCAGTATTAGATACGTGTTCGTGTGACATGATAATTACTTTTTGAAATTAAACGAGATAGAAAACTGTAAATACAAATACCCAAACTAAATCAACAAAGTGCCAATAAAGCCCCACTTTTTCTACCATCTCATAGCTTTTTCTTTTTTCATAAGTTCCAACTAATACATTAAAAAATATAATGATATTTATTATTACCCCTGAAAATACGTGAAAACCGTGGAATCCTGTTATAAAGAAAAAGAAATCTGCGAATAATTTACTTCCATATTCGTTTCTGGTTAAGTTCGCTCCTTCTACTACGTAACTAGCTTGGCTCAATCTTAATTCTGACTCTTCTCTAGAAAGAATTGTTTTTTGTTTTTCTTTGGTTATCACCTCAGTTCTGATCAAAAGATCAGGATGTGCTTTGAAACCTGCTTGAACTTCGGCTACAGAATAAGAAGGCAAAGCCGCCTCACTCATAAACCATTTCCCTTTATTTCGAGTCAATTGTTCTCTTTCTTCCGGCAAAGTTGCCGCAAAATCAGCAAGAGCCACACGGTGTCCATCTTTATCGACAAACTGAAGCAAACTACCTCCTTTTGTTTCAATTGCACCATATTCCCCTTTTATAAAGTTTTTCCATTCCCAAGCTTGAGATCCGACGAAAATCAAACCTCCGATAATGGTTAAAAACATATAAACCACGACTTTATTTTTTTTCATTTGATGACCTGCATCAACAGCCAAAACCATTGTTACAGATGAAAAAATCAAAATAAACGTCATTAATGCCACGTAATACATCGGAGCAGATACTCCATGCATAAATGGGAAGTGAGTAAACACTTCATCGGCCAAAGGCCATGTCTCAATAAATTTAAATCTAGAAAAACCATACGCTGCAAGAAATCCAGAGAACGTTAAGGCATCTGATACGATAAAAAACCACATCATCAATTTGCCATAACTTGCTCCCATTGGCTCATTGCCGCCTCCCCAAGTTTTTTCTTCACTATTAGCAGTAGTAACTGTCGCTTCCATAAAAGTTATTCGTTAAAAAGTTCCCAAATTTACGTTTTTTTCTTATTTAAAGAAATATAAAAACAAAAACAAATAAACCCATAATAGATCAAGAAAGTGCCAGTACATTGCACCTAGTTCTATTCCAAGGGTTTGAGTTGAATTGTATTTTTGTTTAAAATGATTATAAATTATAATTAGCAGTGAAATTAGGCCACCAGCAAGGTGAATCAGGTGCACAACCGTTACAACATATAAAAAAGTAGTCGTGATTGAGCTTCCACTTCCTGTGAAATAATAGCCGTTTTCCACTATTTGTCCAAAACCTACAAATTGTAAAATTACAAATAATATCCCTAATGCTAAAGTAGCGAAAAGAAATTTAGTAGTTGCATTTTGATTGTTTTTCTGAATAGCTTTTTTAGCCAAATAAAACGTCACACTGCACCCTATAATAGCTAAAGTACTATAATAAAACGCTGTCGGTAATTGAAAATCCTTTAACCAATCGGCTCTGGATTTACTTACTACGAATGCACTTGTAAGTCCTGCAAACATCATGGTCATACTAGCCATCGCAAATAGCAGTATCAATTTGTATGATCGCGCTGTTCTAGACTTATGTTCGTCTGTTGTCATTGTCATTTCCATAATTATCTTAAAAATTTATCAAATATATAAACTAATTGCAACAATGTTATATAAGAAACACTTACCAGCATCAGGGTCCTAGCTGCTTTTGCAGTTCTTAACTTATACAATTGCACTGCATAATAAAGCATCCAAATACCTAGTAAAAATACAACTATTGCTGTTACCGGGGTAATATACAAACGCCCTGTATAACCAAAAACTGGTATTAGCGAAGCTATAATAAGCCAAACTGTATATAAAATTATTTGTAAAGCCGTTCCTTTATCTTTTTTCCCAGTAGGCAACATAAAGAAACCTGCTTTTTCATAATCTTCATATAAAAACCAGCCAATAGCCCAAAAATGAGGGAATTGCCAGAAAAACTGTATTAGAAATAATGTTCCTGCTTCTATTCCAAACTCTCCTGTTGCCGCAACCCAACCTAACATAAAAGGAATTGCTCCCGGAAAAGCACCTACAAAAACAGACAACGATGTCATGGTTTTTAAAGGAGTATAAACACTGGTATAAAGAAATATTGAAATCGCACCAAACATGGCCGTTTTTGGGTTAATCGTATAAAGCAAAATGATTCCAACAACGGTTAGAAGACTAGCAATAATCAAAGCCGTACTTCGAGACATTCTACCTGCTGGAACGGGACGATTTTTCGTTCGATCCATCAAAGCATCTAAGTCTTTTTCGATAACTTGATTAAAAGCATTAGAAGCGCCCACCATGCAATAGCCACCAATAGCTAATTTGAATAATGTCATCCAACTAAAAGAATGAATATCAAAAATCCCAAGCATAAAACCCGCAATAGACGAAAACACAACGCTAACAGCTAGGCGCGCTTTAGTTATTTCGCGGAAATCAATATAAATAGATTTTAATGAAAGGGTATTTTGTGTTGCGTCCAATGCTACTGTTTATTTGCTTTGTAAAAACTTTTGCAAAAGTAGGGTATCAAAAGGGATTTGGCAAAAAACAATTCATAAAAAAGCTTTTTTAGAAAAATAATTAAAACTAATAATCAAAATACCAATTAAAAACATCGGAACGTATCCCTAAAGTAAACCAATTGGTACTCTCATTGAAAGTAGTTGCCGTATTTTTAGTTGGATCAAAACTTCTATAAATATAGCTTCCAAAAACCTTCAGATTAGTTGCTGGATTTATCAAATAACCGGCCTGAATATCTGTAATAAAAACAGCCGTTTTATTTCCCTGCCCTACTTTCACACCGCTATCCAAAGCCCTATTTTCATCGTAATCTTTATAAATATTCCCTCCGTAATTATAGCTGTCTTCAGCAGTATCAAAATCCAATCCACGGGTAGCCACAGTTATTTTTGCATCAGCAAAATACCTATCTTTATGATAACGGGCTATGGCAATAAACTCCTTAAAATTTCCTCCCCATTGATGCCCTATACTTTGATTGTTATGACCGTAATTTGTGATGGGAACACTATGCGAATATACATAAGGTCGAACGTGATTGTATTCTAACTGCAATAATAAGTCATCTACTTTGAACGCATTGTAATACTTAACTCCTAACTGATAACCGTATTTATTTTTCCAACTATTATCCCTTTCTTTAATATCTCCAAGAGAAAATTCATCAAGAATAAATTGTCCGTATAGATTTATTTGATTATTCCATTTGTATTTATAGGTCAACCCTAAAACCGCATTTCCAGTTCTGGCAGAAGAAGCAAATTCAACGGAACGGTAAAAAATAATTGGATTTACAAAACTCACATCAAATCCTCTATCATTCGTATTGGTCCAGATTACAGATTCAAAGAAACCAAGATTCAATTTATTAGATACATTCCAACTTAAGTAATGGTTTGCCATAAACTTTGTAGCATAGGTCCTTTCGAGTGTAACCTCAGGTCGAACATCTTTCAACCACATATAAGTATTAGTGTATTTTATTTTCCAAAAATTAGTATTTAATTTAAAATAGGGATAAGGACTCGCGGCATCACTTTCTAATAAAGAACGGTATCCATCCCCAATAAAGTTTCTTCCATAACCCAATTGCAAATCAACATATTTACTTGGTGCAAAAGTTATATTGGCTTCCGCCAAAGGAAAATCATACGCATCAGTTTTGAAATCTTTGGCAATTCCCATACCTGGAATAATCGCAGGATTTCCACCAGCAGGCTTTATTGATTCTGCATAACGATTAAAATAATCTGCAAATCGCCCTTGACTTTCAAAAACTGTAGTGGTAAAATTAAGCTGTTTTCCTAATCCCCCACGAAAATTGATTGCCCGCGTATTTACATAAGTGTAATTTGCTTTTGTTTGAGATGCTTTCCCAACCTGCAAATCCAATATAGGATTTAATGTAAACCAATATCCATCACCTTGAATTTCAACCGTATTTTCATTCCATAATTTTCTAGCCCACCAGCCGGAAACATTCTTCTTAAGTTTATTGTTTACCGCTTTTAGATCATAATACTTTGAAACTTCGGCATAAGTATAAGGTTTTGATGCAGTATGATTATTACTGCCAACTTGATTTAAAGAAGCGTCAAACTGAGCATAATAACTGTGTGAAAAAGGAATATTCAAATGACTTTCAAACTGTGGATTATTAAACTTTTTATAAACGATACTATCTAATTCAGTAAGTTGTTTTGTTGGATTTGGCAAAATTTCTGCGCGAGCAAGTGCTTCTGAAGCCAGTTGCTCCGGACTTCTTAACGGAATAGCAATTGCTATTGTATATTTGGAATAGGTTGGCTTCCCGTTATAAGTTGACGGTTTTATTTTAGGAAATACACCAAAAATCCGTTTGGTTTCTTTTATTAACTCTTCATCAATGGCATTAACATAAATCACTTTAAAAACACCGTTACTATCTACTTCAAAAAGAACCTCTACACTTCCCTTAAAATTATTTTGTTTAAGATTTTCAGGAACTTCAAAATTTTGAAAGACAAAATTTTGAACTTGATAATAAAAACAATTTTCTAATTCCTTAGATTGTAAGTTTTCACAATTCAAAAAAACAGGAAATCGTTCGGCCGATGCAGCTGACTGTATTGGGCTATTATTTATTTCTTGCGAATAAATAAAAAAGGAATAAAATGATAAAAGTAATGTTGCAAAACCTTTTTTCATGCTTTTTTCTTTGTGAATTTAGTAATCAGTTTGTGAATTTTGCCCATTTGCAATAGCTTTTGCTCCCGATGATCCGATCCGTTTTACTCCCAATCGAATCATTTCAACAGCCTCTTCATAAGTCCTTACTCCACCTGCCGCTTTTACAGGAAGTGGCGAAGCATTTTCCAACATAATAATAATCGAGTGAATTGTCGCACCATTTGGTAAATTATTTTCCGTTTTATAAAAACCTGTTGACGACTTTACAAAAACCGATTGGTACAACTCTTCTTTAAAATTTGAAATAACACTATTTTTTATCAAAGCAGACAATTGTATAATCTGTTTATCATCAAGTGCCGCCACTTCAATAATCCATTTTACGACCTTATTATTTTCAAGTCCCAAAAGCGTACATTTCAAAATCTCTTCTTTAACTAAATCAACATCTCCTTTTTTAAATGCGTGGTAATTACAAACGAAATCCAAATCATCAGCTCCATCTTCAATCGCCTGAATCGCTTCTGAAAGTTTTTCACTTACACTAGACTTCCCTTCCGGAAAATCAATTACGGTCCCTATTTGTAAATTTGAATTGGCGTCGACAATCATTTTTTTTGCCATAGAAACCATATTCGGCCGAATCATGATCAGCTTAAAATGCTCATCGATGCCTTCCTGAATGAATTCTTTAACAACACTAATTGTATCAGCTTCACTAAGACCTGCTTGCGATGCCGTTTTTAAATAAGTAGAATCTAAATATTGTTTAATATTCATTTTTCTTATGATTTCATAATATCCTTAAAGTCTATTAGCAAAAATACATTTTAAATTCACATTTAATTACTATTAGTGACTACTTCGCAAAGATGCAATGTTATTTTATACATTATTGATTGTAAAAAAAATAAATTCTTTTTGTACTATAAAAAAATCCCACCGAAGTGGGATTGTAATCCATATCAAACTTTATTTAAATTAGTGTACTTATTAAAAAACAAAAGCAAACAAATAGCGAGAGTTGTTCCTGATGAATTTGCTAACACATCCAATAAATCTCCCTTCCTAGTTTTTGTAAATAACTCCTGTGCTATTTCAATCCCTATTCCAAAAAAAACAGAAATCAAAAAAGCCGCTACCAAAGGCTTAAAAATATTTGAACTATTTAAATGCTTCTTAAAAAACAAAAACCAAAGAGATGTTAACACTAAATGAAAAAACGCATGAACAATTTTATCTAAATTTGAAATACGAACAACAGGAATAGCGCTTGATTTTACTAAACAAAAAAAAACTATTATTCCAGTCCAAGATAAAGCTGTCCAAAAATAGAATTGTTTAGGCACCAATAAGCTCTTTGTACGATTCACTTGAAAGCAATGAATCAATTTCTGCTTCGTTTGAAATTTTTATTTTTATCATCCATCCCGCTCCATAGGGATCAGAATTTACACTTTCTGGTGTATTTTCCAAAGCGTCATTAAACGCGATAATTTCACCTGATAATGGAAGAAACAAATCAGAAACAGTTTTTACCGCTTCAACAGTTCCAAAAACCTCATCTTTTTCTAAAGTCTGATCTAAAGTTTCCACTTCAACATATACGATATCCCCTAATTCTTTTTGTGCAAAATCAGTAATTCCTACTGTTGCGATATCGCCGTCAATACTAATCCATTCATGATCTTTAGTGTACTTTAAATTTGCTGGTATGTTCATATAAATACTAATTGATAATTATTAATTGTTATTCAAAATTTTATGTGACAAATGTAACAATCTCAATTCAAATCTTGTTTAGATTTTAAAAAAATTAATTCCCAAAATTATAACGCATCGTAAATCCAGATCTAATATTTGTTAAAGGAAAAGTAGTTGATATTACTGCTTTCGAAAATGAATGATCATAATAGAAAATTGCTGTCAAATTCTTACTAAAAGCATAATCCGCAGTAATCTTTAGAGACCAAATATTTTGCCCTCCCGCCAATTGATTGTTATCATAATCTAAATACCTGACAATCGTTTGATTATTTCGATAGGAAAGATCTCCTTTCAAGTTAATATCACTTTTTATAATTCCCGTTGGATTGTCCGCCAATCTGGAAGAGAAAATTACATCTTTAAATCGATAACCAAGTCCTACAATATATTCGACTCCCTTTACTTCTGTCAATAGATTATTGTCAAAACTCATCGATAGCGCTCTGTCTTTTTTAATCTCTGTAAGTACTTTTAATGAACTTTTCAATTCAAAATCCATTCTTATAAGCGGACTGAATTGCTCCACTAAATTGATGTTCGACATAATCGTTCTATTGAAAAAATTACCGCTTGCATCGACGCCGCTTGGTGCTTTATCATACTCAAAATTAGACCTAAACGCATTAATGGTGTAGGAAGCTCTATAGTTGTGTTGCATGGAAAAGCGTTTGAAATTCTTTTTGAAAAAAGCATAACGCATCAGTCCATTGTATTTCACAGCCCAGTTTGGTATTGGAAAATTTCTGAAAATTCCAAGCGAAACATCTGCTGCGTTAGTTCCTGAGTAAGCTGCTAAAAAAGCAGGCAGCAATACTGCTTGGTTATTTTTACCGTAACCTATAGGATACCCTTCAGCATCAAGATTTGCCGGATTATTGATATCTATCCCACGTTGCGTGGCCAATCGATTAGCAACTGCAAGTCTATTGTTTCTAAAATCTTCAAAAGCGACAGATTCATTTTCATCACTCGTTGAAAAAGATGTTTTAATTAAAACAGTAGAAATTGAAAAAAGACCGTAACTGTATGGTGATCGTGAATTGTATTGTCCATCGGTAACATCATATTGTTCTGAGAAGTTTTTAGAATAGGCTCTGTCTAATGACAAATCAACTTTTAAATCTGGTAACAAATCCACATTAGCTGTAGCTTTAAATAACCTATTGATAACTTGTGAGTAATTTTGATTAAAATCAGGGTAATTGGTAAGCCATCCGTTCTTAGCAGCTTCATATCGAACGTCATCCTGACTTCCAAAAATAAATCCTAAAGAAGGTCTTGATGAACCTAGGAATCCCACACCCGGTGTGTATCCTGGCAGAATTGTACCACTGTTTTCAGTATAATTCATTTGAATATTCTTAATGCTCGTTAAAACCCCAATCAAACCATCTACAAACTCATTGCTTTTTGCAATTTGCGGCGTAGCAGTATTCACAACTTTTTCTCCTGGTTTTGGAGCAGCAGTTTTAGATTTAGCTGCAGGTTTATTTGTGTTTTTTGTTAAGCCCAAATACTTATAAAACGCATCCATATTGAATGTCCCATTCAAATTATGTGAACTTGCATTTTGAACCGTATTCCCTAAATTATAACTATTTCCTTCAATTTCTATTTGAGACAAAGCATTAGAGGAACGCTGCCAGCTGTAATCACCTGTATACGAATAGTTCGCTTTAATAAAACTAAACACTGGAATTTTATTAATGGGTATTTCATAATTCACAACCAATTGTTGCATGTGCTGATTAGGATCTCCTATATCCCAATAACTATCCCATATCGTAAAACTATCGATAGGTTCATTGTCTTCGTTCAAATAGCTTTTTACAATATTGCTGGAAGAAGCTGTATAATTCAATTTTAATGACTTTGTCAAATTATAATTAAAACCATACTGATAATTGAATGCAAAATTTCTTCGGTACAATGGATCTAAACCAATTCCTTCTACATCAACTTGTCTAAATTGCTGACGATTGTACTGTCTGATAATATTAGTATTAAAAGAAATATTCGAAGGCAGGTAATTAAAGTTGAAATCACTCAGTAATTTCCAATAATCACTTTTTTTCATGAAAGCTGTTTTCTTGAACGGCTCGACAGGTTTTGGCTGAAAACTATACGCATAATCAACAGATGAATTTGCCTGTTGGTCAACATAATCCTCTATTTCAAAATCATGTCGCTCTACCTGGTTAAAAGACTGCGAGAAAGTGAAGTTCTCCGGGTCATAAACACGTTGTTTCTGCTCTGGACTTCTTTCTTTTCTAACCCCGATAAAATTGATGCTTTGTCGTTTCGTATAATCAATAGCTCTTCTTTCAATATTCTCTTTTTCGGCTTGGTCAGTGGTATTAGCCAACAACTGTTTTAATTTGATGTCCTGATTAAAAGGATCATATTCCGGAGTAATGGTTTCTTCACCAATAGCATAATTAAACGGCAAGTTAATACCCCATTTTGGAGGCAATAATTTCCCCAAATTAACATTAGTTACTATATTATATTGTTTAGTATCCTCACGATTTCTTTCATTTGGACCTTCTTCTAATGCTCCAAAACCAATCGTACTTTTTTTACCTGTGGCGGAAACTGTAGCAAAATCAGCAAAATTTGAATCTACATTCAACACGGCTGCCATCCCGCCTTGATTGTCCATATCGGCTAAACGCAATTCGTTGAACCAAACTTCTCCTTTAACATCTTGATGGGTTTCGTTGCTTTTTACACCAACCATTAATGTTCGGGCTAAACCAAAATTAGGATTTCCTTTTATACCCAATCTCAGTTTATTATTTTTATTCGCCAAAGAGGGATCTAGTTCCTCTTCGTTTTGATAATAAATTCCATCCAATGGAAGCGTGCTTGGGTCAATGCTCATAGCCAGAATCTTCAATTTGGTCAATAATGCCAATGACAAATCAATTTCATTATCTTCAGGCCAGACTGCTTCGGCACTTAAAGCAGCACAATCAGTACTAGACGCTGAAGAAGGCACCGTAACTTTTAAGGGTATTTCTATTTGATAAAAATTCTGTGTAAAATCATTTCCAAAACGAATAAAACCTACCATTTGATTATCCCGAAGCGCAATTTCATTTGGCAAAGATTCGGCATGTAAAAACATTTTCAATTTTTTGAACTGACGCATGTCTATACTTACATTTTTAAAAACAGCTCTTGAATCTTCCGGTTCTAATCCATCACCAGACACCCTCAAAGACAAGGATTGTTCATTCTGGTTGATAACGGTATTATTGTTATATAACTGTTCTCTAACCACCCCTGGAGGAGTGATGTAATTCACGGGGCATCTCTCATTATTTTCCTGAACATTTACAGCTAACACATCTAAAGTAGTTTCGTCATCAGCAACATTTGTATCATTAAAATCAAGTGTATTGGCATATCTTCTCCATTCTCCTCTTACCAAATCCAGCGCTCCAAAACGAACTGTTACCTGATCATTAAAACCCGTCATAAACATTCTCATGAAACGAATTGATCTAAAATCGGAGATATTTCCAATAGTATTTTCAGGTTGCGAAACAGGTATTTTAAACTGAATCCATCTAGCGTCAGTAATCGCCCCATTTGCCAATGTAACTTGGGTACTTCTTATATCAGTAATGTAATTTTGTCCAATACTCATATTAGGCTCAACATCAATACTATACTCGTAATACGCATTGATTGTATTCATAGTATTATCTCTATTGATATCTTCCACATCAGGAACAGTAGAAGCCCCTCTGTTGGGATCATTAATATCAACAGCGGAATTTCCGTCTACACCATTATACATTTTATATCGGTCTAAAATATCCCCTGAAGCATTCAAATAATAGGTATAATCATCTGCTGCAGGATCAGATTCAGACGCAAAATTACTGTAAACCGCTCCCTCTTTGACATTATCCAAACCATCTAAACCTACATCTTGATTGGTTCTATTATCGGCATTGGCATCAAAAGCGTAAATTAAAGATTGTGATGCAGGCACATCTCCCCAAATTGACTGTGGATTTGCTAATATTTGATCTGGACCAAGTCCATTTTCATATTGTTTTCTTCCATCTTTTAATACATCCTCAGATACTTCCCCTAAATTGAAGTAAATTTTACCCGTGTTTGACTGAGGTATTTCACCACTACCCACATAAGGATCTAATATCCAAAATTGAATATATTCAACATTTCCTTGTTCGAAATTAGTGGAATTTAAAGACCTCATGATCCCTCCAAAATTATCTGTCGGATTTGTAGACACATTCAAACTATTATTATAAGGCCCTCTGTCAGAAGGATAATAACTTAAATCTAATGTATTAACAACTTGAGATTGTCCTTGTGCAATATCAGTTAAAGGATAGAGTTCTTCACTAAAAATTCTTCTGGTGGTATTGAAAGACAATTCTTCATTTGAAATTCCTGATGGTTTTTGAGTATAAAATACAGGATCTATGGAGTACCATGCTAACTTGGCTCTTTTAAAACCATAACTCAAATCGTTAGCACTACCATTAAAGTCATAAGTGCTTCTTGCATTTTTATCAGGAGTAGATGACAAACTCCAAGCATAAGGAGAACGCATGTCGATGGTCGATTGTGAACCTTCAAAATCATCTACGTAAATAGTTGACTCCCCTTCGAAACGATCTGCTTTTGGAGAATCTGGTTTCAAAAATGCAATTTCTCCTCTCACAGAAAGATTAGAAGGCACATCAGTATCCAGATTAGGCAATTTATTTACTAATCGGGTTAAAAAGGGGACTTCAGTAGAAAAATTGGAATTGAATCCATAAATAGTATTATTTACAGATTCCTGACCAAAACTGGATTTTTGAGTAAACGGTCTTTCAGTCATTTTTAAAAAAGTCCCTCCAACCAAAAAATTATCAGAAATTTTATGTTCCACATTGACACCCATAAACCGTCTGGTTTGCTGACCAAAAATTGAATTATTTTCCAACGAAACTTCAATAGGCGTATTAGAGGCTTGAAGAGATGGATCTAGAATTTGAACTCGCCCCAACTGATAATTCACACTATAATCAACTCCTTCAACCAGAACTCGTCCTCCGGCAGTAACCACAACTGAACCTCTGGGAACATTGAAAGCACCAATTGGTATTCCATCACCACCCGTGGATTTGTACTTTCCTCTTAATAAGAACTTATTCTTTTCACTATCTTGTAAAGCACCGGATTGTGTGTTACGATACATGTTTCTAAACACATATTTTTTTTGATTGAGATTATATGTATTTACATCATTGTAATTTTCTCCTGAACCTGTGTTTGACAATTTAGAAAACAAAAGTTCTCCAAATGGCTCTTTAGTTGTAAATATTATTCTACCGTTTTGAGCATCTATCGTCAAGCCTTGCATAAAATCAAAAAAACCATCCCCTCCCGCTTGTGGATCATTATTATAATTCAGTTTATCTAAATTAAATACTTTAAGCAAAGGAGTTTCGGCGACTTCATTTTCTCTTGAAGGATTTGCTGGGAAAGGACTTCCCGGAACTTCGGTAATATAATTTAAAGCAGACGGATCCGTATAAAGAATATTAAATCTGAAGTCTTCCTGTTTCACTTGATAAGCCCCTGGAATCTGATAGATATTTTTCATCATTAGGTTCCAAACCGGATTTTTGACATTGGTCAAATTACTTTTCAGCATTTTCAATATCAAACTTTGCGTTATAATTGCCTGATTTGATTGATTAGCCCCCGTTACAACGGTTGCATCTACTCCATCATTACCAAATTCACCAACTTGATAAACTTTATCTCCAATTGTATATTGATACGCAACGGCTAAAACCTCATCATTAGCTAGTCGCTGTTGCAATGAAATATACCCTAACTGAGTATTAAAAGTATATTCGTTAGGGTTCAATTTTCTGGCATTTTCTAATTTAGAATAGTCCTGACCTTCACTTACAGTACCATTAAATCCAGAACTTGAAGTTACAATTTCACGAATATTATTGTTTAACAAACCACTTCCAGCAGCTATTTGTGCAGGATCATAATCATTATTTGAATTATCTGAAGGAGAATCTACCGGATTATTAAACATCGCAGTTGAAGGATCTAACACAACCACTTCATTATCTGCTAAACCTGTTAATTGCCCTTCACCTAAATCCTGAAGTGCAATAATATTTCTTAGATTATTATTGGTCGTATTTACACGATTTTGTCTGTTGGTAACCCAAATCTCCAATCTTGAAATCTGAACTCTACTATCAATAAAAGGATAGTTTTTTAAGGATGCATCGTATCTGTTTCTAAAATATTGTGACAAGAAAAAGTGTCTGTCGTTATCATAATCCAGTGCATACATATCAAAGTCCTGAATTGTTCCGCCTCCTTGAGCAATTAAACTTTTAGTCTGGGATTTTTGTTCCGAAAATATACCTGTGACAGTAGTTTTACCAAATTGCAATTGTGTTTTTACACCAAATAAACTTTGTGCTCCCCTAATCAGCGAGCTATTCAAAGGCATACTTACATTCCCCACTTCAATTTTCTGAATAATATCATCTTCTGAAGGAGCATATTCCAACTTCATAAGATTTTGAAAAGCAAATGTTGACTGGGTATCGTAATTAGCATTTACATTAAGTCGTGTTCCCACTTTCCCCATCAAGCTCATACTTATCCTTTGATCAAAATCGAAAGAAAGATTCGATCTGTTTCTTGGTGAAAACGAAGGATTATCTTGTTTTGTATAACGCATACCCAAATCCAGTTCGATAGATCCGGTTGGTTTTACATCGATGGTATTACTTCCGAAAATGGACTCAAAAAGCCCTGATTTTACATAATACCTTGGTAATAAATCTTTTTTAGCCGCTTCACTACCTTCTTTTTTCCCTTCTATAGCATCTACTTTTTTCTTGAAATAATCTCGCATAGATTCTTTCAAGAGTAAACTTTCATACTCTTTTGGAGTTAAAATAATAGGATAGTTAATAGAAAATCCATCAACTGAATTAGTGTAAATATACCTATCGGTAACTGGATCATAAGTATAAGCAGAAAGAACACTTTGAGGATCTTTTAACTGGACTTTCCCTGTAGCAAAACCAGTTACAATTGTATCCTGAGCGGCTGGTGTTACCTGAGCTTGCGATACAAAACCACAAAATATGACTAGCAAAAAAATACAAATTTTATGCATATAATCCGTGTTTTGAGTACCTTTTATAAGTTTTTTAAAGCTTTCTTAATAATCGATTCAACAGAAGCCTCTGGATCCTCTTTTACAATTTTTTCTACGATTCGTTCTGAAGTTTTTCGAACAAAACCTAACACCTCCAAAGCAGATAACGCTTCATCTCGATTTGTATTGCTTTGCGACATAGAAACTTCATCTAAATCATACAATTTCAATACTTTTTCTTTCAAATCAAGTATTACTCTTTGTGCCGTTTTGCTACCAATTCCTTTTATAGATTGAATTGTAACTACATCACCTGATGCAATAGCATTTGTAATTTGTTTTGGGTCTAATGATGACAACATGGTTCTGGCAATGCTAGCCCCAATACCTGAAACAGATAATAATAATTTAAAAATTTCCCTTTCTGATTTTTCTACAAAACCAAATAAAGTATGCGCATCTTCTTTTATTTGAAGATGCGTATACAATTTTATAAAGTCAGTATTGGGAAGCAACGAGTAGGTATGTAAGGATATATTTACATGATATCCCACGCCTCCACAATCAATAACTACCTGTGTTGGTGTCTTTTCTACTAATTTCCCCTGTATATGTGCAATCATTTTTTATAATATATGTTACCAAATATAATAAAATTAGCACATAATTTTACTAAATCAATCTATTTAAATGCAGTTCATCGTCAAAGAACTACTCACTTACATTTATTTTTTTCTTCTCTTTTTCTTGTGCATCAATCACTGCAATAGCAGCCATATTAACCATTTCTTCTACGCTTGCTCCTAATTGAAATATGTGAACTGGTTTTCCCATTCCTAACATGATAGGCCCTATTGAATCAACTTTATTTAATTCTTTCAAAAGTTTATAGGTAATATTAGCCGATTCCAAATTAGGAAAAATTAAAGTATTTACTTTTTTACCTGCTAGTTTTGAAAACGGAAATTTTGCTTTTAACATTTCTGGATTCAACGCAAAATCAGCTTGAATTTCTCCATCAATAACCATATCAGGATGGTTTTTATGCAAATAAGCTACTGCTTCTCTTACTTTTGCAGCACTTTCATTTGTAGAAGAGCCAAAATTAGAATATGATATCATAGCAATTACCGGTTCCACTCCAAACATTCTAGCCGTTTTTGCAGTCATAATGGCAATTTTTGCTAAATCATCTGCCGAAGGATTAATATTTATTGCGGTATCCGACAAAAACATAGGTCCACGAGTCGTCATCATCATATTTGTAGTAGCAACAAGCGAAGCTCCTGGAGCTTTATCGATAAGTTGCAACATTGGTTTTACTACAGATGGATAACTTCTGGAATGTCCTGTAACTAATGCATCCGCCTCTCCCTCATTGACCATCATAGCAGCAAAATAGTTTCTTTCACGCATTAATTTCTGAGCATCCAATAAAGATATTCCACGTCTTTGTCTGGATTTCCAATAGGTTTTGGCAAACTTATTTCTTCTAGACTCCTCTTCTTTAATTTTTGGATCTATAATTTGAACATCGGCATCAAAGCCTAGTTCCTCTTTTAATTCCAAAATAATTTCTTTGTTCCCCAATAAAATTGGAAAACCAATCCCTTCTTCTAATACAATTTGAGCCGCTTTAAGAACATCTAAATGATCTGCTTCCGCAAAAACGATTCTTTTTGGATCCATTTTAGCCCTATTGGTAATCAATCGAACCATCTTGTTGTCATTCCCTAAACGATCTAAAAGCTCCTCTTCATACTTTTTCCAATCAGTAATAGGATTTAACGCTACTCCTGAATCCATAGCCGCTTTTGCAACAGCAGGTGCAACAATAGTTATCAATCTTGGGTCGAATGGTTTAGGAATAATATATTCTTTTCCAAAAACCAATTTAGTTGCCCCATAAGCAACATTTACTTGTTCTGGAACTGATTCTTTAGTCAATAAAGCAAGCGCTTTTACAGCTGCCATTTTCATGGCTTCGTTTATTTTGGTTGCACGAACATCAAGCGCTCCTCTAAAAATATATGGAAACCCAAGAACATTATTCACCTGATTAGGAAAATCAGAACGTCCTGTGGCCATGATAACATCTTTTCGAGTTGCGATAGCAAGATTATAATCAATTTCCGGATCTGGATTTGCCATTGCAAAAACGATTGGATTTTCCGCCATTCCCATCAACATTTGTGGAGACATAATCCCTCCTGTTGATAAACCCAAAAAGATATCTGCACCAACTAAAGCTTCTTCAAGACTCATTGGTTTTATGTCTTTAGCATATTTTTGTTGCAAAACAGAAAGAGAAGGATTGTCTTTCGTTAAAACTCCTTTACTGTTAAACATCAATATATTTTCAACTTTTACTCCTAATAAAACATATAAATCGGCACAAGCAAGAGCAGCAGAACCAGCTCCTGAAACGACCATTTTTACATCTTCTGATTTTTTATTAGCCAGTTCTAATGCGTTCAACAAAGCAGCTGATGATATAATAGCTGTTCCGTGTTGATCATCATGCATTACTGGAATATTCAACTCTTCAACCAATCTTCGTTCAATTTCAAAAGACTCCGGCGCTTTAATATCTTCTAAGTTAATTCCACCAAAAGTTGGTGCTATATTTTTAACTGTCTGGATAAATTCTTCAATATCCTTTGTTCCAATTTCGATGTCAAATACATCAATATCGGCAAAAATTTTAAACAACAATCCTTTACCTTCCATTACAGGTTTAGATGCTTCAGGTCCAATATCACCAAGTCCCAATACAGCTGTACCATTAGTAATTACAGCAACTAAATTTCCTTTTGCGGTATATTTATAAACATTATTAACATCTTTTGCAATCTCCAAACACGGCTCGGCTACACCAGGGGAATAAGCCAAAGACAAATCTCTTTGTGTTGCATATTTTTTAGTGGGAACTACTTGAATTTTACCAGGAGTTGGCTTTGCGTGGTATAATAATGCTTCTCTTCTTTTGCTATTTTTGTCCATTGTTTTTAGATTTTATTCTAGCTTACAAAGATAGGAGTCTTGATTTAAAAAAAGAGGACTTTTCCCCCATTCTTTTGTATAAAAACAAGCCTATTTGGATTCCAAAAAAAAGCTGCATTAACTGCAGCTTTTTATAATTATACCTTTTTTGATTCTTTTTATTGGGTAATGTAAGAGTTTAAATGTTGAATTGTATCTTTTTGGATTTCGATTATTGCTTTTACAACATCACTTATGGATATAATTCCTATGACAGTATCGTTTTCTAAAACAGGTAAATGTCTCACCCTTTTAGTACTCATTAATTCCATACAATAATCTAAGTTATCGGAAGGTTTTACTGTAACTACATCTGCCTCCATAATTTCATGAACCAAGGCTTTTTTTGAAGATTTAGCTTTCAAAACAATTTTTCTAGCATAATCTCTCTCAGACAAAACACCCTTCAAAATTCCATCTTCAATGATAAGAATGGCTCCAATGTTTTTTTCGCTCATCACTGTCAATGCTTCGTATACAGTGTTAGTGGAAAGTATGGAATAAACGTCCTTTCCTTTTGTGCTTAATATTTGATTAACAGTCATAATAAATAAGTTTAATTTACCATAAAGTTAAAAAAAATAGTATTCAAATGGTAAATTTATTTATTTATTTCACATTAAAATAATTCATCGGGTGAAGTCAGCTTATTTAGTTCTTGTTTTAAATTGTCACTCAATATTTGCAAACCGTATTGATACGATGCATTTACCCAACCAAATCCTTCCTTGGCGATATAATCAAATTCAGTTCCTACGTTACCATATTCAGCAAAGACTTTATGCGAACTGATTTCTAAATCAAATTTTTCAGGAATGGTTCCGTTATATTCAACCGCATTTTTAGTGATTAACCACAACCATCTGTATACCATTTCTTGAGCCTTATTGAAGAATTTATAGTTAATTAAACCCTCCCACAATAACATTTGATGTGGCGCCCAACCAAATGGATAATCCCATTGTCGTTGTGGTGCATCTTTTGAAAAACTATCACTACTCGCTTTTGTACTTCCTGTAATCCCCCCCATTTTTATAAATTGTGGCAAAGCAATGTCTACTAATTTTTTAGCTTGGTGCTCATTACACAACCCAGCCCATAAAGGAAAAAATGTAGTTGCTGCTTCAAATGGAAATTGTTTTTTATTTACAAAATCATAATCAAAATACATGCTTGATCCTTCATTCCAACACAATTCGTCAATTTTTTCTTTTCTAAAAAATGCTTTTTGTTCCCACTCTTCCGAAGTATATATTACATCTCCAACTTGGAAAGCATTATTGAAATACTCTTTTATCAAATAAGTAATGTCTTTTTCATATTTGTAAAGAAAACTATTGACATCTACCGAGTTTAAATTGGCACACGTATTTATAAGTCTATCTGTAGTATCATGACCACTTTCTCTCAAGCTTCGATCATGAACGAAATACATATCAAGTTCGGCATCAACAAGAGTTCGATTTAAGTATTGTTTTTCAAATTCTCGAATTGGTAAGTTGTATTTTTTAGCATACGGCTCTAAAACATCATCAAAGTGCCCAGGCTCTACCTCGAAGGGCATTCCAACTCCATCTGCTTTATATCGATTTAAACCTGTTGGCGTCAATCGGTTTCCTTGCACCATCCAAACGGAATTATATTCCAAAATAACCGTTTCCAAATGACTTCTCAACCATTCTAAACTTGGCACTTTCTTTTTTACAATTTCGATTATCAACGAAGAATACAACGGTGGTTGCGTTCTTGTCAAGTAATAACTTCTATTCGCATTTAAAATCTTACCGTAATGTATGATTTGATATTTAAAGTTTTCGGCAATGGACATTGCTTTATCCAGTTGATTATCTATGATTAAACCAATACCAATAAAATAGCTATCCCAGCCATACATTTCATTAAATCTTCCTCCAGGAACAACAAAAGGAACGCCTTGTAAACTGTATATTTTTTGTTCTAAAGCCAAAGCCAAAATACCCGGTTTTGTATTTAATGTGTCTACATATTCCATCGAAAAATTTTCGGGCAAAATACCAACTTTAAAATTTTGAAGTTCTTTTTCCAATTCCTGAAAATAAGCAACCCCTTGTTTGTCTTTTGCTGATACATAAAGTGTAGGAACCTCATTAGTCGTTTTTTCGTCGTTAAGAATTTGACATAAACCCTTCCTGTCAATTGTTCTGGTCAATTCATTCCAATAATCTTCTCGAATTTTTCTTGTAATTCGTTGTACCGGATTTTCTTGAATGCGACTTAAATTTATCTCACCACTAACCACTTTATTTTCTTTTAACAAAGCCAATTCCTGTAGCAAATTTGACAAATGATACGTTCCCTCAACAACAATTTCTTGTTTTGTGTTTTCATCAACTAAAGTGAACTTTTTAGGTCCATTATCATCCTTAGTGATTTTTTTATCTTTATCGGTATCTTCCTGAAGTAGTAATTCATGAAATACCTTGTCTATGTTAATTAAGAAATTCATATTTTAGAAGTAAGTTTTTTTAGAATAAAAAATGAAACGAGCAGTAACGACATTGGAATTAAAGTATAGAAAAATGCATTTTCAGGGCCTTCATTTTTGAATAAATAACCAATGATTCTAGATCCAAGAGTACCTCCAAGAGCCGAGAAAACAACGATTAAACCCGTCATTGAACTGTGCATTTTTTTTGGCAAAGCACTCAAAACAACCGAATTTAAAAGTGGATAAATCGGCGCAATAAAAAGTCCAACCAATGGAAATGCAAATCCTATTAATGGAATATCGCTAAGTGAATTGATTTCTTTTACCTCCAACCCAACTGTTTTAGGAAGAACAAAAATAACAATCAACATAGCCATCACGATACAAAAACTGAGTACCCAAATCCAATCAATTTTTTTAGTAATCACACCTGCTAAAAGTCGTCCAACTGCTAAAGTAATTGCCAATATACTCGCCATCATGATGCTGATATTCTCTGGAAGATGCAGGACTTTACTATTAAAAGTTGGCAGCCAAGACATAATCCCTTGTTCAATCATTACAAACAAGAAAGCACTTATTACGAAGACGATAGTGAGAAGCTGAGCAAACAATTTGAACATTTGAGCAAAATCATCGACCAGATTAACTCCCGGAATCTCCGCTTGATTCTCGAATTTTGCAAAAAATAAAAACACAAAAGAGACTATAGAAATTCCGGCCAACAACCAATACACATTTAACCATGAATCTGGATTTGCATCAGAATTAAAAACAGGAAATAAAAAGTAAGCCAAGGCAATTCCTATCATAAAAACTCCTTCAATACTGCTCATCAAGCTATTATGCTCTTTCTGATTTTCCGTAATTGTTCCTATTAATGAGTAAACCGAAACTTTAATCAAAGCAAATGAAACTCCAACAGTTGCAAAAAGTATTTTTGCGGTACCAAATGAGTTTCCAAAATACATATTTATACACGCTACAGAAACCAATGCCAATCCAATAAGCATGGCTTTTTTATATCCAATTCGTGGTAAAAAAGAAGCGATTAAAAAAGAAACTATAGCAATAGGCAAATCTTTAAACGCTTCGAGAATACTTGCTTGTAATTCATCAACACCATAATTTGCTTGTGATTTCAGAATTACAATTCCTACGCTGTTCAGCAAAATTGCAAACACAAAATAATTGAGGTACATGGCAATCTTAACAGTGTTTTTTTGCATTATTTGTTTATTTATGAATTGTTATTATTAATGAATCCAAATTTAAATATTCCTTAAAATTTATTCCTTCAGGCAATCTTCCCACATTTTGAAGTTTTAATACTCCCATTTTTTCGATTACAATATGAAATTTAAAAACTCATAGTGCTTGTCATACCGTTTTCAGTATGGTCAATTGTAAAACGATTGGTTTGAAGGTTTGCCTTTAGATGCGCAACTGTGGTGCCATTCACCCATTTGACATCTATAATAGCATCCACGGCATCATTTATTTCTACATGACCTGAAAATGCATTTGAAGTATTTCTTAAGCGCATAATTTCTAGTTGTTTATTTACAACTTCCGTTTTCAACCCTTGCGCTATATCCTGCATTGTCAATGTGGTACGGTTAATTTCTTTATGTCCGGCACTGCCTCCATTATCTGCAGCTTCATAATTGTTTTTACCTGCAAAAATATCTAAATACCAAACCTGCGGTATTCCTGGCATAAACATTTGAATAACTCTCGCAAGAAGTAACTTCTGTTCGTCTTCACCTAGTGCACTAAAAAATGTAGCATTTATTTGATAATAAGAAATTTTATTCCCTGAAGGATCGTAAAGATTCTTTACACGACCGCCACGTTCCATGATTTTATTCATGATACTTTCTATCTCAGCATCTTCTAACAATCCTTTATTATAAACGCCATTTACCTCCTTGCCTTTTAAATCTAGAACAGGTATTCCATCATGGCAACCAAGCATGTTTACTGTTTTATATCCTTTAGCAATAATTTCCTTAGCCCAACTTAACAAGGCTTTACTAGTTTTATTTTCGATAGTATGTATCGTTAAACCAGGTAAGAAAAAGTCATAGATATAATACCCTTCATTGGCTACCTCATCATGTAAATGCAAACCATATTCTGCGTGAATTTCTGGCAATAGCATCAAATTATTTTGCTGTGCTATTTTCTTAATACGCTCTAAATATTCCCAAGTCCCCGGTTTATTAAAAAAATTGGATTCCCCTACTTGTTTATGCAAATAGGCAAAAGCATCTAATCGAAGGATATTACAACCATAACCATTTAATTTCTTTAGTGTCTCCTCATAAAAATCCCATACTAAAGGCGATGCAGCATTGACATCCATTTGTCCTAAATAAGAACGCTTTTGTTCTACAATTTGTAAAATTTCTGATTTAAAAGGTCTACAATCTTCAAAATTAATGGTCGTAAAATCTTGATTATCATTAATTGCAGTATTAATTACGGCAACAATAAATAGACTTTGCTCTTCAGTCAATCCTTTTACATTTTGTAAATCTGATACAGCAATTGGATTGTAGGTTATTTGCTGATAAAAAGTATTCCAATAAGGCTGTTCTGTACCATCCGGAAAACGTACTTTCAATATAGGCAAACCCGACTTTCTCATGAATAATTTATTGAGAAACTCTGGTTTTGGAATTACAATTCCATCTTCATTTTTTACCCCGTTTCCCACCCAGAATTCATTCCAATTGATAAAAAAATCTTTAAATTTAGATTCATTACCGTGTTGCAGCATGTCTTTAAACTGAGGAGAAGCTACAGAAAGATGATTTAACACAATATCAAATTTCAGCTTTATCTGGAGCTCATTCAAGTCCTTTAAATCTTTTGTGTCTACTAAATCTTTATTTATATCATAATCAATAATAGAAAAACCTCTATCTAAATCACTATTAAAAAAGGTGGGTAACACGTATATTAAAGAAAATACATCTTTAAACTCTGCCATTTTAAGCATGGCTATGGTGTCATTAAATTTTTCTCCAATACTATCTGGATAAACATTGAGCATTACACCATTACTGATTTTTTTACTATTTTGTTGCATCGTATTTTATAAAAGTTTAGAGAGGATATTGATGTTATCCGGTAATCGCCCTACATTTTGTAGTTTTAAAGCTGCTAATTTTAAAGCGATATCCAAACATTCATTAATTGATTTTTCTTTTATATAAGCAAATAAAAATCCAGACCAAAAAGCATCACCAGCTCCAGTGGAGTCCATAACTTTGTCAATTTTTATTGCTGGCATTTGTATTACTTCTTTCCCCTTTTGAGATAATTTCACCCCTTTGCTACCTAAAGTTAAGCAAACAGTATCTACTCCTTGATTGTGAAAAAAATCAAATATCTCTTCATGAGGAAGTTCCTTCTCAAAAAGACGCAGCATATCATCTTCACTAATTTTTATTAATGGATTGAACTGGCAATAGGTTTTGATTACTTTAAAAGCCTTCTTTTGACTTTTCCATAGCTTTCTTGCATAGTTAACATCGATACTTAGCTTACATCCTAAATCATATGCTTCTTGTGCTTTCTTTAAGATAGTTTTCTGTGCAGGATTTTTACTTAAAGCGAAACAGGTAGTATGAAATATCTTTGTATGAGATAGTATTTCCTTTGAAATTTGTTCTTCATAAATGCAACAATCTGCTGAACGATACGGAATAAAATCTGGCGTACCCTCAGACCTTGAAACAAAAATCACGCTAGTCGATTTATCATCCAGGACGTTAAGGTGGTTTGTATTTACTCCAACACTCGTTAATCGTTCCGTAATATAGGAACCAAAACCGTCGTTCCCTACTGTTGCAACCATGATAGTATTCAAACCTAATCGTGTTGAATTCATAGCAACGTTAGTAGGCGAACCTCCTAAATACCTATGATAATCTCTAGTTTCATTAATAAGCACATTTTCTTGATGTCCAATAAAATCTACAAGTACTTCGCCAACACAAAGGATGTCTATTTCATCCATATTATTATTTATTGAATTATTCATTTTATTTTGTCTTTTTTGTTTTTATTAACAAGGTGCATAGAGCAGCAATCAGTAACAATACTCCCGCAAAACTGATAGCTTGACGGGGGTCGTTATCTAAGAAGTTCTTTAAAATGTAACCAAATGATAGGTTTTGGATAATCATTGGAATAACAATCATCATATTAATAATTCCCATATAGACTCCATAACGCTCTTTTGGAACAACAGCTACAACCATCAAATACGGAATGCCCATCATACTTGCCCAAGCAATTCCATAGCCAATAATCACAGCAAAAAACACATATTGATTTTGTACTATTGGAAACCACAAAAAAGAAACGGCTCCTAATAACAGACATACAAAATGAATTATTTTAGCACCGTGTTTTTTGGCCAATTTCGCCAAATAAAAAGCAATTGAGAATGTAACTATAAATCCAAAAGCACCGATTAATCCGTTCCATTCTACCGCTTTTTCGTAGCCCATTACATTCTTTGGAGTTACATTCCATACTGACAATGCAATACTTTTTGAATTGTTTTGCCAATAACACATCATGGCATACCACTGAAACAAATAGACAAGGAATAGTTGCCACATCACCGTTGGCATTTCTAAAACTGCTTTGTAGATATCGATGAAAGGTGAAAAAACATTTAAAGGTTCTGCTTTTAAAATTGCTATTTCTTCTGCTGTTGGTGGGATTTCTTTTGTTTTACTCATACTCCACCAAATAGAAGTTACAGAAAGGACCGCTCCTAAAAAGAAGGAGGCGTAAATCCAAGTTGGTAACGATCCGGTATACCCAACAAAAACAATTGGAAATAGAAATAGCGAAATATAGGCTAGAAACTGTCCGAAACCAGTAAAAAAACTTTGAGCCTGAAAACCTGTTGGTTGTTGTTCTTCATCCAGCGTATCCGCAATAAAAGCGCGATACGGCTCCATAGCAGTATTGTTACCAACATCCAGAATCCAAAGCAAACCTGCTGCCATCCATAATGAACTGCTAAATGGAAATAAAAATAAAGCAATACTACAAATTATGGCTCCAATAAAAAAGTAAGGTTTTCGCCTACCCCATCTGGGATGCCACGTTTTATCACTCATGGCGCCAATTATAGGTTGAATCAACAATCCCGTTAGAGGTCCCGCAAGATTTAGTATCGGAATTTGATCCGGACTTGCATGTAAAAAATCATATATTGGATTCACGGCACTTTGCTGCAAGCCAAAGCTGTATTGTATGCCAAAAAAGCCAACGTTCATATTGATAATCTGCCAAAAACTTAATTTTATTTTACTTCCCATACTTTGGTTTATGTATTGGTTTGTTAATTTTTTCTAAAATTAATTTTTAAATTCCCAATTCAATAAATAATTAAAACAAAAACGTTTTCGGAATAACCGAAAACGTTTTCGAAATGTTAAAATAACAGCTGTAAAAAATATTTATTTTGTCGCAAATGGGATAATTATTATTGCTTCCCATTCCAGTTCAACACCCCCATTAAAAGGATTTGCAAGAAAATGTTCTAATGGTTTATTTTCTATTTTAATATCATTCTTCTTTGCATAATCCCACAAAGCAAACCAGGCTCTGTCTGAAGTTCTGAAACTCCCATAATAGGTAGCCTTCAAACCTCTTATGGCTGACAATGTTTTGAATTTAACAAGCTCATTTTCGATAATTTTGGTGCTCTTATCAATTGGAAAACAATAATTAAAATTGATTGTTTCTTTATCAAGATTCCAACTTTCAATTTCTAAATAAGGTCTTCCTATTATCTTAATATTGTTCTCTCGCAAAAAACCTGTTATAATTGCATCATTTGCGATCATGCTTTGTGCTTTTTCCTGTAATACACTTTTTAAGCTTAAATAAGCTACAAATGTTTCTTCAGAAGAACCTGCGCCATCTATTTTAATTTTAAAGTTTTCTAAATAATTATTTAATCCATTTTTAAAATCGGTAATCTTTTTGATTTGTTCAATCTTAAAATTTGTACTGTAAAAAGGAGCCATAAGTCTATTGTAAATACTGTTATTCAAATCTTTTATGCCAATATTTACTTTAGTCACAGAATCGTTTATCGATTGAATATCCCAAGTATATTCCATATGAGCATTCCCCTTTTTCATTTCTTGTTTAATGAAATCAAAATTTCTCTTCTCAAGAATGACATAATTTTCTTTATTATTTTTCAGTTGTATTGAAGACCATTCTTGAACACCTTGAAAAACGGTTCCTGTAGCAGTTTTAACTTCAAATGAAATAACATAGTCACTCTCTTTTATAAGTAAATACCAAACTAAAAACAATGAAAAAAACACACCAAATCCTATTATAATTTTTTTTCTAACTGTCATTGTTATTTAATCATCTTTAATTTTTTTACAATAAAATCGCCTATATTCTTTCCTTGACCAATTCCATTAATAATTGCTGCTTTGTAATGAATTCCACCATAAAAACGGCTCATTGCCGCCTCTTTAGCAGCAGCATCAAAAGAAGTGAATGTTCTTTTCGGCAATCCAAATTGCAGTTCAGTATCGTCTACAAAAGCAAAATTATCGCCAAAAACAGATGTCAAAACAGTTGCAGAACTATTAGAAACTACAGAGTGACCACTAGAATATTCAGGAAATGGTGGTGTTTGTAATAAAGGCTTCCAGTTTTCATCAATATTTTGGTTGATTACGGTTTCCGGACGCACCACATTACTTCTAAATTTTTCATCCCAACAACTAATAAACCCTTCAAAAATTCCAATCGACGTTTTGGTGTAGGCAAAAACTGTTTTTGCAAAATCGGCATTCGATTTTCTACAGGCAATTTGTACAATTCCCATCCAATGCCCTCCTGGTGTGATTTTCTTTTTGGCAAACATCATGTGACCCTGACTCACTGACACATAGGGATTACAATCCCAGAATTGGGCAATTTTAATTTCCTCTGAATTGTCTCCTTTTTTAATCATCTCTTTGCTTATGTCGTACACTTCTTGTACTTCTTTAAAAAATGGTGATTTTTTTTCTAAAGAAAATGACAAAGCAGGCACTGGCTTAAACTGCGAAGCCGAATCCAAAACCAAAGTCCTGATTTCTCCCCAATGCGGCTCTACGGCATCCATATAGGCTGGAGGAGTTGGCTGCCATCTTCCCGGTTGATTTGCGTAAACAGAAAATTTAGACATGGTTCGGGTTTGTTTGTAATTATCCTTTCCCATCCATTTTTTGATACGTTCAGCCACTTTAAGTCCATATTCTTTGGAAGCTTCAAACTCTACTTCATTTTCATCACTCCATTTTTGATACAAACTATCTCTGAATTTTTCCACTAATTCTTCAGAAAAAACTAATTGCTTAGTTACTTCCATGTGTGCAATCAATGCAGCTATTGGTTGATTCACACCATTCTTTGAATCTAATTTTGGTATAGAATCCAATCCGTTCAGTTGATTTTGGAGACTTGCATAGGTTTTACTATTTTGGGCTATTACTTCATAAGCCGCAATATTTGGGTAGACAAAAATTCTACTCGCAACCGGAGGCGAAAATATATCGTGAATCATAATTTGAGTCACATTATCTATTGCCGCATGATATTCGTTGGTAGTAACTATAATAGATTTATCCTTTTTACAAGAAATAAAAAGAAGGCAAATCACCGCAATACTTAAAATTTTCGTTTTCATTTTTTTATTAATTTGTAGGTTCCTTTTTATATTGTTATTTCTTTATTGAAGGCATTTCATACAACTCCGCCTTTTTATTATTTATGGTAATCAACATGTATTTTTTACCATTGAAATTGATTAGATCCAAATGTCTGACTGCTTTTTGAGTCAAATCAATCCCGATTTGATTTCCTAAAAATATTGTTTTTTCATTTTTGATTAAAGCACCTGAAAATCCGTCAAACCTGCTATGATAAGGGGAAACTCCAAAATAATTACCTGCTACAAAAACTTCCTCCTTGGCATCTGAATCAAAATTGGATTTCAGAAAACTTGTAATTGGTGCAACTTGCATTTTATTCGAAAAAGGAACAAAAGTAAATATCCCTTTATCATTTCTTAAATAACCAGATTTCAAATTATGAACTTCAAACAATTTTCCTTTCTCAAGCATTTTTGGATCAAAAACTTCTTCAAGTGTTTTTCCTGCAAAAGATTTATAACTGTTGAATTTCTTTTTAAGCATCCCGCTGAATTGTTCCGCTAATTCGTCGAGACTCATTGTGGTATAATATTGCCCTTTTTTTTCTATTGCCACAATGGTTTCAAAAGATCCGTTAGTATCAAAATCATCATAATACATCTTCATCGGGAAATCCTGTGAAGCTTTAAATTTAGAATTCATTCCCCAGTTTCCAACCAAATAATCTTCGTCACCATCATGGTCTATATCGAAAGAAAGTACTGATTGCCATAATCCATTGCTTTTTTCTGGAAAAACCGTTGCTGTTACATCCGTGAATTTACCGTTTTTATTAGCAAAAAAAGTAGGCTTCATCCATTCACCCACTATAATCAAATCTATTTTTCCGTCTTTGTTAAAATCACTGAAAATAGCATCCGTAACCATTCCTATTTTCTCAAAAGTTTTATTTTCAACAATAGTGAATACTCCTTTATTGTTGTTCAACAAATAGCAATCCGGCATGCTTCCAAATCTATTATTTATTGAATTATTACCAACAAAAATATCTAAATCCCCATCGTTATCATAATCAAAAGTCTTCACAACCGATGCATTTTGAGCCAGCTTAGGCAAAACTGCATTCAGCAATTGGTTGTTTTTATTTAAATACAAACGGTCTTGCAAATTAGATGCATTTTCACCGCCACCGGAAGCCACATATAAATCATTCGCTTTATCATTATTGAAATCGCCTATAACAACTGAAGCATCTTCAAAAACAGAATCTTTTTCGATTGCAGCAAATCCTTTTTTGACAAATCCATTTGGATTCTGAATATAAATCGCTGCTTTTTTACCTTTCGAAGCTCCAAAGAAAACATCGTCCTTTCCATCTCCATTTAAATCACCAACTGCAGTTGCAGCACCTCGATCAGTGCGTTGGTATGGCATTAATTTTTGTGCTAAAATATCAATAAAATCATTTTCCTGATGCATAAAGTCAATTCCCAAACCAGCTTCTACCTTTTTAAAAATTGGCAAAACTGCCGGATGCAATTTTTTATAATCAAAAGCTTTTCTACTCTGATTGGCTTTTATGGTAAGCGTTTGACACGTTTTAACATTCTTTAATGTTTGGTAGGTTTTATCAGGCCAAATCACCACTAATGAATCAATCTTAGTTGTTTTTCCATAACCAAAATGAATCATAGGTTCCGATGAAGACTGAAACCCTCTGGTGGTCTGCAGTTCTTTAAATTGTTTTTTTCCTTTGGAATAAGAAATTACTTTGGCTCCAATCCCAAAAGTATTTTTCCCGGTAAACCGCAGTTTCAATTTTAAATAGTTTGATTTGGTATCGGTTTTATTGATATAAACCGAAGCAATAGCATTAGTATTATTGGTAATTACATCTAAATCTCCATCGTTATCAATATCAGCATAGGCACTACCATTTGAAATTATAGAATCATTTTCTATCCAATCACTCGAGCGGTTTTTAAACTGCAAATCAGCTGCACCTTGAAAAACATAATTCGTCACATTTCCCTTTGGCATTCTCTTCAACGCTTCTTTATCTAATAACTTCGTCGTACTAATTTTGCTTTTTATTTGATCATTTGAATAATATTTCACATAATCCAAATCATTTGGACGCTTTGGAATTCCGTTACTAACAAAAATATCTTGTTCTCCATCTTGATCATAATCCCCAAATAAAGTACTCCAACTCCAATCGGTTGCTGCTACACCACTCAATAAAGCAGTTTCTGTAAAATGTCCTCCTGCTTGATTTAATTGCAACGTATTTCTGGAGTACTGATAATGATACCCTAGTTTTTCGGTTCTCATTTTTAACATTTGTACATTATCATCCCCTAAGGACGATTTCAAAACTTTTTCGTCTTCTGGAAGCATGTCTAAGCTCAGGATATCCGGAAAACCATCATGATTAACATCTGCAACATCAACACCCATTGAGAATCGGCTGGTGTGACCAAAATACTGTTTCAAACTTTCCGTAAAAGTTCCATCACCATTATTTAGATAGTAATAATCATCTTCGTGAAAATCATTCCCTACATAAATATCTGGATAACCATCTAAATTAAAATCCGAAACCGCTAATCCTAAACCATACCCATTGGCACCTCCAAAAATTCCTGCCTGCTCACTTACATCAACAAATTTTCCGTTATCATTTCGGAATAATTTATCCCCACACTCATAACTTCTTTTATTTCTAATATCGGCATTTCCAAAAGATGATTCAGAGTGAACGGCATGATTCAATAAATACATGTCTAAATCTCCGTCTAAATCATAATCAAAAAAAGCTGCTGAAGAGCTGTAATTATCTAAATCTAATCCGTATTCTGCCGCACTTTCGGTAAACGTATTGTCCTTATTATTGATGAACAATTCATTCTGACCTTCAAAACCATTAATTCCAACTACCGCACAAACATAAATATCAAGATATCCATCTCCATTTACATCAGCCATAACTGTCCCTGCGTTCCAATCACTTTGACTTTCTACACCTGCTTTTACTGAAATATCCTCAAATTTATTTTTCCCTTTATTTAAATACAATTTATTTTTTCCTTGATTGGAAGTAAAATAAATATCTACCAAACCATCATTATTGATGTCGCCAAGAGCCACACCACCACCGTTATAATAGTAGAGATAATCTAAAATGGAAATGTTTTTGGACTCTAATAATTCATTATTGAATGTAATATTGCTTTCCTCGGAAGACAATTTCTCAAATAGTTGCCCTTCTTTTTTGGAACAACCAATTAACAGCAATGAAGCCAGTCCTATTCTAAAAAAATTATTCATTGCGTCTAAATATTTTAGGGGTATTATCATTTACAACTGCTATAATTGAAACCGTTTTATTCTTATCCTTTATTATTCTCACCTGTTTCACTTCGCCTTTTATAAAGAAACCGGATTTATTGTAAGGCATCCATGAGAAAGTTCCATTTTTATTTCCTAAAAGCACGCTGCCATAATTAGCGTCCAATCTGGAGAATTGTGGTTTGAATTCATATTGATTTCCACCCAAGATTAAATCCAAAATCCCGTCATTATTCACATCAATTGTACTAATAGTGTTCACACAAGAAAACTGAACTTCTTTTGGAAGTGCTTTTATCTCAAACTTACCATTTCCTTTGTTGATTGCAATTACACTTTCTTGAATATTTACTGTCTTTTGAATCGAATTATCAACTACTTCTTTAGCAAATAATTCCTGAAATGTTTTCTTAGAATAATCAGCATAGCTCAAATTTTTCTTCTTAATCGAAGGAATCTGTTTTGCTAATTCTTGTTTTAGGTTTATTGGTAAATCCTTCCCATCAATAGATCTGGTTGCTATTTGTTCAATAGTTCCGTTATTATCAAAATCGTTCGTAAACAATTTCATAGGATTCGTATTGGTCGCTTTATAGTTCGTATTTGTTCCTTTATTACCCAGAATCAAATCTTTTTTACCATCATTGTTCAAGTCTACACAGCTAACTGCATTCCAAAAACCATGAAAATTCGTGAGATTCGATTTGAATTCTACCAATCGGCGTCCATTGTTTTTGAAAATCATAGGTGCAGTCCAATCTCCTACCAAAATTAAATCTTTTTTGGAATCATTATCAATATCTTCCCAAACCGCATCGGTTATCATTCCAACCGAGTTAATTTTGAATGCTTTTTTATCAGTCACGTTGGTGAAATTTCCTTTTCCGTCATTTTCCAATAACAAATGTTTAGGATCAATTCCATAAACACCCGGAACGCTTCGGCTTCCTATAAATACGTCGATATCACCATCATTGTCAAAATCATTTGACGCAATTACCGAGACGTTATTATTGGTTGTTGGCATATTGGTTTTGCTTTTTACAAAAACTCCTTTTCCGTTATTCAAATACAGACGGTTTTTATAATTAGCCTGATCCGATTTTTCATTTCCACCAGAACCCACTAATAAATCAATATCTCCATCATTATCAGCATCAAAAAAACTGGCTGCAGTATCTTCATAAATAGCATCTGCATCTAAGTCTTTTTGGCCCGTAACTGAAAAATTACCATTCCCTCTATTTACATATATTTTACCGGCTTGCCCTTTGGCTCCGCCAATAAAAACATCCTCATTTCCATCACCATTTAAATCAGCAACTGCTAGTGAAGGCCCTTCTTGAGAAAGCATTTTAGAGATTAACCCTTCATGATCAAAATCGACATAATCGTTTTCTTTATGCGCTAAAAATTGATTTTTCTTTTCGGTGAGCAATCGTTTTAGCTTGTCATTTTTAGGAACATAATCTACTTTAGCATTTGCAATATTCAAATTTATAGTACAATTATTGGCTATTTTTTTTATTGTCTGAAATTTACCATTTGGCCAAATTACTTGCAATGAATCAATTTTTTTTGTCCCAATTCCAAAAGTCATTACATAATCAATAGACGATTGAAAACCTCTGGAAGGAATTAATTCTTGTCTAAGAATTTCTTTACCCGAAAATAACTCAACAACACTTCCTACAGCAAATTTGTTTTGATTATCTCCTTTTAGTTTTACTTTAACATAGTGATTTTTTTTGTTTTTCTCCGAGTTGTTTCGATATACAAAAGATTCCATATTGACATTATTGACAATCAAATCTAAATCCCCGTCATTATCTAAATCCCCATAAGCAGCGCCATTAGAGAAACTTGGCGTGTCTAATCCCCATTTCATAGCTTCATTGCTAAAGGTCAGGTTTTTATTGTTCTTGTAGGCATAATTGGATATCGGTGTGCTTGGCATTTTACTGATAATTGTTTGAATTTCTTCTTTTTTACCTGTAACCACCATTTTCTGCATAAACTCATTAGCAAAAAAATCAACAAAATCTTGATTGGTTAAATCGTTATATATTCCGTTACAAACATAAATATCTTTGTAACCATCATTATCCATATCAAATAATAAAGCACCCCAACTCCAGTCGGTTTTGGCAACGCCAGCATGATTTGCTATTTCAAGAAATTGATTGTCGCCGTTATTAATTTGCAACGTATTTTGCATATATTGGTTGTAGAAATCCAAATTTACTTTTCTGGTAAATAAATCATAGTTTTCAAAATTTGTAGTCGTTTTTAAGCGTTCGTCCGGTTCCGGTAACATATCAGTTACAAAAATATCGGCTTTCCCGTCATTGTTAACATCGGCCATATCAGCACCCATTGAAGATTGGCTGATGTGTGATGTCCATCCCTGAATTTGTTCGGTAAAGGTTCCATTTTTATTGTTTATGTATAAATAGTCTCTTTCATAAAAATCATTTGAAATATAAATATCCGGATACAAATCTCCATTTACATCCCCTACGGTAACACCTAAACCAAAACCTATCAAACTACCATAGATACCTGATTTCTCACTTACATCAACAAATTTACCATTATCATTACGCAATAGTTTATCACCGCCTCCTTTTAGAATATCAGCGACATCCCAATCCTTATCTCTTAAGTCCCTTTTGTTGGAATAATTAAGACTACTCACAGGAATAAAACTGTTATTTAAAATATAACAATCTAAATCACCGTCTTTATCATAATCAAAAAAAGCGGCATGAGTTGTAATACCAGTGTCAGCAAGATTGTATTGTTCAGCCTTATCAGTAAAAGTCAAGTTACCGTTATTAATAAAAAGTTGGCTTTTTATTATCGAGTTAATGTTATTCCCAGCACTACAAACATAAATATCAAGAAGCCCATCCCCATTAATGTCAACCATTACGACACCAGTTGACCATGACTTATTTCCTTCGACTCCTGCTTTCTTAGAAACATCTTCAAATTTAAAATTACCTTTATTCAAATAAAGTTTGTTAGCCCCTAGATTTGATGTGAAAAATACATCTGAAAGCCCATCATTGTTGACATCCCCTATAGCTACACCACCACCATTATAAAAATTTCGGTATTTGAATATATTCATATCCGCACCATTTTTAACTTCGTTTACAAAATTAATTCCGGTATTTGAAGAATCTAATTTAGAGAATAGGGCATACTCATTTGTTGAATTTTCTTTAGAACAATTGGAGAAAATTAAAATTAAAAGTAGAAATAAAATAATACGATTAAACATATTTAAAAACTATTTGATTAGGTAATTATAATTGACCAATTTATATATAATTCATTATATAAAAAAATTAATACTGCAAATAAATTGTTGTTTTTGAAACTAAAAAAAAGGTTTAATTTTTCTTATAATCTAATGATTATTAGCAATTTTAGTTACTAAAAAATTACTCCAATAAAGTTTAAAAAGCTAGTTTAGTATAAAAAATAAAAGAGGGTATTAAAAATACCCTCTTTATAACTAACTCAAAACATAATTAATTGTAAACAACTCTTAGTAACCAGGGTTTTGTTTTAAATTTGCATTAAACAAAGCATCTGCCGGTATAGGAAACAAAGCATATCTATTATCAGATACATAAGGTTTCAATTCTCTTGAAGCAAGAAATTTACCAAAACGAATCATATCATTTCTTCTCCATCCTTCATGCCATAATTCTTTACCTCTTTCAAGATATACTCCATCCAAAGTTGCTGGAGAAGCAGCTTGACCCGATCTAGCAGCAATATCAGTCATAATAGTTCCAACACTTCCTGCTCCACCTCTTAATACAGCTTCAGCTTTCATTAATAAAGCATCAGAATAACGCATCAATTCGTAGTCATTTTCTGGAGTACCTAAATTTTCAGCATCTGGGATATATTTTTGAGTTCTAATACCTGCAGTTTCTAAAGTAGCACCTCCGGTAATCAAAGTTAATGCAGCAGTATATACTAATGGGTTACCATTTCTATCTTGTAATGGAGTTACACCACCTGGTTTGTACATTTGACCAACTTGAAATCCAACATTGTTACCAAAAGATGCAATAATCGCTGGATCTGCATTTTTAATACGTCTGTCATTAGGATCAAATTTGTTATAGTATTCAGCTACAGTAGCAAAACCATTCCATCCATCAGGTGTTTGGTTATAATGCATACCCGCTCTCCATCTTGATTGGATTCCTCCACCGGCACCACCTCTTAAATTTTTAGAAGAGAATAATATCTCTGGAGATGTATTGTTGTTTGGTTTAAAGTTATCCCAATAATCCGCTGCCAAAGAGCTGCTTATTGCATCTACATGAGATACTACTTTTGTCATATCAGCTGCATCAAAAACATAAGGTCCTGCAGCATCAGCAGCATTGAAAACCCCTTTGTTCAAGTACAATTTAGCTAATAAAAAGTGAGCCGCATCTTTGTTTGCAATACTGGCATCCCCAGCAACACGAGCAGGTAAACTTCCAACTATCGCTTCTAATTCGCTTATTACAAAAGC
This sequence comes from Flavobacterium melibiosi, assembly GCF_048158545.1. Taxonomy (NCBI): domain Bacteria; kingdom Pseudomonadati; phylum Bacteroidota; class Flavobacteriia; order Flavobacteriales; family Flavobacteriaceae; genus Flavobacterium; species Flavobacterium melibiosi. The sequence goes on along the minus strand of NZ_JBLNKU010000001.1, from coordinate 401,976 downwards.
AGTTGCTTCTTGTCTAGTCCAAACTTTAGGATCAGCTTCTAATGAAGAACCCGCTTCTCTATAAGGTGCTTGACCGTACAAATCAACTACATTATAATAATAAAATGCTCTTAAAAAACGAGCTTGAACTACCTCAGTAGCTGTACCGTTTTCAACAACCAAATTACAATTGTAAACGTTTGATAATAAAGAATTCCATGCTCCTCTAATCTCATTATTATCAGGTGCCCATGTGTGTGTATGCAATTGTCTCCATTTTGCATTATCATCCCAGTCACCACCACGAGTAGGCCCAACTAAAGCATCACTTGACATTTCGTCTAAGGCGAACATTCCGCCTATATCTTGAAAACCTCTTAATCCATTGTATGCACTAGTCAATAAAGATGCTGTATTAACAGTACCTCCTGCAGTATTATCAATAACTACACCATCTAATACTTCTTCATCTAGATTAGTACAACTTACCCCTAGTACAATTGTACTGGCAAATAAGATGCTTTTTATAATATTATTTCTTTTCATTGTTTTTTAATTAAAATGTTACGTTAAGTCCAACAGCTACACTTTTCTCTCTTGGATAAGATAAATACTCCATACCAGCAGAAGGTACACCATTCAAAGATTTATCAGTATCTACCTCAGGATCAGAACCTGAATAATCTGTAATTATAAATAGATTTGATGCATTCACATAGAAACGAGCTGTTTTAATTTTAAACTTCTCTAAAACATCTCCTTTAACTGTATAACCAAATGTTAAATTACCCATTCTTAAGAAATCCCCTTTTTCTAAATATTTAGTAGATGGTGAGTTTGGATCTCCTTGAGCTTGTGGTGAAGCAGCTGCTTCTTGAGTAACGTTTCTACCTCCAAGGAAAGCCCCTTTAAAGAAATAAGCATTAGTTGTATTATTATAGATGTAATGACCAAATGCGCCATAGAAAGAAGCACTAGCATCAAATCCTTTAAAAGCAAGACTAGTAGAGAAACCAACATTTATTTTTGGTAAAGGTTGTTTGTCCAATAATTTTTTAGCCGCAGTACCTAAACCTGTATCATTACCAGCTGCATCAGCATAGATAGAATTTCCACTAGCATCATACCCTCTCCACTCGTACATATAATAAGTATATGCTGGTTTATTGTTTGTAATTACCTGAGCATAAGCATCTGATAATCCTTGACCGTTCAATCCTCCTGTAGAGATGAAACCAGCAAAGTTTTTAACTTCATTGCTTAAGAAAGATGCATTTCCTGAAACATCCCAAGTCAAATCTTCTGTATCAATTACTTTATAATTTAAAGAGACTTCAACACCTTTATTAATTAAATTTCCAGGTAAGTTTTTGAAACGTGGAGATGGTGGTCCTGGTTGCGTAGCAGCTGCAGGTACTGGGAAAATTAAATCCTTAGTATCTCTTTGGAAATAATCCAATGAACCTGTCAATTTATTGTTAAACAATTCAAAATCAGTTCCCACACCATACGATTTAGTAGTTTCCCATCTCAAATCAGCATTAGAATTAGTATCTACAGCCAAAGTACCGTTAATTCCATAAGAACCTCTTGAAATTGCGGAGTTTGGAGCAAATTCTTGATTTCCTGTAATACCGTAATTCCCTCTAATTTTGAAGCTATTCAACAAACCTTCTTTATCTTCTATAACTTTATAAGCTATACCAACAGATGGAAAATAATCGTATTTATTATTTACTCCTAATTTAGTAGATCCATCAGATCTTAAAGTTCCTGTAAGAATTAATTTTTTGTATAATGTAGCATTTACTCTCCCAAAATAAGATTGTAATTCTACTCTATTTCTATAAGAAGAAACTCTAAATTCATTTTGAAGACCACCTTCGATATTATCAATCAAGTTAGTTTGAGCCAAATCAAATCCTTTAGCACTTGAAAAACTTCCATCAGCTGTATAATCATAATAAGAATATCCTACTAATGCATCTAAATTAAAGTTATCACCAAAATCATTATTATAATTCAATGTATGCTCAAAAGTTTTATTAAACTTGTTTTGACTATTGATTGAAGCCTGACCATGTTTAACTTCAGTAGAACCAGGAACAGCTGCCTGAGCAACATTCAAGATATCAATAGTTGGCAATAATTGACTTTTTCTAATAGAATTAGAACTTTCTATACCAAATAAGAATTGGTATTTCAATTTACTGTTGATCTTCCAAGTAGTATTAATACTTCCCAAAACTTTATTAGTATTAGTATAATCTTTGTAAGCATCTAACAACTGTACAGGATTCAAATACGTATTACTTACTACATTATAAGAACCATTTGCATTATAAATTGGCAATGTTGGATTCCAATACAATGCTGTACCAATTAAATTACCAATAAAACCTGCATTATTAGATAACAATGTAGTTTCATCTTTTATAGAAGCGTAAATCAATCTTGATTCAACTTTTAAAGCTCCACCAAAGAAATCATTTGAATTGTAAACCGAAGCACTGTATTTATCTAAACCTGAATTTTTAACAATACCGTTTGTATTAGCTGCTCCAAAAGATACTCTAGTATTTGAGTTTTCGGTTGTTTTGCTAAAAGACAAATCATGATTCATAGAAAATCCATTACGTAAAACTGCATCTTTCCAGTCATAAGTTCTTGATCCTTTATCAACTCCACCAGCAGCAACAAATTCATCTGCACCCATTACACCAAATTTACCTGACATCTTACTGAATTGTACTGATGTACTGTAAGCTAATTGAGGTTCTTTTGATTTTCCTTTTTTAGTAGTAATTACAATTACACCATTAGCACCACGAGAACCGTAGATAGCAGTAGAAGAAGCATCTTTCAATACACTTATACTTTCAATATCATTTTGATTCACAAAGTTCAATGGGTTTCTTGCTGAAGACGCTCCTAATAAATCATCACCACCACCAGAAACACTTCCACCATCTAATGGCACACCATCAATAACAATTAACGGTCCGTTTCCAGAACGAATAGATGAGTTACCACGAACTCTAATAGCAACACCAGCTCCTGGCTCTCCACTAGATTGTGTAACTTGAACACCTGCAACTTTACCTCTCAATAATTGAGCAGGCGAAGGAGAAGATACATTGTCAAAATCTTTTGCTCCAATTTGATCAACTGCACCCGTTGCATCTTTCTTTCTAACTGAACCGTAGCCTATAACTACTACTTCTTTTAATTCAGCTGAGTCTTCTTTTAACACTACATTAACTGTGCTCTTTCCTGCTACATTTACCTCTTGAGTTTTAAGACCAATGTAACTAAAAACTAAAACTGCGTTTGAGCCAACATTCTTGATAGTAAATTTTCCATCGAAATCAGTTTGTGCTCCATTTGTTGTTCCTTTTACTAAAATAGAAGCCCCTGGAAGCGGACCGCTAGAATCAGATATTGTACCGGACACATCTTGCGAGTAGGTCAAACTAGTACATAGCATCGTTAGAAACACCATCAAGCCTTTAATTAGACTATTTTTCATACGTAATAAATAAGTTGGTTAATAATTTGTTTTAATGGTTTGTTTTAAAATATTTCGTAAACATAATACTAATTTTATGATAATTTTAAGAAAATTACTAACTACAACGTTTTCGTTGAGTCGAAAACGTTTTCGATTTTAAAATTAATACTTTAAAATATTAATACTAAAATTATATAAAATATAAAAAAAGATATGAAAAAAAACATATTATTATAATTTACCTTAATTTATGAAACGAAAGACTTAAATATTCCCCAATAAAAAAGTCTTTTAAAAGAAACCATTAAAGATTCTTTGATTTATTTGCCTTTTATATGCATATTCAATAAATAGTCTTTCTATTGAAATAGATGAATCAACTTATCTTTTATGGAATACTTTATTAAGATCCAAACACTTTTGGATTGCTCTATATTTTTACAATAATTTTTATCCCACTGCTTTTTTGGATAATTACTATAAAAAAAGCCACGAATACAACTCTTTTAATAATCTCAAACGGATTAAAAAGTGTATTCGCGGCAAAAAGTATTAGTTTTTATATTATTGTTCTATAGTGATAGTTTTATTATCTAATCCTAAACCAATTATCTTTAGGGACTTCCATTTTTTTGGCAGCAGCCCTTTATTGTATTTCAATCCAAGATCAGTTTGTTCTACACCTCCAAAACCATAAATAACAGCTTGAAGCATCGCACCGGCACCTGTAGCAAAATAAGGATTATTACTATTGGCTGATTCCGAAAATACACCAAAAGGAGGACGGCTGTTAGGCAAATAGGATTTTACAAAATAATTATATGCCTTTTCTTTATCCCCCAAACGCGCGTATAAAACAGATAAAACTCCGGAAGACATGGCCGGACCATCTTTCTTGTCAATTTTCTCTGCATAATATTCCAGATCTCTTTTGATTTGATCTTTATCTGTAATAACGTGTAAAGGATACGCAAGTAAATTAACATCCGCTTGTTTTATTATTTGCCCTCGATATCCTTTATAATTTTGGGTAATACCATTTTCAACATGAATAGCTAATTTATCTGATACTGCTATCCATCTTGGATCAATTGGTTCATTCAAAATTGTAGCTGCCTTAATCGTATTTTTTAGCGACTCAATGGCTGAAGCATTCGTAAAGGCATTATCATCTATGTGTTGCGCATATTCATCAGCGCCCACTACATTTAAAATAGAAAAACTTCCATCCTGATTTTTAACCACACGGCTGACCCAAAAATCAGCGGTCTCTTTCAGCACAGCCCATTCTTTTTTCAACCAAGACTTATCTTGCGTGTAGGAGTAATAATTCCAAAAAGCTATCGAAACATCAGCGGTAATGTGTTGTTCAAAAATCCCTGTCAATGCCCAGGTTGGCGTGGCCTCTTCACCAGTATCATCTGACTCCCAAGGATACATCGCTCCTTTATAACCATAAATAAACGCTTTTTGTTTGGCTTTTTGCAAACGATCTGAACGGTAATCTAAACATGATTTAGCCATGTCAGGCTGTAATGCTAAAAGTGTTGGATACATCCATAGTTCCGTGTCCCAAAAAATATGTCCATTATACCCTTGTGATGATAATCCCATAGGAGCAATACTTTGTCTGGTTCCGGGACGGATGTAAGAATATAAATTATACAAAGCAAAACGAACGCGTTGCTGTGCATCTAAATCCCCTTCAATTTGAATATCTCCTGTACTCCATAATTCAGCCCAAGCTTGCTTGTGACGATTGAGTAATTTATCAATTCCTTCCTGCAAAGCATAAATAGGCTGTCGCTCGGATTCATTCAAAGGATCCGTAACATCTTTTGAAGTACAAATCCCTCCCGCTACTGCAAATCGGTATTTTTTTCCTTTAAGTAATTTTTTAGCAAACCCAACTTCGTTACCATTTTGTTTTAGGGATTCGCTTTGTCCGTCAAAAAGAAAAGTCGTCGAAGCCGCAACCGTATATTTGCCAGTTAATGTTTTAGCAGTTGTTCCAAAAACAGGCATCATATACTGATTGTCTTTTAAAACTCGAAACTGACTTTTAGCATCTTTCAATTCATCTGGAACTATCATATAATTATTCGCAATAATTTCGATGTCTTTATTAGGCATAATTTCAACAATAGCCATTGCAGAAAAAGGAATTGCTCGATTGGCCAAAATCGTATAATTAATACTTGCAAAATCTTTGAAATTAAATGAAGTTGTACTTGTCCCCTCTTTCATAGAAACCACTTGACTCCAGTTGTCTATATTATCAGATTTGATTTCTTGGTTATTTATAGTTAAATGAAGATTCAAAAATTCTATTCCTCTTACAATTCTACTAATTCCATTTTCAGGACTGCCATCATAAACACCATTAAGAATTATCTCTTTTGTTTTTAAAGGGGTATCGTCTGTAACAATTCCTATTTGACCATTTGCCATCGCAACTCCATAATAATTTTCTCTGGAGTTTGCATATAAATGCCACTCATCTGATTTTGTTTGACCAAAAACAATTGGACTCACGAAAAACAGGAATATCAGGCTTTTAAAATTTGAAATCATAATTGTAATTTTTTAAAAATATTTTCAAACTTATATAATTAATTTGTTAAAAAAATAAATAATCTCATATAGTACGTTGATTACAAATCGAAAACGTTTTCGACTTATCGAAAACGTTTTTGATTATCACATATTAAATAATTAAAAAAAAATAATTCTATTTTTATAGAGATAATATAAAAATAAATCATTTTTTAAATGAAATTCATAAGTAAAATCCTATTTATCTTTCTTTCCCTCGCAATCGTATTATCCTTTTTTTCTTGTAAAAAAGAAGAAAGTAATGATGTCATTACAATTCATTCTTCTGAAAAAATAGCAATTGATTCTTCAAAAATATACAAAGAGCCCTTTCGTCCACAATTTCATTTTTCTCCAGAAAAAAACTGGATGAATGATCCTAACGGCATGGTATATTATAAAGGAGTCTATCATTTGTTTTACCAATATTATCCGGAAGACATTGTTTGGGGACCGATGCATTGGGGGCATGCAACCAGTACTGATTTAATTCATTGGCAACAAAAAAAAATTGCCTTATTCCCTGATAAACTTGGAATGATATTTTCCGGAAGTGCTGTAGTGGACTTAAAAAACACTTCTGGTTTAGGAACTTTAGCAAACCCGCCAATGATTGCTATTTTCACCTATCATGATATGGAAGGCGAAAAATCAGGAAAAACAAATTTTCAAACACAAGGATTAGCCTACAGTTTAGACGAAGGAAATACTTGGTTGAAATATGAAGGAAATCCAATCATAGGAAATGTTGATATAAAAGATTTTAGAGACCCCAAAGTTTTTTGGAACTCAGTAACAAATCTTTGGAATTTGGTTTTAGTAGCTGGTGATCATGCTCAATTTTACACTTCAAAAAACCTAATAAATTGGACATTCGAGAGCGAATTTGGCAAAGGCATCGGAGCACATGGCGGCGTTTGGGAATGTCCCGATATTTTCAAGTTAAAAGTAGCCAATTCCAATGAAGAAAAATGGGTTTTGCTTATCAGTATCAATCCTGGCGCACCCAATGGCGGATCAGGTACACAATATTTCATTGGTGATTTTGATGGAAAAAGTTTTAAAACCAAGCAAAAAGAGGTTAAATGGGTTGATTATGGAGCAGATAATTATGCAGGAGTAACTTATAATGATGCACCAAAAAACAAACGCATATTTATAGGATGGATGAGTAATTGGCATTATGCTCGAAATACACCCACAAAAAACTGGAGAAGTGCCATGACGGTACCCAGAGAACTTTCCCTTGAAAAGCTAAGAGGCGATTATGTCCTAAAAAACGCTGCAGTTGAACAACTTAAAAAACAAGTGATTTCTGAATTCTCAAAAGATGTATTGGTCATCCCAGCAAATCAGACTATCACTTTAATTTACGATAATCTTAATCAATCGGAGGTAAAATTTAAGGCGCAGTCAAAAAATCTAAAATTGATATTTTCTAATACAGTAAAAGACTCCTTAGTAATTGATTACAATGTCACAAAAAACATTTTTTCCATCGACAGACGCCATTCTGGATTTGTAAATTTCGAAGAAAATTTCGGAAAAGAGATTCACAAAACTTCAATTCCCAATATTATTTCGAAAACTGTAGAATATCGTATCCTTTTAGACTGGTCCTCGATTGAAATTTTCTTAAATGGCGGTATTTATAGCTTTACAGAACAAATTTTTCCAAAAAAACCTTATACCAATTTAAGCATTCAATCAAATGAAGAGCAGGAAATTAAAAACATTACAATAAACAAGATAAAAGGAATTTGGTAAATTAATATCCTTTCTTAGAAAATCAAAAAACAACCAAAACAACCAAAACAAACAACCAAAACAAATAACCAAAAAACTATAAAAAATGAATAACGTCCGAAATTGGTCTCTTACCGTAGCTGTAGCGGGATTCTTATTTGGTTTTGACACCGTGGTAATATCAGGCGCGAATTTGCCGATCAAAGAATTATGGCACACCACACCATTATTTCATGGAATTTTTATCATGTCTATGGCATTATGGGGAACAGTTTTTGGTGCTTTATTCGGTGGAATTCCATGTGATAGATTGGGCCGAAAAAAGACCCTTTTCTGGATCGGTATCTTATTTTTAGTATCGGCATTAGGTTCTGCATTAGCGCCAGATCCTTATACTTTTTCATTCTTCCGTTTTATAGGAGGAATAGGAGTTGGAGCTTCTTCAGTAGCGGCGCCAATTTATATTTCTGAGATTTCCAGTGCAAAAAACAGAGGAAAGCTAGTTGCTTTATTTCAATTCAATATCGTATTTGGAATCTTGATTGCTTTCTTCTCCAATTACTTGTTTGAAGGTTTTGGAGGCGTAAATGACTGGCGTTGGATGATAGGAATTGTAGCTGTTCCTGCGTTGATTTATAGCATTATAGTTTTACAAATTCCAGACAGCCCGCGTTGGTTAATCTTAAAAAAGAGAGATGATGCAGCCGGTTTGCAGGTATTGGAAATGATCTACGAAAAAGAGGAAGCTTTAGAAAGTTTTAATGAAATTAAAAAAGATGTTATTGATGCTTCAGTGAAAGAAACTATTTTTTCAAACAAATACAAACTGCCTGTTATATTAGCTTTTCTGCTTGCTTTTTTTAATCAATTATCAGGAATCAATTTCATCTTGTATTACGCTCCGGAAATACTGGAAATGGCGGGTTTAGCCTCCAAAGAATCTTTGTTGAATTCCATTTTAATTGGATTAACAAATTTAATCTTCACTATCGTTGGCATGCGATTAATAGATGTTCTGGGAAGAAAACAACTGATGATAATAGGTTCAATTGGATATATTGTGAGTTTAGGAATGGTCGCTTTCGCATTTCACAATAATTTAGGTGCTATTATTTTAATGATATCCATCTTACTATTTATTGCCTCACATGCTATAGGACAAGGAGCGGTAATTTGGGTTTTTATCTCAGAAATATTCCCGAATAATGTTCGTGCTAATGGGCAATCGTTTGGAACCGGGATTCACTGGATTTTTGCAGCCCTAATTACTTTGGCTGGACCAGTTGTTATTGATTTATTTAAAGAAAATCCTTGGCCTATATTTGCCTTTTTTGCCTTTATGATGGTTTTACAATTGGTCTTTGTACTATTTATGATGCCCGAAACTAAAGGATTATCACTAGAAGAATTAGAACATAAAATGCTTAACAATGAATAATATCAAAAAAAAACTCAATGTTGTTTGTTTTGGAGAAGTCTTGTTTGATGTTTTTCCAACACATAAAAAAATTGGCGGAGCACCATTGAATGTAGCACTACGCTTGGCTTCTCTAGGAGTGAATGCTCAAATAATAAGTCGCATCGGAAATGATGAAATAGGCAAAGAGCTATTAAATTTCATCAAAGAAAATGGTGTATCAACAAACACTATTCAAATCGACGAATCCCTTTCAACCGGAGAAGTATTAGTTCAATTAGACAAAAAAGGATCTGCGTCCTACACCATCAATTACCCTGTGGCTTGGGATAAAATCGAATGCAATCCAGAAGTTGAAAGTGTCGTGAAAAAAGCTGATGCATTTGTTTATGGAAGTCTTGTTTGCAGGGATTTAATTTCGTTCAATACTTTATTAGAGCTAATAAATTATGCGAAATACAAAATATTTGATGTCAATTTACGTGCGCCATTTTACACAAAAGAAGTTCTTATTAGATTAATGTTACAATCCGATTTTATAAAATTTAATGATGATGAATTGTATGAAATAAGTGCTTTTTTAAAATCCCCTTACCATTCACTGGAGCAAAATATTCTTTTTATAGCAGAGCATACCAATACAAAACACATCTGTGTAACCAAAGGTAGCCATGGAGCAGTTTTATACTACAACGAAAAAATGTATTACAATAGCGGCTATAAAATTGATGTTGTTGATACCGTAGGATCCGGAGATTCATTTTTGGCCGCATTACTTTGCAAATTATTAAACAATGACGATCCACAAAACGCAATTGATTTTGCCTGTGCGATGGGCGCTTTAGTAGCAAAAAATGAAGGCGCAAACCCAAAAATAACAGATAAAGCAATTCATACATTTATGAACCCTACAAAAAACAACACCTAACATCCAGATAATTAACACAAAAAACCATGAAATCTATTATCAAATTACACTTATTATGTGCTCTGATGTTATTTGCAGCAGGGAGCACATCCGCACAAAACATGTCTGTAAAAACAACTCAAAAGAATGATACAAAATGGTGGAAAGAAGCCGTTGTTTATCAAATATATCCTAGAAGTTTCAAAGACAGTGATGGTGATGGCGTTGGAGATTTAAAAGGAATCATTTCTAAACTGGATTATGTAAAAAGCTTAGGGATAGATGCTGTTTGGCTCAATCCCATTTATACTTCTCCAAATGATGATAATGGTTATGATATTAGCGATTATCGCGAAATCATGAAAGATTTTGGAACAATGGAGGATTTTGATCTTTTGTTAAAAGAGATGCACAAACGAAACATTAAACTCATTATGGATTTAGTGGTGAATCACAGTAGCGACGAACATGAATGGTTCAAACAATCCAGAAGTTCCAGAGATAATAAATATAGAGATTATTACCATTGGTGGCCAGCCGAAAAAGGTAAACCACCTTACAGATGGAGCTTTTTTGACGTGAATAGTGACGCTTGGAAATATGATGCTCAAACGGATTCCTATTATCTTCATTATTTTTCTCAGAAACAACCCGATTTAAATTGGGAAAACCCAAAAGTTAGATATGAAGTTTATGATATCATGAAATTTTGGTTAGACAAAGGCATTGATGGCTTTAGAATGGACGCTTTTCAATTTGCTTCAAAAGACACCACTTGGCCAGAACTACCAAAAGGATATGAAAAAAACATCATAAAGTACTATGGAGTTGGTCCGCATTTACATGACTATTTGCAAGAAATGAACAGAGAAGTTTTTAGCAAATATGATATTATGACCGTTGCGGAAGGTGCCGGGAGTTCTCCTGAAGATGCATTACTATTTGTTGATCCCGATCGAAAAGAATTAAACATGGCTTACCATTTCGAAAGTGTTGATATTGGCAAACATTTAAATGATTTTGGTCTTGTAAAATACAAAGAAATTTTTTCTCGTTATGACGAAGCCTTTAAAGACAAAGGTTGGCTTTCTATTTTTATCGCTAATCACGACCAACCTAGAATGGTCAGCAAATTTGGTAATGATACTCCTGAATTTCGAGAAATTTCATCAAAAATGCTTTCTACTTTTGTGATGACAATGCGAGGAACTCCTTATTATTATTATGGAGATGAATTAGGAATGGTCAACATTCGATTCGATTCCATAGAGGATTATACCGATGTAGATACGCGCAACAAATACATTGGTTTAAAAAATAAAGGTGGCGATTTACAGGCTTTTCTAGAAGGTCAAAAACAAACGTCCAGAGAAAACGGAAGGACTCCTTTTCAATGGGATAAAACTCAAAACGCAGGTTTTACTACTGGAAAACCATGGTTAAAAGTAAACCCTAACTACGAAAGCATTAATGTCGAAGTACAAGAAAAAGACCCAAATTCAGTCTTGAATTATTTTAGAAAATTAGTGCAACTACACAAAAAAGAGCCAACACTTATTTATGGGAAATACACGTTATTAGACAAAGAAAATCCAAATGTATATGCCTACACAAGAGAATTAGATGGTAAAAAATTATTGGTATTATTAAATTTTACTGATAAAAACAGCACTTATAACATTGGGATTTCCACTGCTAAATCTAAAATAATTTTAGACAATTATACTGGAATTAAAAAACTGGAAAACAATATTTTACGCCCTTACGAAGCCATCATAATAGAGTTCAAACAATAATTAAAAACAAAAAATTAGACTAAAATAGATAATTTCCAGTTAAACTGTTTCTTGAAAATTGAATTACAACAAATAAATTGTAAATTCGTTTTTCAAGAAACAGTTTTTTATTCGGCTTTTACTATTTAGAGTATTGAAACATGAATAACACCACTCTCAAACAAATTGCCTCTCAACTGGGAATTTCTATAACAACCGTTTCAAAGTCTTTGAAAGGGTACTCAGATGTTAGTGAAAAAACAAAAAAAACAGTTATCGATTTAGCGAAGCAACTAAATTACACTCCAAATAGTTTTGCTGTAAACTTAAGAACTAAAGAGTCCAAAACAATAGGTTTGATAATCCCTACTCTTGTTCATGATTTTTTTTCAAATGTAATTCAAGGAATTCTTGAAGAAGCTGAGAAGAGAGATTACTTGGTCATTATTTTACAATCAAATGAAAAATTAGAGTTTGAAAAAAAACAAATTGATCTTTTATTGAATAAAAGAGTTGATGGTATTTTAATCTCCTTATCCAATGAAACTGGTGAATTTGAACATTTAAAGACAATTCTTTCTCACAATACTCCACTCGTACTTTTTGATAAAATTGCAAAACTTGTTAACTGTTCTAAAGTAACTATAAATGATAGAAAAGCAGCTTATGATGCTGTTAGTTATCTTATAAAAAAAGGATATAAAAAAATTGCCCATTTTAGGGGTGCCTACTTACCACAGAATTCCATTGACCGATTTTTAGGGTATAAAAAAGCACTCGAAGATAATAACATCCCCTATGATTCATCGTTGGTTTATGTGTGTGACAACAACATGGATTTTGAAAATGGTTATGAAAACGCAAAAAAAATTGTAAATGAGCACCCGGAAATCGATGCGATTTTTGCAGTTACAGATTTAGTAGCTATTGGAATTATTAAATATTTGAACGAAGTAGAAATTGCAATCCCTCAACAGATTGCCGTCTTAGGTTTTAGCAATTGGTTCATGTCTAGCGTAATGAGTCCTAAACTTTCAACAATTGACCAACCTGGATTTGAAATTGGAAAAAAGTCTGCTTCTATTTTATTCGATGAAATTAATTTAAAAAAGAACAATTCACCTGTAATTTTTCAGTCAATTGAATTAGGAACAAGCATAATTGAAAGGCAGTCCACTTAAAAATCTAAGAATTTAACAAGGCAGTAAACTACAGTATTTAACAATTTAACTGATCTGCAATTAATTAATTTATTTTGATAAAAAAAACAGAAATACGATAAAAATTAACATCTTGTAAAAGAATATACTAAAGTATAGCCATTTTTAATAAATATAAATTAAGTCTAAGACTTATCAAATTTTAAAAAAACTGTTCCTGAAAAATATTTTCATAAAATTAAATACGTAGAAATCCAATTCATGAAAGATACCACTCTTAAGGAAATTGCAACAAAATTAGGAATTTCAATAACAACTGTTTCAAAAGCATTGAAAAACTATCCTGATGTTAGTGCAAAAACTAAACAAGCAGTAATTGATCTCGCTCAAAATCTACATTATACACCTAACAGTTTTGCAGTAAACTTAAGAACAAAAGAATCTAAAACAATAGGTTTGATAATCCCTACACTTGTTCATGACTTTTTTTCAAATGTTATTCAAGGAATTCTTGAAGAAGCTGAGAAGAGGGATTACCTGGTTATTATTTTACAATCAAATGAAAAATTCGAGTTTGAAAAAAAACAAATTGACCTTTTATTAAATAAAAGAGTTGATGGAATTTTAATGTCTTTGTCTAACGAAACTGATGAATTTGAACATTTAAAGACTATCCTTTCCCATAATACTCCACTCGTACTTTTTGATAAAATTGCAAAACTTGTTAACTGTTCTAAAGTAACTATTAACGATAGAAAAGCAGCTTATGATGCCGTTAGTTATCTTATAAAAAAAGGATATAAAAAAATTGCCCATTTTAGAGGTTCCTATCTACCCCAAAATTCTATTGATCGATTTTTAGGTTACAAAAAAGCATTGGAAGACAATAACATTGCCTATGATTCGTCTCTAGTTTTTGTATGTGAAAACAACCCGGATTTTGAAGATGGTTACGCAAATGCAAAAAAAGTAGTTAATGAACATCCAGAAATAGACGCTATTTTTGCAGTCACTGATTTAGTTGCGGTTGGAATTATTAAATACTGTAATGAAGTAGGTATTGCTATTCCAACACAAATTGCTGTTTTTGGCTTTAGCAATTGGTTTATGTCAAGTGTAATAAGTCCAAAACTTTCAACCATTGACCAACCCGGATTTGAAATTGGAAGAAAATCAGCATCAATTTTATTCGATGAAATTAATTTAAAAAAGAACAATTCACCTGTAATTTTTCAGTCAATTGAATTAGGAACAAGCATAATTGAAAGGGAATCTACTTAATAATTTTAACTTATTAAAGAAAAACATTTAATTAGTATTTATTTGATTTAACTAATTTCTACAAAACTGTTTATTTTAATAAAAAGCATAGAAATAAGATAAAAAATAATACCTTGGTAAAAAGAATTTAAACTTAAACCTTTTTTTATACTATAAGAGTTTAAAAAAAGAGACACAAGAGAACCGTTTCAAAAAAATATTGTTCTAAAATTAAATACAAAGAAATTTCATTCATGAAAGACATTACACTTAAAGAAATTGCAACGAAATTAGGAATTTCAATAACAACTGTCTCAAAAGCTTTGAAAGACTATCCAGATGTTAGTGCAAAAACGAAACAAGCAGTAATTGAACTTGCTCAAAATCTACATTATACTCCTAATAGTTTTGCAGTTAATTTAAGAACAAAAGAATCAAAAACTATTGGTTTAATTATCCCTGAGGTTGTACATCATTTTTTTTCGAACGTGGTAAATGCTATTATTGATGAAGCCGAAAAAAATGGTTATTTGGTTATTATTTTACAATCAAATGAATCAGTAGCTTTAGAGAAAAAACAGGTAGAACTTTTGATCAAAAAAAGAGTTGATGGAATTATTATTTCACTTTCTAATGAGTCAAATAATGACGATCATTTAAAAGAAATTGTCAACAGGAACATCCCTTTTGTCATGTTTGATAAAATTAACAAATTAATCAACTGTTCAAAAGTAATCATAGATGACCAAAAAGCAGCATTTAATGCTGTTCAACATTTAATTGACAATGGTTGTAAAAAGATTGTTCACATTCGAGGCCCTTTAAATCCTCAAAATTCAATTGACCGCTATATAGGATATAAAAAAGCTTTAGAAAAAAACAATATTCTTTTTGATACAAAATTAGTTTATACATGTGAAACAGTGACTTTTCAGGAAGGATTAGATTTTGCAAAACAGATAATAAAAGATCATCCTGATGTTGATGGAATATTTGCAGTTACAGATTTGGTTGCAGTAGGTGTACTATCGCATTTTAATGACAACAAAATTAAAGTTCCTCAGCAAGTTGCTGTAATTGGTTTCAGTAATTGGTTTATGTCACAAGTATTGACACCCAAATTGAGCACAATAGATCAGCCAACTCATGAAATGGGAATCGAGTCTTTTAATTTATTATTGGAAGAAATGAATTGCCATAAAGAAGGAATTCCTTTTACACCGAGAACTATTGAATTAGAAACCAATGTTATCATAAGAGAATCTTCTCAAAAATCTAATCAAGTTCATTTACCTTAAAATCAACCAATTAAAATACAAAAAATTATTTTAAAAAATCAAAATTTCGTTTAATTCCTTGAAATTTTGCTCTTTTAAGAGGCGAATTTTTAAACACAACTTTAAATGTTTCTTCAGTAATATCATTCCAATCTTTTTTGGACATGAAAAGCAATTCTGGATTTGGATTAAACAACGGTTCATTGTGTGCTTTTGAAAACTTATTCCATGGGCAAACATCCTGACATACATCACACCCAAAAGCCCAATCATCAAACTTACCTTTCATTTCTTGAGGAATATTCTCTTTTAGTTCTATTGTAAAATAAGAAATACATTTACTGCCGTCTACAATATACGGCCCTACAATCGCTTCGGTTGGACAAGCGTCGATACAAGCGGTACAAGTTCCGCAATGATCTGTTGTAGAATTATCATATTCTAAATCTAAGTCGATAATAAGCTCCGCAATAAAATAAAAAGAACCTACTTTTTGAGTCAACAAATTACTGTTTTTACCAATCCAGCCTAAACCACTTTTTGCAGCCCAAGCTTTATCAAGTACAGGAGCCGAATCAACAAATGCTCGTCCTGAAACTTCACCAATACTTGATTGAATAGAAAATAAAAACTCTTTAAGCTTTTCTTTAATTACAAAATGATAATCCTGCCCGTAAGCATATTTTGAAATTTTATAAGAATCCTGATTTTGTAGTTCTTCAGGATAATAATTTAGCAAAAGCGAAACAACACTTTTAGCATCATCGACCAGTAAAGTTGGATTTAAACGTTTGTCGAAATGATTTTCCATGTACGACATTTCACCATTTCTATTTTTATTAAGCCAATTTTCTAACCGTGGCGCTTCATTCTCTAAAAATTCAGCTTTAGAAATACCACAAGACAAAAATCCGAGGCGTTTAGCTTCTGATTTAATGAACTGAGTGTATTTAGATTTTTGAATTATGATACAAAAGTTAAATTAATGGTTTATTCAAACTAGCCCTGATTACTTCACTTAGCTTCTATTTTTATAGGAGTTCAGTGAACTTCGTTTGAAGCGGCATCCTATCTCGTTTTTTTTTTGCGAGATAGATATAGCGAATAGCAGGACACAAGCGTAGCGAACTGACGAAGTAAATAGCTCCTAAAATTAAAACAATCCACCTTGAATATTTGTATTTAATTTTCCTAAATGTTTATAAGCTTTGTCCGTAACTTCTCTTCCTCTAGGCGTTCTCATGATAAACCCCTCTTGAATAAGAAATGGCTCATATACTTCTTCAATTGTTTCGCTACTTTCGGATACGGCTGTCGCCAAAGTTGATAGACCTACTGGTCCCCCTTTGAACTTTTCAATAATTGTAGTTAGTATTTTATTGTCCATTTCATCTAATCCATGAGCATCTACATTAAGTGCTTTTAGTGCATAACGGGCAATTTCTATGTCAATTTTACCATTTCCTTTTATTTGCGCAAAATCACGAACACGACGCAATAATGCATTGGCAATACGTGGTGTACCTCTGCTTCTACCGGCAATTTCAATCGCTGCCTCCATAGTAATAGGCATTTTGAATATGGCAGCACTTCTTTCAACGATTGTGGTTAATAGCTCCGTAGTATAATATTGTAGTCGTGATGATATTCCAAAGCGGGCTCTCATAGGAGCAGTTAACAGTCCAGAACGCGTCGTAGCGCCAATTAATGTAAAAGGGTTTAAGTTGATTTGAACCGTGCGAGCATTTGGGCCAGATTCAATCATTATATCAATTTTGAAGTCTTCCATTGCCGAATACAAATATTCTTCAACTATGGGACTTAAACGATGAATTTCATCAATAAACAACACGTCCCGTTCTTCAAGATTAGTTAATAAACCTGCTAAATCACCAGGCTTGTCTAAAACGGGTCCTGAAGTAATTTTTATGCCTACTTGTAGCTCATTAGCAAGAATATTGGCCAAAGTGGTTTTCCCCAAACCTGGAGGGCCATGAAAAAGGGTGTGATCAAGTGCTTCGTTTCTTTGATTTGCAGCCTGTACAAAAACCTTTAAATTTTCCAGTATTTGGTCTTGACCGGCGAAATCATCAAATGAAAGTGGCCTTAATCTTTTTTCAAGATCAAGTTCTTCTGCATTATAACCGTTTGTTGTTGGATCTAGATTTTCATTCATTTAACAAAGATAAAGAAAGTATTTAGTTTGGCAGAATTCCGTCTGAAGACTTTATTAAAATTGTCCATTAAAATAATTATCCTATCAGTTCAAAATAAAAAAGCCTCTACTTTCGCAGAGGCTGATTAATATATTAAGATTAGTGGTGTAAAACTTCTTCACCTTCCTTCATTGGGACATTTTGAGGTACAAAATCAACATCGTGTGCTGGATTACTGTAATCATAAGGCCAACGATGAACTTCAGGGATTTCTCCTGGCCAGTTACCGTGCATGTGCTCTACAGGCGCAGTCCATTCAAGTGTATTAGATTTCCAAGGATTTTGAACCGCTCTTTTACCGTAGAAAATACTACTGAAAAAGTTGTATAAAAACACCAATTGAAAAGCTCCACCAATCAACGCGAATGTAGTTATAAGAACATTTACATTTTGCAAATCATCAAATAATGGAAAGTTTGTGTTCGTATAATAACGTCTTGGCAAACCAGCTAATCCTATAAAGTGCATTGGAAAAAACACACCATAAGCACAAACTGCAGTTACCCAAAAGTGAACATAACCTAGATTTTTATTAAGCATTCTTCCATACATTTTTGGAAACCAGTGATAAATACCGGCAAACATACCATAAAGAGCAGAAATACCCATTACTAAGTGAAAGTGAGCCACAACAAAATACGTGTCGTGAACATTGATATCCAAAGTACTATCTCCAAGAATAATACCTGTTAAACCACCTGTTATAAAAGTAGAAACTAAACCAATTGAAAACAACATCGCTGGGTTCAATTGTAAATTTCCTTTCCAAAGTGTTGTAATATAATTAAAGGCTTTTACAGCAGAAGGAATCGCAATTAATAAAGTTGTAAATGTAAATACAGACCCTAAGAATGGATTCATCCCTGATATAAACATGTGATGTCCCCAAACAATTGTTGATAAGAATGCGATTGCCAAAATTGACATAATCATCGCTCTGTAACCAAAAATAGGTTTACGAGAATTAGTAGCAATAACTTCAGATGTAATACCTAAAGCAGGCAACAATACAATATAAACTTCAGGATGTCCTAAAAACCAAAATAAGTGTTCAAACAAAACTGGAGAACCACCTTGATAATGCAATACTTCACCAGCAATATAAATGTCAGATAAGAAGAATGATGTTCCAAAACTTCTGTCAAAAATCAGTAATAACGCAGCTGATAACAAAACTGGAAAAGAAACAATACCAATAATTGCAGTCACGAAGAAAGCCCAAATAGTAAGAGGCAATCTTGTCATAGACATTCCTTTAGTTCTAAGATTGATTACTGTAACTACATAGTTTAAAGATCCCATTAATGAAGATGCAATAAATATAGCCATAGAAACTAACCATAATGTCATACCCATCCCTGAACCAGGAATTGCTTGTGGAAGTGCACTCAAAGGCGGATAAATAGTCCAACCGGCTGATGCTGGTCCAGCTTCTACGAATAATGAACAAACCATGATTACACTTGACAAAAAGAATAACCAATAAGAAATCATATTCATAAAACCAGATGCCATATCTCTTGCACCAATCTGAAGAGGAATCAATAAATTACTAAAAGTTCCGCTCAATCCAGCGGTAAGAACGAAGAATACCATTATCGTTCCATGAATTGTAACTAATGCCAAATAAATATCGTTAGCCATAACCCCATTTGGAGCAAATTTATCACCAAGTAATATATTAAATATTTTGAATGATTCTTCTGGCCATGCCAATTGCATTCTAAAAAGCATAGACATACCAACACCAATAACTCCCATAATAATACCTGTTAAAAGGTATTGTTTAGCAATCATTTTGTGATCAATACTAAAAATATATTTAGTAATGAAAGTGTCTTTATGGTGGTGTTCGTGTTCGTGATCTTGTCCGTGATCGTGACCTTCTGCTGACATATATGTATACTTTAAATTTTCTTAATAATTATTTCATAGCTATTTTAGCAACAGCTGCGGTGTCTTTGGTATTTGTAGAATCTTTACCTGTTCCTCCTTCAACGGGAGCTGGTGTATTGGCAGTTTTTACTTCTTGTACTAAAGTTGCTTTATCACTTAACCATTTCTTATAATCCTCTGGAGTATCTACAATAATTTTCATTTGCATATTATAATGAGATGCACCACAAATTTTATTACATAACAACAAATAGTCAAAAGTATAAGGATCAAGTGCAGTTTCTCCTTTGGCTAGCAATTCAGCACTTTTTTTAGCTCTTAGAATGTTTATTTTAGCTACTTTTTCTACCATGAAAGGTAATTCTCTATATTCATCTGTAGTGTAAATTGGCGTAAAAGCAAATTCAGTAACCATTCCAGGAACACAGTTCATCTGAGCTCTAAAATGAGGCATATATGCAGAATGCAAAACATCTTGAGAACGCATTTTAAAATGCACTTTTTTCCCTTTAGGTATATGCAACTCCGTTACAACAATATCATCTTGTGAATAAGGATCAGACAAATCAACTCCAACCGAGTTAGCACCTTCAATAAACCTAACATTAGCTTTACCTAATACATTATCATTTCCTGAATATCTAGCTTTCCAGTTAAATTGTTGCGCATACAATTCTATAACAACAGTGTCTTCTTCTTCATCAACAAACATAATGTTTGTCCAAGCATACAAACCATAAAGGATTAAACCTGCAAGAACAACAGCTGGAATAACACTCCAGATTGCTTCCAATTTATTATTGTCTGCAAAATACAATGCTTTTTGATCTTTTTTACCTCTATATTTAAAAGCAAAATAATGCAAAAGAACTTGAGTGATTGCTTGAACAATAAAAATTAAAACCCAAGTAATATTCATAAGATTATCCACAAGCGCACCATGCTCAGAAGCAGGCGTATGAAGAACTAGCGGACTCCATTTAAACAATCCATAGATTGTAAAAATATAAATGAATGCCAAGAAACCAAACATTAAATAACCTTGTACATTATTATCATTATCAGTAGCTACTTGAGAACTGTCCGAATTTGAACCTACTTGCGTGAGGTCGAATATTTTCGTCAATTGCCACAAAGCAACAGCTAATAAAACTAAAACTATAATTACCAACAAACTTGTCATCTGTTTTTTTCTTTAAATATTAATAATGAAAATGTTTACTTTCTTCTATAAATGGATTTCTTTTTGGCAACAAAGGAGCTTTAGTCAATGCTGTAAAAACAACATAAATAAATAATCCTAGAAAGAAAAGAACCGATGCAATTTCTGAAATTCCGATAAACCATCTATCTCCAACTGTTCCTGGCATTATCATATTAAAGAAATCAATATAATGTCCTAGCAATATTACAATACCTGCCATTACTAGTACCCATGTAATTCTTTTGAAATCTGTATTTATCAAAATCAAAATTGGAAACAAGAAGTTCATCACAACAGCACCAAAGAAAGGAAGATTATACAATTGTATTCTTGTTATAAAATAAGTAACCTCTTCTGGAATATTCGCATACCATATCAACATGAATTGTGAAAACCATAAGTAAGTCCAAAAAACACTTATTCCAAACATAAATTTGGCTAAATCATGAATATGACTTGTATTAACATGTTCTAAATATCCTCTTGATTTTAAATACAACGTTACCATAGTAATCATAGTGATACCGCTTACAAAAAAACTGGCAAAAACATACCAACCAAATAATGTACTGAACCAATGAGGATCAATAGACATAATCCAATCCCATGACATAATCGATTCTGACACGATGAAGAAAACTAAAAATCCTGCAGATATTTTAAAATTCTTTTTGTACAAATTATCATCTGTAGCTTCATCCTGCGCTAAACAATTTTTTCTAGAATAATAACGGTATAAATTCCATCCAAATAAAAATATAGCCGCTCTAACAATCCAAAAAGGAAAATTTAAATACCCAGCTTTCGTTTGGATTATTTTATCGTGAGCTACCACTTCAGGATCTAACCAAATAAATAAATGATTAAAATGCAAACCACATAACACCAAGAAAATAAAAAATAAAACTGATCCTATCGGTAAATATGCAGTTATACCTTGCATTACTCTAAACAGAACCGGAGACCATCCAGCTTGTGCTACTTGTTGTATAGCATAAAAAGCTAATACACCCATTGAAATAAGCAAGAAGAAAATACAAGCAACATATAATGCGGCCCATGGCTTATTTTGCAGTTGATGCAAAACATGTGTTAAATGTTCTTTGTGTTCAGTAGCTTCTTTAGCATCTGTTGCTTCTTTGTGTTCCGCTGCCACTTCATTTTCTTTGTGAGAAGAATTTGAAACTTCATGCTGAACTTCACCATGACCACCATGACTATCAGCAGCAAGCAGATTCTCAACTTCTTGAATATCTTTTGGTGCAGTTAAAAAACCATATCCAATTCCTAAAAGACCAACAGCCATTAAGATGAAAGAAAAAGTTTTTAATTTACTTGAAAATGTATACATATCTATTACGATCAGTTTGTTCAACAATTATAATTCGCTTTTTAGTTTTAGAACATAGTCAGTAACTAACCATCGTTCATGGGCACTCAATTGATTAGCGTGTGAACCCATTGCATTTAAACCATACGTTATTACGTGAAAGACACTTCCTTCAGTAATTGGTCTGTCAGCATAGCTTGGTACTCCAAGAAATTTTTCTCTTTCAACTAATTTACCTTTACCGTTTCCAGTTGCACCGTGACAACTTACACAATAAATTTCAAAAAGTGCTTTCCCCTCTTCAGAATTAGTACTCAATGAATCTAATGGTGACTTAAGATTAGCTTTTGCCAATTCGTAACCAGCAGTAGAATTTTCATAATCATAAACATCGAATCCTCTGTTTATAGTTCCTGATACAGGAAGTTGACCTTCTTTACCATTGTTAAATGCATCCGATTCAGCATAAGTTTCATACCCAACTGACTCATACATATTTGGAAAATACTGATAGTTTGGCGCTGCATTATTATGACAAGACGCAACTAAAATAGTTAAACCAAATAAAAGTGTTATTTTATATATCCTTTTCATAGCTATGATTACTGCTTTTCTATTACTTTAACTTCTACTGCTCCTGTGTTTTTGAAAAATGAAACTAACTCTTCTTCATTATCATTTATAGCAACTTCCATCAAAAAATGATCATCTGTTGTTCTCACATCTGGATTCTCAGCCTGCTTAAATGGCCATAATTTACTTCTCATATAAAAAGTAATAACCATTAAATGCGCCGCAAAAAAAACAGTCTCTTCAAACATAATTGGCACGAATGCCGGCATATTTTCTATGTAACTAAAACTTGGTTTTCCACCAATATCCTGTGGCCAATCCTGAATCATTATATAGTTCATCATCCAAGTTCCAAAAGACAAACCAATCAATCCATAAATAAAAGCACAGATAGCTAACCTTGTAGGAGCAAGCCCCATCGCTTTATCCAAACCGTGTACCGGAAAAGGAGTAAAAACTTCTTCAATATGATGATGTGCTGCACGCGTTTTTTTAACGGCATCCATCAATATATCATCGTCATTGTATATGGCGTATATTACTTTATTACTCATGATGTAAATCTTTATTTGCTTCTCTTTCTCTTTTATAATTATCTCCAGTCCCTTTTAATATTGTTTTTACTTCCGCTTGAGCAATTACCGGGAATGTTCTAGAATATAATAAAAACAACACAAAGAAGAAACCTATTGTTCCAATAAAAATACCAATATCAACGAATGTCGGTGAGAACATTGTCCAAGAAGATGGTAAGTAATCCCTATGTAAAGAAGTTACAATAATTACAAATCTTTCAAACCACATTCCAATATTTACTACAATTGAAATTATAAAAGAAAACATAATACTTGTTCTCAATTTTTTGAACCACATGAATTGTGGTGAAAATACGTTACAAGTCATCATTGACCAATATGCCCACCAGTAAGGTCCCGTAGCTCTGTTTAAGAAAGCATATTGTTCGTATTCTACACCAGAGTACCAAGCAATGAAAAGCTCAGTAATATAGGCAACACCTACTATAGAACCTGTAATCATAATTACAATATTCATTAATTCTATGTGTTGAATTGTAATATAACCTTCTAAATTAGATACTTTTCTCATAATGATAAGCAAAGTATTTACCATTGCAAATCCTGAGAAAACCGCTCCAGCAACAAAGTATGGAGGGAAGATTGTAGTGTGCCATCCAGGGATAACTGAAGTAGCAAAGTCCATCGATACAATAGTGTGTACAGAAAGTACAAGTGGAGTAGCCAAACCTGCAAGAACCAAAGAAACTTCTTCAAAACGTTGCCAGTCTTTAGCTCTACCGCTCCATCCAAAGCTTAATATTGAGTAAACTCTTTTATTAAAAGGAGTTATTGCTCTATCACGTAACATCGCAAAATCAGGCAACAAACCAGTCCACCAGAAAACTAATGAAACAGAAAGATATGTTGAAATTGCAAATACATCCCAAAGTAATGGCGAGTTAAAATTTACCCAAAGAGAACCGAATTGATTCGGAATTGGTAAAACCCAATATGCTAACCATGGACGACCCATGTGAATGATTGGAAATAAACCTGCTTGAATAACTGAGAAAATTGTCATTGCTTCTGCAGAACGGTTAATAGCCATTCTCCATCGTTGACGGAAAAGTAATAA
Organism: Flavobacterium melibiosi; assembly: GCF_048158545.1. Classification (NCBI taxonomy): domain Bacteria; kingdom Pseudomonadati; phylum Bacteroidota; class Flavobacteriia; order Flavobacteriales; family Flavobacteriaceae; genus Flavobacterium; species Flavobacterium melibiosi. The sequence continues at coordinate 377,477 of NZ_JBLNKU010000001.1, read as the reverse complement.
TACAGCAGAAATTAAGGTCCCTGCGTGACCAATACCAACCCACCAAACAAAGTTCGTGATATCCCAAGCCCAACCAACTGTTTTATTTAATCCCCATGTTCCAATACCTGTAGATACGGTGTAAATTATACAGCCTAATCCCCAAAGGAAGGCTATTAATGCGATTGAAAATACAATCCACCAATGTTTGTTTGCTTTACCCTCAACAGGTGCAGCTACATCTACAGTTACATCGTGATAAGATTTATCACCTATAACTAAAGGTTTTCTAATGGTTGCTTCGTAGTGAGACGACATAATCCTTTATATTGATTCTTAATTAATTATTTTTTGTACTAGGTATTTCTAACTTTAACGTGATAAATCACATTTGGTTTTGTTCCAACATGCTCCAATAAATGATACATTCTATCATCAGCAGCTAATTTAGCTACTTCCGCTTCTTTATCATTTACATCTCCAAAAATCATTGCTCCTGTAGAACAAGCATTTGAACATGCAGTTTGGAATTCACCATCTACGATTGCTCTTCCTTCTCTTTTTGCTTTTAAAATTGTTGACTGTGTCATTTGAATACACATAGAACATTTTTCCATAACTCCACGAGAACGAACATTAACATCTGGATTTAATACCATACGCCCTAAATCGTCATTCATGTGATAATCGAATTCACTGTTTTTGTTGTACAAGAACCAGTTAAAACGACGCACTTTGTATGGACAGTTGTTAGCACAGTAACGTGTACCAACACATCTGTTATACGCCATATGATTTTGACCTTGACGACCATGTGAAGTTGCAGCAACTGGGCAAACCGTTTCACAAGGTGCATGATTACAATGTTGACACATTACAGGTTGAAAAGAAACTTGTGGGTTATCACCCGCTTTTTCCATTTCATTAAATGTAGATAATGAACTTGATAAACCAGCTATATTTTCTTTTCTTTTATTATCGCCTTCAAATGTACTTTCAGAAGAATAATATCTATCGATACGCAACCAGTGCATGTCGCGACTTCTTCTAACTTCTGATTTCCCAACAACTGGAACGTTATTTTCTGCATGACAAGCAATTACACAAGCACCACAACCGGTACAAGCATTTAAATCGATAGAAAGATTAAAATGATGTCCGATAGAACGGTCAAAAGAATCCCATAAATCAACTTTAGTTGCTTCTACTTCTTTGTGATCTAAAGACACCATTGGTTGTTCGTTCCACTCTTTAGCATCTTTTGTATTGAATATCTCCAAAGAAGTTTCTTTAATAATATCCCCTCTTCCCATCAATGTTTTCTGACCTTGAACACAAGCAAACTCATGTTCTCCTCCAGCTTTCACCAATGCAACAGACTGTACATTATTGAAACCTTTATATAAAGAATAGGCATTTAAACCTACCATCATTTCTTCTTTCAAAGCCGCTTTACGACCATATCCTAAAGCTAGACCAACTGTCCCAACAGCTTGTCCTGGCTGAACAATTACCGGAACATTTTCTAATTTAATTCCATCAGCAGTAGTTATAGTAGCATAACTTCCGTTTAAACCTCCGTTAGCAACAATTTCATTAGACAATTCGTATTTCTTAGCATCAGCATTCGAAACGGTAACATAATTATCCCAAGAAACTCTTGTAATTGGGTCTGGAAACTCTTGCAACCAAGGGTTATTAGCTTGCTGTCCATCTCCCATACCTGTTTTAGTATACAACACAAGTTCTAATCCTTCAGTTGCTTTTGATTTCGCTAAAGCATTTGCAGCAGCACTATAATCAGCAGAACCTGCAGATACCGTTGGTATAATACCAACAAAAACACCATCATGCAATACTTTATTCCATGAAGAACCCGAGATTAATGTTGAAGCATTAGCTTTAATATAATCATAGAATGTCCCTGAAACACCATTTAAAGACAATAAAACATCTTGAAATTGTTTAGTCTTGAAAAGAGGACGAATTGTAGGCTGTGTTATGCCGTAAGTACCTTTTGTAATACTTACATCATTCCATGATTCTAAATAATGAGGAACTGCAGCCGCTATGGTACTTACCAAAGCAGTTTCATCTTCTTTTAGAGAAAATGACACAGAGGTTTTTACTTTTTTAAGTCCTTCAACAAAAGAAATACTATCCGCTAAAGTGTAAACTGGATTAACTCCACTCATAATTAAAGTATGAACACTTCCCGCTTTCATATCATTAATTAATTGAGCCACTTTTTCATTAGATCCTTTTCTTATTTGTCTTACTCCAGAAGTACTGAAAGCCTCACTTGCCAACACTTGGTTGATAGCCAAAACTAACAATTGAGCATTTTTATCTTGAATACCTGACACCAATACCCCTTTTGAACCGGCTGCTTTTAATTGTTGAGCCGCTTTTGTAACTTCTGCTTTAAATTTATCTTCTAAACTTACAGCAACAGAAGAACCAGTTACAATATTATATATATGGACTAAAGCTTGTTTTTGATTAGCCGTAGACATCGGTAAACGTTTATCAGCAGCAGCACCAGACAAAGTCATATTAGCTTCTAGTTGAAAATGACGAGACATTTTTCCGTTTTTCGGAATTCTACCTTGAGCATAACCAGAATCATAACCCCCACCTTGCCAATCTCCTAGAAAATCTGCACCAACAGAAACTATAAGAGAAGCTTTTGAAAAATCATAATCCACCAAAGCTCTTTCACCGTAAACTGTTTCAAATGCATCAAGTGCTTCTGACGAAGAAACAGCATCATAAACTACGTGTTTTGAGTTTGGATTTTTAGCAATAAAATCAGCAATCAATTTTTCAGTTGAAGGACTTGCTAATGTATTTGTTAATAAGACAATTTGACCGCCTTTTGCTTTGGCATCATCAATACTTGACTTAATTTTTGAATCAACAACAGACCAAGTTGCATCTTTACCCTCGATTTTTGGTTCTTTCAAACGCATGTTATCATATAATGATAAGATAGACGCATGAATTCTTGCATTGGCAGTAAATTTTGCTCCAGTAATAGTATTATTATCTATTTTAATAGGACGACCTTCACGTGTTTTAACTAAAAGGTTTGCAAAATCATAACCGTCAAAAACAGAAGTTGCGTAATAATCTGCTACTCCAGGAATAATTTGCTCTGGTTGTAACACATAAGGTATTGACTTGTGCACAGGTCCTTCGCAAGCCGCAAGCGTAGCTGCCGCAGTACTAAATCCAACGTACTTTAAAAAATCACGACGTGTTGTAGAAGAAGATGACAATGCATCATTATTTCCTAAAAATTCATCTGTAGGAATTTCTTCAACAAATTCGTTGTTTTTAAGCGCCTCAACAATAGAACTATTTCCGTCTAGTTCTTCAACACTTTTCCAGTATTTTTTGTTTGATGACATATATAAATATTAAAATCTTAATAATTTGATTAATAGTGACATTTACCACATTCTAAACCTCCCATTTGCGCAGCAGTCAATTTGTCTACACCATATTTTTTAGAAAGCTGTTCATGGATTTTAGCATAATATTCATTGCCTTCCATCTTAACATCTGTTTTTCTGTGGCAATCAACACACCAACCCATTGTAAGCGGAGCGAACTGTTTTTGAATTTCATATTCCTGAACTGGACCATGACAAGTCTGACATTCAATTCCTGCAACCGTAACGTGTTGTGAGTGATTAAAATAAACAAAATCAGGCAAGTTATGAATTCGAACCCATTTTACAGGCTGCGTTTTTCCAGTATAAGATTGAGTTGTTTTATCCCAACCCACTGCTGTATATAATTTTTGGATTTGCTCATCATAAAATGCTTTGCTGTATTCAGGAGTAGCAGTAGTTTCAGCAACTTCTGAAATATTTTTATGACAGTTCATACAAACATTCAACGAAGGAATACCTGCATTTTTACTTACACGCGCAGCAGAGTGACAATATTTACAATTTATTTCATTATCCCCAGCATGTATCTTGTGTGAATAATGAATTGGCTGAATTGGCGCATAATCTTGATCAACACCAACCTGCATTAAAAAACCATACACAAAATAAGCACCTGACAACAATAGAAAAATTGAAGTAACTAAGACTAAAAATTGATTTCTTGCAAATGCTTTCCAAATTGGCAATGTTGCTTCTTTTGGCGCAACTTCTATTCCATTTGATTTAGCAACTTTTCGCAAAACATTGTTTACTAAAAACAACATTACTACAAGCATTGCCATAACAAGCGCCAGAGCACCTAGAATAACATTATTTGAAATACCACCGCTTTCAGTACCTGCAGTACCAGCTGCCGCAACAGCACCTGCCACTACCGGAGCTTCCGCTTTTGGCTCTGAGGTATACGCAATAATATTATCAATATCCCCAGTTGACAATTGAGGAAAAGCAGTCATTACTGCTTTATTGTTTTCATCAAAAACTTTTACAGCTTGAGCATCACCAGATTTAATCAAATCAGAGCTATTACTAACCCATTTGTAAATCCACGACATTTCATACTTACCAGACACACCTCTAAGAGCTGGACCCGTAGATTTCGCATCTAATTTATGACATGCAGCACAATTTGCATTAAAAAGTTCTTTACCTTTTACAGCATCTCCACCTGTTGCCGCAGCAGGAGCTGCAGACGCATCGACTGCTGCAGGTGCAGCGTCTTGAGCAAATGAAGTTAGAGAGAAAATTAGCGTTAAAGCTAAGCCTAAATATAATTTTCTTGACATCGAATTATGGTTACCCACCTTTTTCATATAGTATAATGATTATCCACTAAAATTGGTACGGTTTTTTCTATAAACATTTTGAGAAAAAACGAATACATTATTTTAAAACTTGGACAAAAATACGACTTAAGAACTATTCTCAAAACCTTAAAATAGTCTTAAATTCAATTTATATTAATTCTAAATAATATTTATTATTTCGTTTCAATCTATAAATAGTACTTTTGCACAAAAACTATCACATTATGAGAATTTTAACAAATAGAAAAGCCTTTTTTTACGCAGTTACTTTATGCCTCACCACAAGCTATATAAATGCCCAAGATGCAAATATCTCAGTAAGTCAAGACCCTAAATTCGAACAATTACTAAATGAAAAAAGAAAAACAAACGTTTCAAATGCTGTAAATGACCGGTATAAAATTCAAATTTTTAGTGGCGAAAGTGAAAAGGCAAAGAAAACATTGATCGAATTCAAACAAGAATTTAGCGACATCGACGGAACAATCGTATTCAACACCCCTAACTATAAGGTTTGGATTGGGAATTTTAAAACACGGATTGAAGCAGAAAGAAATCTAATTGAGATTAGAAAAAAATACAATAACGTGCATTTGATAAAACCTAACAAATAAAATTTATCTTTATTTTAAATTGCAACATTCAAAAGAAATCACCAATAAAAAACAACTAAAAAAAGCAAGTCGAATAAAGTTGCTTTTTTGTTTTTTAACCATCATTACGGGTACAAAATCAGAGACATTTACAGCATTCCTGACTAGCACTTAGAAGAGCGGATACCCAAACTACTTAATGATTCCTTCTAAGGTGAATAAGAACGAATAGGCTAGAGATACATCTTTTAAATAATCAAAACGTCCACTCGCACCGCCGTGGCCAAATTCCATATTCGTTTTAAGTAACAAAACATTATTATCCGTTTTTGTGGCTCTTAGTTTAGCAACCCATTTTGCAGGTTCAAAATATTGCACTTGACTGTCATGTAATCCTGTGGTTACTAACATATTTGGATACCTTTTCGCTTCGATATTTTCATATGGACTATAACTCTTCATATAAAAATAGGCTTCTTTATTTTTCGGATTTCCCCATTCGTCAAATTCATTTGTGGTCAACGGAATACTTTCGTCCAACATCGTGTTAACAACATCTACAAACGGTACAGCCGCAATAATTCCATGCCACATTTCCGGAGCCATATTTGCAACTGCACCCATTAGTAATCCCCCAGCACTTCCTCCATTAGCATACAAATGATCTTTGCTAGTATAGTTTTCATTGATTAAGAATTGACCACAATCAATAAAATCCGTGAAGGTATTTTTCTTTTTCATCATTTTACCGTCTTCATACCATTGCCTCCCCATTTCTTGACCACCACGTATGTGCGCAATCGCAAAAACAAAACCTCTGTCTAACAAACTTAAACGCGTACTGCTGAAACCCGCATCCGAGCTACTCCCATAACTACCATAAGAATAAAGCAGCAATGGCGCTTTACCGTCTTTCTTAAAACCTTTTTTATACACTAATGAGATTGGAATCTTTGTTCCATCAATTGCAGTGGCATACAAACGTTCCGAAACATATTCGGAAGCTTTATAATCCCCAATGACTTCCTGTTGTTTCATCAGCTTTTTGTCACGGGTCAATAGGTTATAATCATAAGTGGAATTGGGGATAGTTAAGGAAGTGTAACCGTAACGTAAAGTTGTGCTGTTGTATTCTTGATTTGCACCGAAATAAGCTGTGTAAGTTGCTTCTCCAAAATTAAGGTAATGTTCCGAATTATCTATTAAATTCTTAACACACATGGTTACCAATCCACCTTTTCGTTCATTAATAACGATAAAATCTTTAAATTCTTCTATGTCCTGCAGCAATACCTCTTTTCGATGTGGTATAACTTCTTTCCAATTGTCCGCATTGGTATTATTTAATGAACATTCCATTAATTTAAAATTCAAAGCCCTATCTTTATTAGTCCGAATTAAAAACTTATCTACCAATGGGACAATATCATATAAAACATCTTTCATACGTTGCTGAAATACTTTAAATACATCATTTGGTTTTAAAGCATCAATCATTCTAAATTCTGAAGACATGGTTGAACGGGATACAATGAAAATGTATTTACTGTTTTTGCTTTTCCCAACACCTATATAGTTACTCTTATCTTTTTCGTCGTATACAATAACATCTTTTACAGAACCCAACACATGGCGCTTTATCTTTTCAGACAAAAGTGTTATAGGGTTTTTGAACGTATAAAAAAATGTTTTGTTATCATTAGCCCAACAAGGATCACCTTCTGTATTTACAACAATGTCTTTCAGGATTTTACCTGTTTCAAGATTTTTTATATAGATAGTATATTGTCTTCTGCTTACTTCATCCACCCCAAAAGCCAATAGTTTATTATTTTCGCTTACAGCAAATCCTGAAGCAGCATAATAAGGATGTCCTTCGGCCATTTTATCAATATCCAGCAACACTTCTTCTACAGCATCCAAGCTTCCTTTTTTACGACAGTATTTGTAATATTGCTTTCCTTCTTCCGTTCTTGAATAATAGTAATACCCATTTTTAAAGACTGGTAAACTTTCATCTTTTTCTTTTATTCTGGCTTTCATTTCCTGGAACAAATCGACTTGCATCTTTTTCGTACCGATCATTGAAATTTCTAAATATGCATTTTCCGCTTTCAAATAATCAACCACTTTAGTACTATCAGGCCCTTTTCCAAAATAATCATACATCCAATAATAATTGTCCAATACTTTGTCATCGTGAATTGTACGCCAATGTACTTTTTTTTCTGCAACTGGAGTTGCTACAGGTTGAAATTGCGCACTTACAATTGCTTTAAAAAAAAACATACTTAATAATACTAATGTCTTATTCATAATTCATTTGATTTTTATTACGTTTATAAATATTTTCAACTGTCACTTCCACAATAGCATAACTCTATTTATATCAAAACATTAACCCTAAGGTAAAAAAAAATCCCGACGAATCGGGATTTTAATTTTTAATATATTGAAATTTTATTTCAATTTCTTTTTAACTGCTACCTCATGGTACGATTCAATAACATCTCTTTCTTCAATGTCATTATAACCTTTTACTTGAATACCACAATCGTATCCTTTAGCTACTTCTTTTACATCATCTTTGAAACGTTTCAACGCTAACAATTCTCCTGTAAACACAACAACACCTTCTCTAATGATTCTCATTTTAGCACTTCTGGCAATTTTACCATCCATTACCATACAACCTGCAATTGAACCAACTTTAGAGATTTTGAATATCTCTCTAATCTCAGCAGTACCAAGAATTTCTTCTTTCATTTCAGGAGCTAACATTCCTTCCATTGCATCTTTCAAGTCATCGATCGCTGCATAAATAATAGAGTAGTAACGGATATCGATTTCCTCTTTGTCAGCTAATTGTCTTGCATTTCCTGCAGGACGAACATTAAATCCGATAATAATTGCATCTGAAGCAGAAGCTAACATTACGTCAGTTTCTGTAATTGCCCCAACACCTTTATGAATAATATTAATTTGAATTTCTTCAGTAGATAATTTAGAGAACGAATCAGACAATGCTTCAACAGAACCATCTACATCTCCTTTAAGGATAATGTTCAATTCTTTAAATTGACCCAATGCAATTCTACGTCCAATTTCATCTAATGTAATATGACGTTGTGTACGTACGGATTGCTCACGCATCAATTGAGAACGTTTTGAAGCAATTTGTTTAGCTTCTTTCTCATCTTCAAAAATATTGAACTTATCACCCGCAGTTGCTGCTCCATCAAGACCTAGAACTGAAACTGGAGTCGAAGGACCCGCAACAGTAACTACATTCCCTCTTTCATCATGCATGGCTTTAATTTTACCATGATGCTTACCAGCCAACATATAATCTCCAATTTTCAAAGTTCCGTTTTGAACTAATATCGTAGAAACATATCCTTTTCCTTTATCAAGGAAAGCCTCAACAACAGTTCCAGAAGCCGCTTTATTTGGATTTGCTTTCAAATCTAAAAGTTCCGCTTCTAACAATACTTTTTCTAATAATTCTTTAACACCAGTACCTACTTTCGCAGAAATATCATGTGATTGAATTTTTCCTCCCCAATCTTCTACAAGTAAATTCATACCTGCTAATCTTTCTTTTACTTTTTCAGGATTAGCATTTGGCTTATCAATTTTATTGATAGCAAATATGATAGGAACCCCAGCTGCTTGAGCATGGCTAATTGCTTCTTTAGTTTGCGGCATGATGTCATCATCAGCAGCAATCACAATAATAGCAATATCTGTAACTTGAGCACCACGCGCACGCATCGCAGTAAACGCTTCGTGACCCGGTGTATCTAAGAATGCAATTTTTTGTCCGTTATCTAAAGTTACTCCGTAGGCACCAATATGTTGTGTTATTCCTCCAGACTCACCTGCAATTACGTTTTCTTTACGAATGTAATCCAGTAACGATGTTTTACCGTGATCGACGTGCCCCATTACCGTTACAATTGGCGCTCTGAAAACTAAATCTTCTTCTCTGTCTTCAACAACCTGAATTGCTTCTTCGATGTCTACAGTGATAAATTCAACTTCATAACCAAATTCATCAGCAACGATAGTCAATGTTTCTGCATCAAGACGTTGATTCATGGTAACCATGATTCCAAGTGACATACACGTACCAATAACTTTAGTAATTGGCACATCCATCATGATAGCAATTTCACCTACAGTAACAAACTCAGTAACCTTAATAGTTTTACTTCCTTCGTCAATAGCTCTTTGCTCATCATCAGATTTCTGACGGTGCGTATCTCTTTTATCTCTTCTATATTTAGCCGCTTTAGATTTACCACCTTTACCTTGTAATTTTTCTAAAGTCTCTCTAATCTGATTTTTAACTTCTTCTTCAGTAGGCTCCACTTTTGCAACAATTGCAGGTCTGTTTCCTTTTACAAAACCAGGTCTTGCACTTCTGTTAGCATTGAATCCACCGCCACCTACATTAGGTGTAATCTTATTAGGATTTGGCGCACCAGGAACTCCCGGTGTTGCAGGCGGTCTAGGAGCACCCGGTTTAGGAGCAATCCTTTTACGCTTGTTTTTATTTGCATTGGCTGCAGCCGAACCTGGAGCACCGGGTTTATTCGGAGTGATTTTTGGCTCTTCTTTTTTCTTTTTCGGTTTGTTGAATTGAGATAAATCAATTATTTGACCCGTTAAAGTAGTTCCCGATAGTTTTTGATATTGCGTTGTGATGGTTTCATCAACAGGTGCTTCATCAACCTTAACTGCTTCGGTTTTCGCAACCACTTTTGGTTCAGCAGGGACTTCTTTTACAGTCTCTGTTTTAACCTCTTTTATCCCAACAACAGGTTTTACCTCTTTTTTGTCTGAAACAACTTTTTCTTCCAAAGGTTTTTCTGGTGACGGTTTTTCTGCTGAAACTTCTTTTTGAACAGCTTTTACCTCAGGCACTTTAGCCACGGGAATCTCCGCTTTTTCAACAGCTTTTACAGGTGGAACGATTGAAGGTTTCTTAGGATTAAGATCAATCTTACCCACTTGAACAGGACCTGCTATAACAGCTCTCGCTTTTATAACCTCTTGCTGCTTAAGACGCTCTTCCTCTATTTTACGTTTGTCTTCGATTTCTTTCTCTCGTTCTAAACGCAAAGCTTCTTTTTCTTTTCTTTTCTCTTCCCCTACTTCTTTAGAAGCCTCCTTATTCCCTTTGTCACCTGCAAACTGACCGCACAAGACATTGTATACATCATCAGAAATTTTTGCGTTTGGATTTGCTTCAATAGCAATCCCCTTATCTTTTAGATAATCCACAGCTCTTTCTAAAGAAATATTCAATTCCCTTAAAACTTTGTTTATTCTAATAATTCTCTCTTCAGACATAAAACCTTTTTATTATTACCTTTTTTGTTATTCCTCACTTTACTCCCAACTCGATACCTACCGAGCAAGAATTAATTGTAAAGTGGCATGTTTATCGTTGAAGACACATTGACTAACTGTCAAATTCTTCTTTCAATATTCTCATTACATCCAGAATAGTTTCCTCTTCCAGGTCTGTTCTTCTTACTAAATCTTCTACTTCTTGTTTTAAGATACTTTTTGCTGTATCCAAACCAATTTTTGCAAATTCTTCAATAACCCAGTCTTCGATTTCATCTGAAAACTCAGTTAATTCAACATCATCCTCATCAGCAGTAGCACCTGCAACATCGCCTTCACGAATAACGTCTAGCTCATAACCAGTCAATAAACCTGCTAATTTAATATTGTGTCCGCCACGACCAATTGCTTTTGAAACTTCTTCAAGCTTCAAGAAAACTTCTGCTCTTTTTGTATCTTCATTTATCTTAATAGAAGACACTTTTGCAGGACTTAATGCTCTCGTTATATACAGTTGAATGTTATTTGTGTAATTAATAACATCGATATTTTCGTTTCCTAATTCACGAACAATTCCATGAATACGAGATCCTTTCATCCCCACACAAGCTCCTACCGGATCAATTCTATCGTCATAAGAATCAACGGCTACTTTTGCTTTTTCACCAGGTATTCTTACCACTTTTTTAACCATGATTAAACCGTCAAATACTTCAGGAATTTCTTGTTCAAATAATTTTTCCAAAAACTTCTCAGAAGTTCTGGACATAATAATTTGAGGTTTATTTCCTTTTAATTCAACGCTTTCTATTATTCCTCTAACATTATCTCCCTTGCGGAAAAAGTCAGAAGGTATTTGTTTTTCTTTTGGTAATATAATTTCATTTCCTTCATCATCAACCAAAATCACGACTCTTGGACGCACATGGTGTACTTCAGCAGTATAGATATCACCTATTAAATCTTTAAATTGTTTGTAAAGATTCGTGTTATCATGTTCATGAATTTTAGAAATTAAATTCTGACGTAAAGCTAAAATTGCTCTTCTTCCTAAATCAATTAATTTTACTTCTTCGGAAACTTCTTCACCAATTTCGAAATCAGGCTCAATTTTTCTAGCTTCAGTCAAAGTAATTTCAAGATGATCAAAATCTAAGTCTTCATCAGCAACGATTACTCTTCTCTGCCATATCTCCATATCTCCTTTATCAGGATTTATAATGATATCGAAATTATCATCTGAACCGTATTTTTTCTTCAATGCATTTCTAAATACATCTTCCAAAATTGCCATAAGCGTTACACGATCAATAAGTTTATCGTCTTTAAACTCTGAGAATGAATCGATTAATGCTAAATTTTCCATGCGAATTCTTTAATTAAAATGTTACTGTAACAATTGCTTCTTTAATATCTCCGTAAGGCAGTTTAAGTTCTTTTTGAACTGTTTCCTTTCCTTTTCCTATCTTTTTAGGCTCTCTTGCTTTCCAAGACAAAATTACAAAATCATCATTAGCTTCCACTAATTCCGCTTCAATTATTTCTGTCCCAGTCTTTACGATCAATGTGCGCCCTATATTTTTCTTGTATTGTCTTACTAATTTCAATGCCGACCCAACTCCTACCGAAGCTACTTCTAAAGAATAATCTTGTTCCTCACGATCCAAATTATTATCTATAAAACGACTCACATCGATACAATCCTGAAGCGCCACTCCATTATCTCCGTCCAAAGTCACAATAACCTTGAAAGCATCCGTAATAATGAGGTCTATCAAAAAAATTGATGGCTTTTCTAAAAGGCATTCCGCCAATAACGTATTTACTTTTTCTTTAAATGTCATATTTTTATAAAAAGAGGGGACATTTAGTCCCCTCATTATCTAGATTTTAATAAATAACGGTGCAAATATAGTGTTTTTTTTTATTAATTGAAATAATCGATTGCTGTTAAAATATTTCTTACCTTTAATATAGCATTAAAATAACTGTTTTTTACATAATTTAATACTTTTTTAATTATGAAACGAATTTTAGTACCAACCGATTTTTCAGAACACGCCGAGGACGCCTTGAAAGTAGCCGCACAAATTGCCAAAAAAAATAATTGCGAAATATTCTTACTGCACATGTTGGAACTTCCAAGCCAAATGAGCGACGCTATTTCTGGCGGGAGCGGCATTCCAGAAGTAATGCTATTTATAAAAAAAGCAAACGAAACCTTTCAAAAAATTAAAGAACATCCCTATTTAAATGGCATTTCAGTTAGCGAAACTGTACAATTCGAAAGAGCTTCGAATGGCATATTGTCATTCTGCAAAAAGAACAAAATTGATTTAATTATCATGGGATCACACGGATCTTCAGGAATTGAAGAAATGCTAATTGGTTCCAATACTGAAAAAGTAGTACGCCTTTCAGACATACCTGTTTTAGTTATTAAAAAAGATATCGGCAAATTTGATGCTAGAAATTTCGTTTTTGCGTCTGATTTTTCGAAAGAGATAAAAAAACCATTCAAAAAAATGATTGAATTTGCTAAAATTTTTGATGTAAATCTATTTTTAGTAATGATTTGCACTCCCAATAATTTCAAAACAACCCTAGCTTCCGAAAAAATAATGAGTGATTTTATTTCTGATTTTGATATTCAAAACTACTCCTTACACATTTTTAATGATGTGAATGTCGAAAATGGAATACTCAATTTTTCAAATACTATTAATGCCGATTTAATCGGACTTTGTACACATGGCAGAACTGGATTAGCACATTTTTTTAACGGAAGTATTAGTGAGGACCTAGTAAACCATACCGTTAAACCAGTAATTACTTTTAAAATTTGATTTTTAGTACTAAAAACAAACCTTAAAATACCAAAAAAAAAATCATCCAGCATTTACTTCAAAACTTCAACAAAATCTTTCAATAAAAAAAGCCTCTCAAAAAATTGAGAGGCTTTACGTTGGTCTACAAGGACTCGAACCTTGAAAGACTGCACCAAAAACAGTTGTGTTACCATTACACCATAGACCAGCATTGCTTTTGCTAAGCGAGTGCAAATTTAATACAAATTTTAATTTGTACAAATTTTTAAGTGCTTTTTATTCAAAAAAATTTCATAAAAAATCACAAACACCCTTTAAAATTTAGAAAAAGTCTAGAAACCAAGCTGTTGCTTCACTTCATTTGTTTTTTAGAAATTTTTGTTAATGCTCGTATCGTTACATAAAAAAACATTTTCTTTGTAACTCAAAATTTAACTACAATTTAGCACTGAAATATGGCAGCATTCAATTTCAATAAATGGAATACGATTATAGGTTGGTTTACATTTGGAATCGCATTAATAACATATACACTCACAGTTGAACCCACAATGAGTTTTTGGGATTGTGGCGAATACATTGCCACAGCAGCAAAATTAGAAGTAGGGCATCCACCTGGAGCGCCTTTATTTCAAATGATTGGTGCCTTTTTTGCTATGTTTGCTTCAGACGATCAGCATGTTGCGTTAATGGTCAATATGATGTCCGTTTTCTCAAGTGCCTTTACTATATTATTTATGTATTGGTCCTCAACAATTTTATTAAAAAAACTAATTTCTAGATTTTCCGAAACAAATACAAATAATGATATTGTTATTTTAGGCAGTTCATTTGTAGGCACCTTAGCCTATACTTTTTCCGATAGTTTTTGGTTTAATGCCGTGGAAGCCGAGGTTTACGCCATGGCATCTTTATTAATTTCCTTATTATTTTGGTTAGGTTTACACTGGGAACAAGACATGGAGACGCCCAGAGGAAATAAATGGTTATTGATCATTTCACTTGTTATAGGACTTTCGTTTGGAGTACATTTCATGGCTTTATTAACAATCCCAGCCATTGGTTTTCTTTATTATTTCAAACATTATAAAGTTGTCACTGTCAAAAATTTCATCATTGCAAATATTGTAGTTATTGCCATTTTACTATTTATATTCAAATTATTACTACCATTAACAATGGCTTTCTTTGGTAAAACCGAAGTTTTTATGGTAAACAAAATGGGAATGCCATTTGATTCAGGGAGTATTTTTGTTGGACTTCTATTCATTGCTTTCTTTTACTTTGGTTTAAAATACACGAAACATAAAGGTTTGGTGTTCTACAATACAATAATCCTTTGTATCTTATTTATTTTAATTGGTTTCTCCACTTGGATGATGTTACCTATCAGAGCGAATGCCAATACAGTAATTAATGAAAACAAACCTTCGGATGCCGCTGAAGTTCTTGCTTATTATAACAGAGAGCAATATGGCGTAAATCCTTTATTTTACGGTTCTCAATATACCGAAACCTTTGCTGGTTTAGACAAAGACAATCCTTATTTAGACAAAGCTCCAAACTACGAAAGAGACCATAAAACAGGCAAATATATCATCACAAATAATTTTAAAAATGCCGAACAAAATAGTGATGACAATCAAAAAACTATTTTACCTAGAATGTGGAGTACCGACCATGTAGCGAATTATATGAATTTCTCAAACCCTCCAGAATTCAAAATTAATCCAGATTATCCGTATGAAGATGATTTAGCAAAATATGGTATTGACCCAAGTAAATTAACCGAAGAAGAATACAACAAAGCCATTGCGCAGTTAAAAAATGAAGTCGAAAAAACAGTAACTGAATTCAGACAAGCATATGCCCAAAAACAAATTGACAATGACGGTTATGTTTCTTTCTTGAAAAGCTATAGCGATTACTTAATCATAGAAAAACCAACAACGGTTGACAATTTTAGTTTTATGTTCGAATACCAATTTGGTTATATGTATTGGAGGTATTTGATGTGGAATTTTGTTGGGCGCCAAAGCGACGTACAAGGAAAATACGATAATTTAGACGGAAATTGGATTAGCGGAATAAAATTTATTGACAGCCTGCATCTGGGTTCACAAGATAATTTACCATCAGATGTATTGAATAATAAGGGCCGAAATGTCTATTTCTTTTTGCCTTTTATACTTGGACTTATTGGTTTGATGTATCATGCTAATAAAGATTTAAAGAGTTTTTATGTTTTATTAGTCTTATTTTTATTTACTGGTCTAGCACTAAAAATTTACTTAAACGAAAGACCTTTTGAACCTCGTGAAAGAGATTATGCTTTAGTAGGTTCTTTCTATGTATTTGCCATCTGGATAGGATTTGGAGTGTATGCACTATACGAAAGTGCCTGTAAATATTTGACTCCAAAAATAGCTGGACCACTACTCATTGGAGCCAGTTTATTAGCCGCTCCGGTTCTTATGGCCTCTCAAAACTGGGATGACCATGATCGTTCTGATAAATATACCGCAGTCGCAATGGCAAAAGCATATCTTACTTCTTGCGATCCAAATGCAATACTGTTTACCATTGGAGACAATGACACTTTCCCGCTTTGGTACGCTCAGGAAATTGAAAAAGTAAGGACAGACGTTAAGATTGTAAATACTAGTCTTTTCATGACCGATTGGTATATTGACCAAATGAAAACCAAGACATACGAATCAGACCCTTTACCTATTTCGTTTATACACGATGAATATGTAGGAGACAAACTGGATTATGTAGCTCATAT
Organism: Flavobacterium melibiosi; assembly: GCF_048158545.1. Taxonomy (NCBI): domain Bacteria; kingdom Pseudomonadati; phylum Bacteroidota; class Flavobacteriia; order Flavobacteriales; family Flavobacteriaceae; genus Flavobacterium; species Flavobacterium melibiosi. The sequence goes on along the minus strand of NZ_JBLNKU010000001.1, from coordinate 361,163 downwards.
TCCAAAAGTAGAAAGTAGATGGGAAGTAAAAGACTTTATAAGTTTTATTAAAAACCCAAAATCTACTGTTGAAATGCAAAATGGACAAACTATTCATTTTTACCCAACAAACAAATTAAGAATTCCTGTTGATAAAAATGCTATCATCAAGAACAAAGTTGTTTCTGCCCAATACAATGATTCAATTGTTCCTTACATCGACATTGACATCAAAGGAAATGCGTTATACAAAAACAGATTGATGATGCTTGATATTGTAGCAAATAACAACTGGAAAAGACCTATTTACTTTAGTGGTGGCGCCTTTGACAATGAAGATTATTTATGGATGAAAGATTATCTTCAGTTAGACGGAATGGTTTATAAGTTAGTTCCTTTAAAAACCAAAATGGGCAAAGATGACAATCAAATGGAAATGGGACAGATTGATGCTGACAAAATGTATTCGAACGTTATGAAATGGGATTGGGGAAATAGTGAAAGTTTAACAATTTATCATGATCCTGAAACCAGAAGAAATAGTATTACGTACCGAATGAATCTTGCCCGATTAATGAACCAGTTAATAGCTGAAGGAAAGAAAGACAAGGCTAAAAGCATTATCGATTTAGCCATGACAAAAATGCCTTTGGATAAATTTGGCTATTACTCTCTAGTTGAGCCATTTGCCAAAGGATATTATGCTATTGGAGAAAAAGCAAAAGCGCAAGAACTACTGGAAAAATTGATGGCAAAATATAAAGAAAATCTAAACTACTATGTTAATCTTAATGCTGTAGATCAAACCGATATTGCAGTAGACATAATAACAGATATTGAACGCTACAGAAGCTTGCTTCTTGTAATGAAAGAAAGCGGTGATTCAACTTTTTACAATAAAAATAAAATAATTTTCAACACGTATATTAAAATGTTTGAACGTTTTGGTCGCGATAAAGAGTAATTTAATTATAAAATTTGACTAGCAAAAATGTAGCGATATTGAAAAATGTCGCTACATTTTTTTACTTTTAAAATAAAAAAAATGAACTTTTACTGGACAAAAACAAATCAGATTATAAAACAAATATTCTCAAATTTCATTTGGGATATACCCAATACTGAAAACAAAGTTTATCTCACCTTTGACGATGGACCTATTCCAGAAATCACAGAATGGGTTTTAGAGGAGTTAAGAAAACATAACTCAAAAGCAACTTTTTTCTGTATTGGAGATAATATTAACAAACATCCTGAACTATTCAAAAAAGTAATTCGTGACGGTCATGCTATAGGGAATCATACATTCAATCATCTGAATGGTTGGAAAACAGCAACGCAGGATTATTTAGCGAACACAGAGTTATGTCAGGAAATGATTTACAAACATTCTGAAGTTTTAAATCTAAAACCTAAACTCTTCCGCCCGCCTTATGGTAAGATAAAAACATCTCAATCTAAACAAATACGAAAATTAGGATACCAAATAATAATGTGGGATGTACTAAGTGCTGATTTCGATCAAAACCAATCTAAGGAAGCTTGTTTAGAAAATGTACTTTCAAACGTAAAATCAGGAAGTATAATTGTATTTCATGACAGTATAAAAGCCTTCAAAAACTTAGAATATGCACTTCCTAGAACTTTAGCTTATTTAAACGAAAACAACTTTATTTGCGATGTTATAAAACAGAAATAAGAACAATACTAAAATTGCTCTTGAACAATACTAATAATAGTGTTAGCATCTAATTCTCCTGATTGTCTCCAAATCATTAAACCCTCTTTATAAATCATTAGCGTAGGAAGACCTTTTATTCGCAAAGCTTCCGCTAATTCTTGGTTTTTATCAACATCTATTTTAATTACTTTTGCTTTATCGCCAAGCGCTGCAGCAACATCTCTAATAACAGGATGCATTGAAACAGAAGATTCGTTCCAATCCGTATAAAAGTCAATCAACACAGGAATTTGTGTATTTATAAGTTCTCCAAATTTTGACATAAAAGCAAAAATTTAATTTTCTAAATCTACTAAAAAAAGATAATTATTCTACAAATGTAACATTTTAAACGAATTAAGCCACATCCTTGCCTTTTTTTAGTTCGATGACAGTAATTTCAGGCATTATTCCAACTCTTCCAGGATAAGCATGAAAGCCAAACCCTCTATTTACATAAACATACCGTCCTACATTTTCATATAAACCAGCCCATTGCTTGTAAACGTATTGCGCCAAACTCCATTTGAAATAACCAGGAATTTCTATTCCAAATTGCATTCCGTGTGTATGACCTGAAAGTGTTAAGTGAAAATGTTTATCATGATGCTGCACTTCATGTTCCCAATGAGAAGGGTCATGACTCATCAAAATTTTGAAATCTTCTTTCTTTACATGTTGAGACGCTTTATTTATATCTCCCGCTTTCTTAAAATTATGCCCCCAATTTTCTACACCAATTAATGCAATTTTATCATCCCCTTTTTCAATAAAAGTGTGTTCGTTTAACAACAGTTTAAAATCAATTTCACCATATAAATTTTTTATGGCTTGAAAATTATCTTCCTTATCCTTTTCTGTAGGCCAGGTTACATACTCCCCATAATCATGATTCCCTAAAACCGAATATTTTCCATACTCATGTTTTTTTATTCTGTTGAACGTTTCAATCCAAGGATGCATTTCCTTAGCATCTGTATTTACAATATCACCGGTAAACAAAATCAGATCTGAATTCTGTTCGTTCACTAAATCTATCGCATAATTTATTTTCTCTGGATTATCAAAACTTCCGCTATGAACATCCGATATTTGAGTAATTGTAAAACCATCAAACGCATCAGGTAAATCCGGAAAAAAGATCTGTTGTTTGATTACTTTATAATTGTATTTACCTATCGTCACTCCATAAATTAGTGATAAAAAAGGGACTGCTGCCAATCCCAACCCAATCTGACTGACAAATTTCCTTCTTGAAGCAAAAAAAGCTACACTATCATTCCTCTCTAGAAAATAATTTACTGACCCCGCTCCAACTCTAAAAATATCTTCTCCTATTAATACAAGAGTCAGAATTAATTTTGGAACATAAACAATAAGAAGCAAACCCATGATAACCATCATTTGTTTGGTTTGCCCTACGCTTCGGTCAAATTGCATCAAAGAATAAACAATATATATTAAAACTAATATGCTTATAAGCTGAATTGAAAACAATACTGGCTTTGATTTTATCAAGGTTTTCAAAACTTGAAAAGTATAAAGCTCAATAATAAGAAGGATTAAACACAAGAATACGATACGAAAGATCATTTTAATCAGATTTTAGACAAAATAACAAAACAATTAATTAAAATGGATTGGTATTAATTAAAATTTAACTGTTGATTAAACCTTAATAAAGTCACAAATACCCTAAAAAGACAAAAACAATCATATATAGCAAATAAAAAACCGCATTATTCTAAAAATAAACAATACGATTTTTACAAATTATAATTTTTTTTTATTTCATAGACATATTATAAGAACGAAACGTAAGTGTTTTATCAGCACCCGTTAGTCTTGCTGCATGTAATTCAATATAATCACCGCTATTTAATTGTACGGTCCCAGTAACTGGAAAACTTTGCATAAAACCAGAATTCGAGTCAATATAGGTTTCTGAAGATGTTATAATACTTGGCTGGCCAGATGTTGAATATTTAACAAAAAAAAACAAATAGTCTGACACGCCAGATCCTGCAGCTTCAAATGATATTGAGGCAGAAACAGCAAAAGTTCTTGATTTTCTACCTAAATAAGCCAGTCTATTATTTGTTTCACCATTAACCCTATACAAGTTAGTAGAAACTGTCGTCCCGGGTATTTTGTATGCTGTGGTGGCAGTAGGAAATGTAAGGGTAGGAGAAGTGACAGTTCTATTCAAATATAAATTTCCTGTTGCAAAAGAATCTCCTTCATTTGGAATTCCTGTTGAACGTACTGACCAAAAATCATTAAAATTATATCCAATATAGCTACCTACCGTATATCCTTTTACATACTTTCCTGTTGTAAGCGTACCAGTAAAAACAACCGATTCAACTACCGCATCTCCAGTAATTGTCGGATTGCTTGAGATATCAAGACCAACACTCACTCCGGAGACTTGGCTAAATCCACCCGTTTTTTCAACTAAGCCAAAAGTTCCTTGAAATGCTTCATAAGTTCCAGAATTATTCCCAAACCAAGCTGCATTACTAAGCAACACTTTACTGATATCTTTATAAATAATTCCTGTAGTATTTCCTACATACTGTACGATACTTACAAAAGCTAATACGAAATTTTCAATTTTACCTACATTAGAAGAGCTCGCAACGATACAATCTCTTAAAACTAAACTTTGTGTTTGTGTCCCTAACGCTATAGATCCTGTACCTATAACATTAAAAACATTACCACTTGTTGCTGTCAAGGTTAATACCTTGATAGAACCTCCTGTTGTACCCGTAAAAAGATCTCCAGACACCTTAATTAATTTGTCTTCCCCAGCATCCATACCAATAAGATAAGCATTATTCAATTCTATAGGCAGATTAACCGTGACTGAACCATTAATTTCATACAACGTTCCAGCATCTAAAAGATATTTAGAACCATCACCTGCGGCCAATTCTGTTGCCAAAACAGTCGCTAAAACATCTGTAGATTTAATAATTTTGAATTTTAGTCTGCCATTAGCTTCGCTACTCATCTTGTTCCAAGATGTTAAAGTTGAATTGTAATGATAAAAAGATTTCAAATCCGTATCATACACTATAAGACCGTCTGCTGGAGATCCAATTTCGGTCCGTTGAACTGTTGTCATTCTGGGTGTCAACATCCCTTGGGTTGTTGATGAAACATCCAATACTGAACTTGCATGGGGTGTGATAGTTCCTATACCTACTTGGGCAAACACATTTGTCGTTATTATTATGAAAAATAATAGGGAGGCTTGCAAAACCATTTTAGCAGAGTAATTTTTTTTCATAATACACGAATTAAAAGATTAAATATAAAGAACATCATTAGACTCTAACATCATCTAATAAATTTACACAATATAACGTTTAAATACGTATTTTATCGATTAAATACATATATTTTATTAATATATATTTATAATCCTATAAAATTTAATTTACCATGATTGCTATTTTAAGATAAGTAATCATTTTCCCTCAGATTATAATTATACAGCATTTACCCTCTTCAAAGAAATTTTCTATTAAGCAATTTTTACACTGCATTTTTTCGACTTCACAAAGTAAATTCAGACATGAATTCTAAGAAATATTTCAAACTGTCTGTTCTTTATCTGACAAGTTTTGTACTTTTGAAAACTTTACAAAATCACAATTCATGTCACAACAAAAACGTCTTTTCCTTCTCGATGCTTATGCCTTAATCTTTCGAGGCTATTATGCTTTTATAAAAAATCCACGAATCAATTCTAAAGGAATGGATACATCGGCTATTATGGGATTCATGAATTCCCTGATGGATGTAATAAAAAGAGAAAAACCAGATCACTTAGCAGTTGCTTTTGACAATGGCGGAAGTCAATTAAGAAACGACATATTCCCAGAATATAAAGCCCATCGTGATGCTACTCCAGAAGCTATAAAAATTGCTATTCCTTATATACAGGATTTACTGAAAGCCATGCATATTCCAATCATTGAAGTCAAAGGTTATGAAGCCGATGATTTAATTGGAACAATTGCTAAACAAGCCGAAAAACAGAATTACAAAGTCTTCATGGTTACACCAGATAAGGATTTTGCACAACTAGTTTCCGAAAATATTTTCATGTATAAACCTGCCCGAATGGGTAACGGGATAGAAATTTGGGGAATTCCTGAAGTATTGGCAAAATTCGAAATTGAAAGACCAGATCAAGTGATTGATTTTCTTGGAATGATGGGCGATGCTGCTGATAATATTCCCGGATTACCTGGTGTAGGCGAAGTTACTGCAAAGAAATTATTAAAGGAATTCGGAACGATGGAAAATCTTTTAGCAAATACTGATAAGCTAAAAGGAAAAATGAAAGAGAACATCGAAGCCAATAAAGAAAAAGGATTATTATCTAAAACCTTGGCTACTATTTTACTTGACTGTCCTGTAGTTTTTGACGAAACAGATTACGAATTATCAACTCCTGATGTTGAAAAAACAGATGCACTTTTCAACGAATTAGAATTTCGTAGAATGGCGGAACAATTTGATGCAATATTTAAAAAAGGCGGAACTGCAACAGCGAATAAACCCGTTGATGAAGCCAAATTATATAAAAAACCACAACCCAAAAACGAGGAACAATTTGATCTTTTTGGAAGCACAATTACAGATGAGACTTCGGAAGAAACACGCCATCAATATTATAATTCGTTAGAAAACACGGAGCATTCCTATCAAATCATTCAAGGCGATTTAGGACTAAAATTATTGTTGCAAAATTTACAAAACCAGACTTCCGTTTGTTTTGATACCGAAACAACAGGATTAGATGCTTTGCATGCGGAATTAGTTGGAATCTCATTTTCATATGAAAAAGGTAAAGGTTTCTATGTTCCATTTCCAGAAAATCAAGATGAAGCACAAACTTTAATCGAAAAATTTATTCCTTTTTTCGAAAATGAATCTATTGAAAAAATTGGACAAAATTTAAAATATGATTTAAAAATTCTTTCTAATTACAACATTAAAGTAGAAGGAAAATTATTCGATACGATGATTGCTCATTACCTGATTAATCCAGATATGCGCCATAATATGGATATTTTAGCGGAAACGTATTTAAAGTATTCTCCTCAATCCATTGAAGCTTTAATTGGAAAAAAAGGAAAAAACCAGAAATCAATGCGCGACGTTGAACTGGAAGAAATTAAAGAATATGCTGTTGAAGATGCTGACGTAACCTTACAACTCAAGGAAATATTCACCTTGGAGTTAGACAAAACCAGCACCAAAAAACTTTTTGAGGAAATCGAAATTCCATTGGTAAAGGTCTTAGCTGACATGGAAAAGGAAGGGATTCGTGTAGATGTAGATTTCTTGAAATCACTTTCAAAAACATTAGACGATGACATTAAAATATTAGAAGCAAACATTTTTGAAACTGCCGGAGAGAAATTCAATCTGGCTTCTCCAAAACAATTAGGTGATATTTTATTCGATAAATTAAAAATTGGAGGAGTAAAACAAAAGAAAACCAAGACCGGTCAATATGCAACCGGAGAGGAAATTTTGAGTTATTTGTCTACCGAAAACCCAATTGTAAAAGACATCCTTGATTGGCGACAATTGGTAAAACTGCAAAATACCTATGTCGAGGCTTTGCCAAACCAAGTAGATAAAATCACGCAACGCATCCACACCGATTATATGCAAACGGTGGCTGCAACAGGTCGTTTGAGTTCGAATAATCCGAACTTACAAAACATTCCTATTCGTACCGAACGTGGCCGACAAATAAGAAAAGCATTCGTGGCCCGAGATGAAAACTACACTTTGGTTTCTGCTGATTATTCCCAAATAGAATTGCGTGTAATTGCCGCATTAAGTGGTGAAGAAAATATGATTAAGGCATTCCAAAATCATGAAGACATTCATAAATCTACCGCTTCAAAAGTATTTAATGTTCCACTGGAAGAAGTGACGCGCGAACAAAGAAGTCATGCCAAAACGGTGAATTTCGGTATTATTTATGGTGTTTCGGCTTTTGGATTGAGCAATCAAACTTCCTTATCCAGAAGTGAAAGTGCCGCTTTAATTGAAGCGTATTACAAAACGTATCCAAGATTAAAATCCTATATTCAGGAACAAATTGATTTTGCGAGAGACAATGGATATGTACAAACAGTTCTGGGTCGTCGTCGTTATTTGAAAGATATTAATTCTCAAAATGCAATTGTTCGCGGTGGCGCAGAACGAAATGCGGTAAATGCCCCGATACAAGGAAGCGCTGCTGATATCATTAAAATCGCAATGATTAATATTCATAAAAAACTAACGTCCGAAAACTGGAAAAGCAAAATGCTCTTGCAGGTTCACGATGAGCTTGTGTTTGACGTGCACAATTCGGAACTCGAAAAAATCCAACCGATGATAAAATACGAAATGGAACATGCTTTCAAGCTCGATGTACCTTTGGATGTTGATTTAGGAACAGGAAAAGACTGGCTGGAAGCGCACTAGAATTACCCCTTTTTATCTATACTCATAAAAAAATCTCTAATCATTAAAAAACGATTAGAGATTTTTTTAAACTAATTTATGTCGAATTACAATTTCCTCGTTGATTCTCTTTCTTTCAATTTTGTTTTGATTACCACTGTCTCATAAGGTAGATCCTCTTCTTTTGACTCTAATCTGTCGATAAGCAATTTAGCAGCAACTTCGCCTATTTCAATTCCGTGCTGGCTTACCGTCGTTAAACTTGGAGATAATCTTCTGGAAGCAAGAATTCCATCTGCAAATCCTATAATAGAAATTTCTTCCGGTACTTTATACCCTTTTTTAATGGCAATTCGCAACGCAGCCACTGAGTCATTTTCTTCCAAAGCAAAGATTCCGTCAATTTTATTATTATCAAAAACAGTTTTAATTTTATCTTTCAAATCATCCTCAGAATCAGTTCGGATAATTAAATTTTCATTTACAGGCATATTATTTTTTTCCAATGCCTTAAGATATCCTTCTGCTCTTAACTTACCGACACTTAAATTATCTACCGAAGAAAATAAAGCAATGTTTTTACAGCCTAAATCTATTAAACGTTGTGTAGAATTTAAAGCTGAATCGAAATCATCAACTATTACTTTATCACATTCTACGCCTTCAGCAATTCTATCGAACATAACTATAGGAGTACCATCATTAATAATTTCTTTGAAATGATTGTATTCATGAAGTTTTTGTGCTTCTTCTGAAACAGACAAGATAAATCCGTCAATGGTTCCATTACTCAACATTTCAAGAGTATGCGCTTCTTTTTCTAATGATTCATTAGAAATACACATTATTACATTGTACCCTTTTTCATCAGCAATTTTTTCAATTCCGCTAAATACTTTTGCAAAAAAAGAATTCAAAATATTAGGAATAATTACCCCAATCGTTTTTGTTTTTCTGTTTTTAAGATTTAGACCAATAACGTTTGGTTTGTAATTTTTTAGTTTTGCGTATTCTTTGATTTTAATTTTTGTTAATTCACTAATTTCAGGACTATCATTAAGTGCTTTTGAAACTGTAGAAACAGAAACATTTAGTTCTTTTGCAATTTGTTTTAAAGTTGCTTTAGCTTTCATAGGTCGGAATTTATTGCTTTTTAATGATTATAAAAAAGGGCAATTTAAAATAGATAAATAATTGTGTTTCTTAAACAAAATAGTTATTTCATAATGTAAAAACTGCGTTTACAAAAGTGGAATATACAAATTTTATTTGACAACAAATGTAATACAATTATTGAAAGACCTGTTATAAGTATAATTCGAAAAAACATATCTTAAATTTAATCTAAATATACATTTGATTATCAGAGTAAAAACAAGGAGAAAATAATCTTTTAAGGTATTTGTATTTAAAATAATTAATTGTACTTTTGCAACCCCTTTATCGGGGATGGAATGTTTAATTAAAAAAATATTATGGACGCATTAAGCTACAAGACACAATCAGCAAGCAAAGCCACAGTTACAAAAGAGTGGATTGTTGTAGATGCTGATGGTCATAACTTAGGTCGTCTTGCTTCAAAAGTCGCTATGATTTTGAGAGGTAAGTACAAACCAAGTTACACACCACACGTGGACTGCGGTGATAACGTAATCGTTATCAACTCAGAAAAAATCAACCTTACAGGTAACAAAATGGATGAAAAAACATACATCCGTCACACTGGTTACCCAGGAGGTCAAAGAACTTTAACTGCTAAAGTACTGCAAGCTAAAAATCCTGCATTATTAGTAGAGAAAGCTATTAAAGGGATGTTACCTAAAAATAAATTAGGAGCTGAACTTTTTAGAAATTTAAATGTTGTTGTAGGATCAGAGCACAAACAAGGCGCTCAAAAACCTAAAACAGTTAACCTTAACGATCTTAAGTAATGGGAGTTATTCACAAAATCGGTAGAAGAAAAACCGCTGTTGCACGTGTTTATGTTTCGGAAGGAACAGGAGTAATCACTGTAAACAAAAAAGCATTCGAAACATACTTCCCAACTGCAACTTTACAATACAAAGTTTTACAACCAATGTCTATGACAGAAAATGTAAGCAACTTTGACGTAAAAGTTAACGTTTACGGTGGTGGTTCAACTGGTCAAGCAGAAGCTGTAAGAATGGCATTAGCACGTGTTATGTGTGAAGTAAATGCTGAAAACAGAGGAATATTGAAACCAGAAGGTTTATTAACAAGAGATCCAAGAATGGTTGAACGTAAGAAATTCGGTCAGAAGAAAGCTCGTAAGAGATTCCAATTCTCTAAACGTTAATATTACCTGTCTTGTTCAAATGGGACAAGACATCGTTCATTTATTATTGAATTTAAAAAAACAGTTGTTGTTGCTCTCCTACTGAGGTAGGAAATAGTTTAGCATCTAAATGTATAAAGCCGAGAAATCGCCATTTATTCATTGCTAATCAACAGAACGTAAACTAGAACAAAATGGCAAACAAAGTAGAAGTAAAAGAATTACTAGAAGCAGGTGTTCACTTCGGACACATGACTAGAAAATGGGATCCAAACATGGCTCCTTACATTTATATGGAGCGTAATGGTATTCACATTATCAATCTATATAAAACTGCAGCAAAAATTGAAGAAGCTAATGAAGCTTTGAAAAAAATCGCTGCATCAGGTAGAAAAATATTATTCGTTGCTACCAAAAAACAAGCAAAAGACATCGTTGCTGAAAAAGCAAAAGCTGCAAACATGCCTTACATCACTGAAAGATGGCCTGGTGGAATGCTAACTAACTTCGTAACTATCCGTAAAGCTGTTAAAAAAATGGCTACTATTGATAAAATGAAGAAAGATGGTACATTCATGACCCTTTCTAAAAAAGAGCGTTTACAAGTGGATCGTCTTCGTGCTAAATTAGAGAAAAATTTAGGTTCAATCGCTGACATGTCTAGACTACCAGCTGCATTGTTCGTAGTTGATATCAAAGCGGAACACATCGCAATAAAAGAAGCTCAAAAATTAAACATTCCAGTTTTCGCAATGGTGGATACTAATTCTGACCCAAGAGAGGTTGAATTCGTAATCCCATCTAACGATGATGCTTCTAAATCAATTGATAAAATTTTATCTTTAGTTACAGCTGCAATCGTTGAAGGACTTTCTGATAGAGGTTCTGACAAAGAAGGTGAAGCTACTGCTGAAGTTGTTGCTCCTGCTGCTGAAGCTGTAGAAGTAGCTCCTGCTGTAGAAGCAGCTGCTCCAACTGCAACTGAAGAATAAATAAACATTTAATTCCAAGTTTTAATTCCTCTCCATAAAAAATTAGAAACCTAAAGTTGATAATTTAATAAAATTGGAAATTGGATTTGAAACTTGGAATTTTTTACTTTTAACCTTAAAAAATAATACAACATGGCAACAATTACTGCTGCAGACGTAAATAAATTAAGAACAATCACTGGTGCAGGAATGATGGACTGCAAAAAAGCTTTGGTTGAAGCAGACGGAGATTTTGATTTAGCTATCGAAAACCTACGTAAAAAAGGACAAAAAGTAGCTGCTAACCGTTCAGATAGAGAATCTACTGAAGGTGCTGCAATTGCTGTTGTAAATGCTGACAAAACTGCTGGTGTAGTTATCACATTAAACTGTGAAACTGACTTCGTAGGTATGAATGAAAATTTTGTAAAAATGGCTACTGAAATGGCTAATTTAGCATTGACTTTTGATACTAAAGAAGCATTTTTAGCAGCTGACTTCAATGGAGTTACTGTTGCTGATAAATTAATCGAGCAAACTGGAGTTATTGGTGAAAAACTAGAAATCAGAACTTTTGAGAAATTAGAAGGTGCTTTTATCGGGTCTTACATCCACTCTGGAAACAAAATTGCAACTTTAGTTGGTCTTTCTGCAAAAATTGAAGGTGCTGATGAAGTAGCAAGAAACATCGCTATGCAAGCTGCAGCTATGTCACCTATCGCATTAGACGAAAGTGGTGTAGACGCTGAAACTATCGAAAAAGAAATAGAAATTGCTAAAGATATCCTACGTCAAGAAGGAAAACCAGAAGCAATGTTAGACAATATCGCTAAAGGTAAATTGGCTCGTTTCTTTAAAGACAATACTTTAGTAAACCAAGATTATATCAAAGACAACAAAATGAGCGTTGCTGCTTATGCTAAATCTTTAGATAAAGATCTTATCGTTACAGGTTTCAAAAGAGCTGCTTTAGGATAATTTATTCTATCCCGAAGTTTCGGGACTGTTTCAGAATCTCTAATTTATTTTAGGAGCTTTCTAAACCAAATATAAAATCCCATTTTGTTGTAAAAACAAGATGGGATTTTTTTATTATCTAAAAAGAAATTAAAATACTAAATTTGGGAAACTAATAGTTTTTTATGTTTAGATCCAAAAAAGATATTGTGTTCGTAATCCTAGCAGGAATCTTCATTACCAATGCAGTTGTAGCTGAATTAATTGGTGGAAAATTGATACAAGTGGGTCCTTTCGTTATGAGTATCGGAATTTTGCCATGGCCAGTAGTTTTCCTCACTACCGATTTAATCAATGAATACTTTGGAGAAAAAGGAGTAAAAAAACTGTCTTTAATCACTGCTGGTTTAATTGCTTATGCTTTTATCCTTTTGTTTTTAGCCATAAGCATTCCCGCAGCAAAAGGAATAAGTCCGGTAAACGACGATCAATTCTTTGCAGTTTTTGGACAAAGCATGTGGATAATTGTTGGAAGTATCATCGCCTTCTTGGTTTCTCAATTAATTGATGTAACTATTTTTTGGTTTTTCAAAAACCGTACAGGTAATAAAAAAATATGGCTCAGAGCAACGGGTTCCACTATAGTTTCCCAATTATTCGATTCTTTTATTGTACTTGGAATTGCTTTTTGGTTACCCGGAAAAATTAACTTTGATACTTTTATAACTTCCGCTTTGACGGGTTATACATTCAAACTAGGAATTGCTATTTTATTGACCCCGCTAATATATTTGGGACACCACCTTATAAAAAAATATTTATCAGAAGAAAAGGAATAAATCATGGAAGAAAAAATAAGATGTAAATGGTGTGTTGGTATTGAGATTTACGAAAAATATCACGATGAAGAATGGGGAGTTCCTGTTTATGATGATCAAAAATTATTTGAATTTCTAATTTTGGAAACCTTTCAAGCCGGGTTAAGTTGGATTACAATTTTAAAAAAGAGAGAAAACTTCAAATTAGCCTTTGATGATTTTGACTATAAAAAAGTCGCTCTTTATACCGAAGATAAAATCCAGGAATTACTTCAAGACGCAGGCATTATTCGCAATCAGTTAAAAATTCGTGCAGCAGTTTCAAATGCGGTTGCCTTCATGAAAGTACAAGATGAATTTGGCACTTTTTCCAAATACATTTGGGAATTCACTGAAGGAAAACCAATAAATAACAATAGAAAAACCCTGAAAGGAGTACCTGCCACCACTCCACTTTCTGACGCTATCAGTAAAGATTTGAAAAAACGCGGGTTTAAATTTGTGGGATCCACCGTAGTTTATGCCCATATGCAAGCAACGGGAATGGTCGATGATCACGTAGAAGATTGCTGGAAGAAAACTAAGTAATCAGATTGCAGTGGCAGTTTTCAGCTATCGAAAATATCACAAAAAACATTTAGGCCACCATAACTTTAAACATTAAACTTTAAGCATCTAAACAAAAAAACTATTACATTTGCTCCACACTTTAGGGGTGTCTACAACATTGTAGGCTGAGAATTACCCTCTGAACCTGATCTAGTTCATACTAGCGTAGGGAAAAGTAAGAAGACTTCTGCGCACATTTATGTGTCATTGTAGCCATTCCTAAAGTATAACTGTATACTAAACTCAAAAGGAATGGAGCTCAAAATCAACAATCAAACAAAACAATTTGCAACTAACAGTCTTACTGTTCAGGCACTTCTTGACTTGGAAATTCCCATCAAACAAAACGGAATTGCCGTAGCCATTAACAATACCGTGATTCCAAAATCCAACTGGAATTCCCATCCTATACAAGAAACCGACGACATTCTCATCATCTCTGCAACTCAAGGAGGATAGTTTGGCTGCTCGAGCGGGCTATCCATTTCAAGTCCGCAGTTGCAACCCTATAAAACATAGTATTAGTCAAAGCTTCCTTACGGTCGCTTTACTAATCCTTGTTTTATTTGTCTTTCAACTTTACGGGCTTTCCATTACTATCCCTAGCAGAAGACAAACACTCCTAAAATCATAAAATTCAAACAAATGAATAACGAAGAAAAAATCTCAAGAACTCCTTTCCCAAACTCTACAAAAATTTACGTGGACGGAACAATTCATCCCATAAAAGTAGCGATGCGAGAAATTGCATTGGCAGACACTAAATTATCTAACGGACGAATAGAAAAAAATCCACCGGTAACCGTTTACGATACTTCCGGCCCATTCACCGACCCAAATATTGAAATCGACATTCGAAAAGGATTACCACGCATCCGTGAACAATGGATTTTGGATCGTAATGATGTAGAAGAATTGACTGAAATCTCTTCTGAATATGGAAAAAAGCGTTTGAATGACGAAAAACTAAACGAATTGCGTTTTGAATATTTGCACAAACCCATGCGTGCCAAAAAGGGAGCTAATGTATCTCAATTGTATTACGCAAAACAGGGAATCATTACACCCGAAATGGAATACATTGCCATTCGTGAAAACCAACGCTTGGAGTTGATAAATGAACAAACCAAAGCCATGCAATGCCAACACGGCGGAAACAGTTTTGGAGCCAATACCCCAAAATCTAAAATCACACCTGAATTTGTCCGTAGCGAAGTAGCCAGAGGTCGTGCCATTATTCCAAACAACATCAACCACCCAGAAAGCGAACCTATGATTGTAGGTCGTAACTTCTTGGTGAAAATTAATGCTAACATTGGAAACAGTGCCGTAACATCAACTATCGAAGAAGAAGTAGAAAAAGCGGTTTGGGCTTGTCGTTGGGGAGCTGATACGATTATGGATTTATCAACAGGTAAAAATATTCACGAAACCAGAGAATGGATTATCCGAAATTCTCCAGTACCTATTGGAACGGTGCCTATTTACCAAGCTTTGGAGAAAGTAAACGGTGTTGCCGAAGATTTAACTTGGGAAGTATTCCGCGATACTTTAATAGAACAAGCCGAACAAGGTGTTTCTTATTTTACAATCCATGCCGGTGTTTTATTGCGTTACATCCATTTAACGGCAAATCGCGTTACCGGAATTGTTTCCCGTGGTGGTTCCATCATGGCAAAATGGTGTTTGTTTCACCACAAAGAAAACTTTCTTTATACTCATTTCGAGGAAATTTGCGAAATCATGAAACAGTATGATGTAGCTTTTTCATTAGGAGACGGATTGCGCCCGGGTTCTATTGCCGATGCAAATGACGCCGCACAATTTGCCGAATTAGAAACACTTGGTGAACTGACAAAAGTAGCCTGGAAACACGATGTCCAAGTATTTATTGAAGGTCCTGGTCACGTGCCGATGCACATGATTAAAGAAAACATGGACAAACAATTGGAACATTGTGATGAAGCTCCTTTTTATACTTTAGGACCATTAACGACAGATATCGCCCCGGGTTATGACCACATCACCTCAGCCATTGGTGCAGCTATGATTGGCTGGTACGGATGCGCGATGTTATGCTATGTTACGCCAAAAGAACACCTTGGTTTACCCAACAAAAAAGACGTAAAAGACGGTGTTATCACCTATAAGATTTCCGCTCATGCAGCCGACTTAGCCAAAGGTCATCCGGGATCACAATACCGTGACAATGCCTTGAGTAAAGCCCGTTTCGAATTCCGTTGGGAAGACCAATTTAACTTGTCTTTAGATCCGGATACAGCTCGTGAATTTCACGATGAAACATTACCGGCAGATGGCGCAAAAGTGGCTCATTTTTGTTCCATGTGCGGTCCAAAATTCTGTTCTATGAAAATTTCGCAGGAAATTCGTGATGTTGCTGAAGCTGAGAAAGGCATGAAAGAGAAATCAGAAGAGTTTATTGAACAAGGAAAAGAAATTTACATCTAAAAAGAGGGAAGTGGGAAGTTAGAGGTGGGAAGTTAAACTTCACCTCTAACCTCTAACTTCTTATCTCTAACCTAACAATGATAGTAATCACAAGTCCAATTCTGATAGCTAATGAAATCGACACCGTTCATTCTCTTTTTGAGAATGGATTGGAGTTGCTTCATATTCGAAAGCCTGATTTTTCCGAAGCAGAAATGATTTTTTTTCTATCAGAAATAAAATCAGATTTCAGACAACAATTGGTATTGCACGGCCACCATCAATTGGCTACAGAGTTTGGCATACATCGCATTCATTTTACGGAAAAAATGAGAGCCGAAACATCTGAAGAAAGTTTAAAAAAAAGTAAAGAACGAGAATTTAAACTCTCCACTTCCATTCACAAAATGGTTGATTTTGAAAAATTATCTGATGTTTTCGATTATGCATTTTTCGGACCCGTTTTCGAAAGTATTTCTAAACCAAATTACATTTCGGATATTGATTTTGAAAAAGAATTAAAACAAAGAAATACAAAAAAAACTGCACTGATTGCTCTTGGAGGAATTACATCCGATAAAATCAAAACTGCATTAGAATATGGTTTTGAAGATGTGGCGCTTTTAGGCACCATTTGGAACAGCAATAACTCAATAGAAAATTTCAAACTATGTCAGCAAATCGCCCTTTCGTATTAACAATTGCAGGCTTTGATCCTTCTGGAGGTGCAGGGATTTTGGCAGATGCGAAAACATTTGAGCAACATCATGTGTATGGGTTTGCTGTCAATACCGGCAATACCATTCAAACCGAAAATGAGTTCTTCGAAATAGAATGGACCGCCTTAGATTTTGTTTTGAAATCATTGGAAAAATTGTTCTACAACTATACTATCAAAGCCGTAAAAATTGGAATTGTTCCTTCATTGAATTATTTAAAAGAAATTGTTTCACTTGTAAAAAAACTTTCGCCAAAAACAAAAATCGTTTGGGATACCGTTTTAAAATCCACTACCGACTTCGATTTTATAATCATCAAAAACCAAGCTGTTTTGATCGAAATATTAGAAAAAATTGATTTGATAACACCGAATTACAATGAGATTTTGCAACTGTCTTCGGAAGAAATCAAGGCAGAAACAATTGCCGTAACCCTTTCTAAATATTGCCCCGTTCTGCTAAAAGGAGGTCATAATCCAGACGAAATAGGTGTTGATTATTTATATCTGGAAAATACGATTTTCAAGCTTACACCAAATAACACTTTGGTTTTCGAAAAGCATGGCTCCGGTTGCGTATTATCATCAGCCATTGCGGCAAATATAGCTTTGGGACAAGACCTGAAAACAGCTTGCAGTAATGCCAAAAAATATATAGAAACCTACTTACAATCTAACCAAACCAAATTAGGACACCATCATGTATAACAAGTTACAATACATTTCACAGGGAAATACAGTCGAAGAGCAATTGTACAACATTCACAGAGCGCTGGATAACGGTTGTGATTGGATACAATTGCGATTCAAAAACCAAAATGCGATTGAAGTTTTCACTTTGGCGGAAGCCGTAAAAATGTTATGCAAAGAATATTTAGCCACTTTTATCATCAATGACAACGTCCATTTAGCACAACAATTAGATGCTGATGGAGTCCATTTAGGTTTGAGTGACATGAACATTGAAGAAGCAAGATTCATTTTAGGAAAAACAAAAATTATTGGAGGCACCGCAAATACTTTTGATGATGTACTTCAAAGAACAGCCGAAAATTGTGATTATATTGGTTTGGGACCATTCCAATTTACAACTACCAAACAAAATTTAAGTCCAATTCTAGGATTGGAAGGATATCGTTCGATTATCGGTCAAATGAAAATAAAAAATATCAAAGTTCCCATTTATGCCATTGGAGGCATCACACTTGAAAATGTAGAAAGTTTAATGAAAACTGGAATTCACGGAATAGCTGTTTCCGGTTTGATTACACAAACCGAAAATGCATCGCAACTTATCAATCAACTTAACGAGAAATTATATGTTACCATTTAAAATAGGAGACAAAACCTTCGGATCCCGCTTGTTTTTAGGCACAGGGAAATTCGGTTCCAATCAACAGATGGAAGAAGCCATTCTAGCGTCAGGAAGCGAGCTAGTAACCGTAGCTTTAAAACGTGTTGATTTAGAAACTGAAACAGATGCCATTTTATCACATCTGAAACACCCGAAAATTAATTTATTACCTAATACTTCAGGCGCAAGAAATGCCAAAGAAGCCATTTTTGCAGCACAATTAGCCCGAGAAGCATTAGAAACCAATTGGCTTAAACTGGAAATTCATCCCGATCCAAAGTATTTAATGCCTGATGCGATAGAAACCTTAAAAGCTACGGAAGCATTAGCCAAATTAGGATTTATCGTTCTGCCTTACATTCATGCGGATCCAGTTTTGTGCAAACGTTTAGAAGACGCCGGAACTTCGGCTGTGATGCCTTTGGGATCGCCGATTGGAAGTAACAAAGGATTAAAAACTATCGATTTTTTAGAAATTATTATCGAACAAAGTAGAGTCCCTGTAATTATAGATGCAGGAATTGGGGTACCTTCTGATGCTGCAAAAGCAATGGAACTTGGAGCTGACGCGGTTTTGGTAAATACTGCGATTGCTGTGGCAGGAAACCCAATACTGATGGCAGAAGCTTTCAGAGAAGCTGTTATTGCAGGCCGAAAAGCCTACGAAGCGCAACTAGCACAAAAGGTTAATCATGCAATAGCTTCAAGTCCTTTGACAGCATTTTTATATGAGTAAGATATTTTTAAATGACATGCAGATTTTGCAAATTTTCATAGATAAAATTTAACAAACATATTTTAAAATCTGCTAAAATCCTTAAAATCTGCGTGCAACAGAAATTTATAATTGTATTAAAATAACTACATTTAATTTTTAATTAGTGCTAATTTTTAAATTCTTAAAAAATGACAGAAAACGACATATCATACCAAATTAGAGGAGCAATTTTTAAGGTTTACAACACACTCGGTCCAGGTTTATTTGAATCCGTCTATGAAAGTGCATTATATTATGAATTAACAAAATCTAATTTAAAAGTTCAAAGACAACTTGAAATCACTATTCCTTATGACGAAATCATATTAGATGTTGCTTTTAAAATTGATTTATTAGTAGAAGACAAAGTAATCATTGAGTTAAAATCGGTTGAGGATTTAGGACCTATACATTATAAACAAATCACAAACTATTTAAAACTTACTAATAAAAAACTAGGAATTCTTGTCAATTTCAACACTGTCAATATTTTAGATGATATTAAACGAATTGCAAATAAAATATAAATTGAGAATTAAAAATGAGCACGCAGATTTTGCAGATTTACGCAGACAAAATTAAAAATACGCTTAAAAAAAATTACAAAAATTTGCAAAAATTTGCAAAATCTGCTCGCAACAAAACAGCATCTTTTTTTTGGTAAAAAAAAATCATAAAATGAACACATTTAAATCGGTATTTAATCAATACGATTGGGAAACAATCAAAACAAAAATATACAGTACCACTTCAATAGAAGTCGAATATGCGTTGGCCAAAAACAAACGCAGTCTCGATGATTTTCTGGCGTTAATTTCACCCGCTGCCCAACCCTATTTAGAGCAAATGGCACAACTGGCCCATGAATTAACCAAAAAAAGATTTGGCAAAACGATTCAGATGTATGCTCCTTTGTATTTAAGTAACGAATGTCAGAACATTTGCACCTATTGTGGTTTTAGTTTGGATAACAAAATCAAGCGAAAAACACTTACTGAAAGTGAAATTACGCTAGAAATTGAGGTCTTAAAAAAAGCGGGATTTGATCATGTTTTGTTGGTTACCGGCGAAGCAAATCATACTGTAAACGTTCATTATTTTCTAAAGACAATTGCTCAAATAAAAAACGATTTTTCTACTATTTCAGCCGAAGTACAACCACTTTCAACAAAAGAATACGAGCAATTGCATAACGCTGGAATCTATTCGATTTTAGTATACCAAGAAACGTATCATCGTGATGTTTACAAGCAATACCACACAAAAGGAAAAAAATCCAATTTCGATTTTCGTTTGGAAACACCGGATCGAGTAGGAACTGCAGGTATTCATAAAATTGGATTGGGTGTTTTATTAGGATTGGAAGATTGGCGTACGGACAGTTTTTTCAATGCCTTGCATTTGGATTATTTACAAAAAACATATTGGCAAACTAAATATGCGGTTTCTTTCCCTAGATTAAGACCCGCAGAAGGAGTTATTGAGCCCAACTTTATCATGGATGATACTGATTTGACCCAACTCATTTGTGCCTACCGTTTGTGGAATGAAGATTTAGAAATCTCCATGTCAACCCGTGAAAATGAAAAATTTCGTGATAATATTATTCCTATTGGGATTACCAGTATGAGTGCCGGTTCTAAAACTAATCCTGGCGGTTATGTCGTTGATCCACAATCATTGGAGCAATTTGAAATCAGTGACGAACGATCGGCTTCGGAGATTGCGAAAGTCATTTCCAGTAGAGGATACGAACCCGTTTGGAAAGACTGGGACAGAAGTTATACAAATATAGATTAACATTTTAGATTGCAGAAAATGAGTATTATTCAAGATTTTTTACGATATAACCGACAAATGATGTTACCGGAAATAGGTGATTCAGGACAAGAAAAACTCAAGAAAGCTAAAGTTTTAGTGATTGGCGCAGGCGGATTGGGTTGTCCTATTTTACAATACGTGGCAACTGCAGGAGTAGGAACCATCGGAATTGTAGATTTTGACACAATAGAATTACACAACCTTCACCGTCAAATTTTATATACTGAGGAGCAAGTTGGCAAATCAAAAGCAATTACGGCAAAATCAGTTTTGGAAACTTTAAATCCATTGATTGATATTATCGCTTTTGAAGAAAAACTAACTATGGAAAACGCCACACAAATCATCATGAATTTTGATGTAGTTGTTGATGGGAGCGATAATTTTGCAACTCGTTATTTAGTTAACGATACTTGTGTGATGTTAGGAAAATCATTAGTCTACGGCAGCATTTTAAACTTTGAGGGACAAATGGCGGTTTTTAATCATAATGGGAATAAAAATCTTCGTGACTTATTCCCTGAACCACCAAATCCAAAAGATGTTCCCAATTGTAATTTGAATGGTGTATTGGGCACACTTCCGGGGATGATTGGTACAATGATGGCGCATGAAACTTTGAAGCTGATTATGGATTTACCAACATTGGACAATGAATTGGTTCTTTTTAATACGCTAGATTGGAGTTTTAAAAAATTAAGATTTTAAGTGTTATTTGCTTTTCAATATTTCCATAAAATCCGTTCTTTCAATTTCACGGCAGCCCAAACTTTCGAGATGCGGATTATAAACTTGGCAATCCAACAGTTTATAATTTTCTTTTTTTAATTGGTTGACCAAAGCAATAAAAGCCACTTTTGAAGCATTCGAAACTGTAGAAAACATACTTTCCCCACAGAAAACATGTCCTAAATCGACACCATACAAACCTCCAACTAATTCATCATCTTGCCAAACTTCTACCGATTTAGCTATACCTAATTCATGGAGTTTGCAATAGGCTTCAATCATGTCATTGGTAATCCAAGTCCCGTTTTGACCGTCTCGTTTTATGTTTTGACAGTTTGAAATTACATCCCTGAAATTCTGATTAAACGTAACCTTAAAAATATTTCTATTGAGAATGTTGCGCATACTCTTGGAAACAATCAATTCATCCAGAAACAAAACCATTCTGGGGTTAGGTGACCACCAAGTAATAGGTTCTCCATCTTCAAACCATGGAAAAATCCCATTCGCATAAGCAAGCTGTAGTCGCTCAGTCGACAAATCTCCTCCAAGAGCAAGAATACCCGTAGAATTAGTCTGAGAAACTGGAGGAAAGAATAGTGCTGCAGTTAAATAATACATTCTTTATTAAAAAATAAAACCCGACAGTTAAAAGATAGCTGTCGGGTTTGATTACTACATCAATAGAAAATCAAATGATTTAGAATGGTAAATCGTCTGCTTCTTCTTCGTTTAAGTTTGTTGCTGGTGCAAATGCTTCAGCAGCTGGCATTGGAGGCATTTGTGCAGAAGGAGCTTCAGCTTGAACTTTTCCTATTCTCCATCCTTGGATTGTATTGAAATAAACAGTTTCTCCCTGAGGATTTGTCCATTCTCTACCTCTTAAATTAATATCAATTTTCACCGCTTCTCCTACTTGAAAACCGTTCAATAAGTCACATTTATCCTGAACAAACTGAACTAGAATATGTTGTGGATATTGCTCATCAGTAGTAACAACTACATCTCTTTTTTTGAAACCTCCAGATCCAACTTCTTTAGTTTGATCGATCATTTTAATTTTTCCTGTAACTTCCATCTTCTATGTTTTAATTGTTTTGCTCTATTTTTTTCTTTCAGCCAAAAGTACTTTCCATGCTGAAAACACATCATTACTATCTAAATATTTTTTAGCTTCTAAATGTACTTTTATAGTATCATCGGAGCTTAAAACGCCTTTTACAGCAAAATTCTGTTTTACAAATATACTAACTTCTTCCATTGTAGGCAAGGCTTCAATATTACCTAACATTCCTAAATCATTTCCATTAAAAACTGTGCTTTCCTTTATAAAATTAGGAATTGCATCCACACCTATACCTAGTGTTGACAATGGCTTTGGCACTTCAAAAAGACCTTGATTCGATCTGGAATACCAGTTGCCTCCTAATCTGGAAACCAAGTCAATTTTATATTGATCAATAGCTCCGTTTTCGTCTAAAACGGATTCATCAATATGAATGCGCACTACTTCACAAAGCACTAAATTCCCGGCTCCTCCTTCAGTTCCCAAAGGAATAATCTGAGTGACTTTACATTCAAATTGAACTGGTGATTCTTTTACTCTAAAAGGTTTTACCACCTCAGAAGCAATTGGCGTCAAGCCAGATTTTATAAACTCATCTACTCCATCAGCATATTCTGTACTTGCTAAAGATGTTTGTTGCACCATCTCATAATTCACCACATTAATTACCACTTCCCGAGTTGCTTCGGCATTGATTAACGTGTGTTTTATCGAATTATCACGAACGCGTCTTGCTGGTGAAAAAATAAGAATTGGAGGATTGGCACTGAACACATTAAAGAAACTAAAAGGCGATACATTAGGAATTCCATTGACACCAATAGTACTGGCAAAAGCTATAGGCCTTGGCCCAACTGAACTTTGCAAATAGCCTTGCAACTTAGCTGTTTCAATACTTTTAGGATCAATACTAATCATATATTTTTAATTTATCTTCGAAAGATACAAAAGTAGACAAATGAATCAAGTTTAAGAAGTAGTAATCGAGATTTAGAATATAATTATTCTAAAAATAATTCTTTGCATAAAACTAAAATAATAGTGCTGATATTTCGTTATATTTATACCTCAAAATTGAATTTATGCAGTTTTCTGAAAGAAAAAATACAACTCGTTGGATTATAATTTTTGCATCTTTTTTAATAATTTCATTAATTCTCTGGAACACGTACACTTTTTTTCAAATCTTCAAGAATGAAGAACGATTAAAAATGAACCTTTGGGCGAAAGCACAAAAAACACTTATCAATGCAGGCGAAAATACTGATGTGGAACTTCCGCTCCAAATTTTCAGTAACAACACTTCGATTCCCATTATACTCACTGAGAATGACAGCATCATAAATACAGTCAATATTGATGAGGAAATTGTAAAAGACAAACAAAAAGTTGAAACTTTTTTATCTGGTCTAAAAAATGAAAATGAGCCTATTGTTATTGAATATGTACCTGGGAAATTTCAAAAACTCTATTATGGTAATTCGGCATTACTGAATAAACTTAAATATTACCCGATTGCTTTATTACTCATTATAGTACTATTTGGCGGCTTAGTTTATAATTTCTATCGAAGTACCAAAATGGCCACGCAAAATAAACTTTGGGCAGGAATGGCGAAAGAAACCGCACACCAAATAGGAACACCACTTTCTTCTTTGATAGGTTGGGTTGAACTCTTGAAATCCGAAAATGTAGATGAAAGCACTACTTTCGAAATTGAAAAAGATATTGAACGTTTACAAACCATAACAGATCGTTTTTCGAAAATAGGCTCGGAACCAAAATTAGAAAACAAAGACATTGTAGCTGAAACACTGCAGTCTTACGATTATCTGCAATCTCGATTTTCAAAACAAATTGAATTTTCATTTAAAGCACCAAAGTCACCTATTATGGTTTCACTTAATCCAACTCTACACAGTTGGACCATTGAAAATTTGGTAAAAAATGCAATCGATGCCATGAAAGGAAGAGGGAAATTAGCTCTGGAAATCGAGCAAGAAGGGGATTATGTAAAAATAAACATTATGGATTCAGGAGGTGGAATTCAGAAAAAACAATTCAAAACCATATTTGAACCTGGTTTTACGACTAAAAAACGGGGTTGGGGCTTAGGGCTTTCTTTAACAAAAAGAATTGTGGAAGAATACCATAAAGGAACCATAAAAGTGCTTAATTCCGAAATAGGAAAAGGGACAACAATGCAGGTCAGTTTTAAAAAAAGTGCTTTAGTTTAATAGAATTCCAGACCAAAAAACCTTTGTAAACATAGTTTTTCTGACTATTTTAGACTTACTCAAATATTCTTGTACAAATAACTCATGTTCTTTTGCTTGCGCCAAAACATCACTGATAGATTTTTTCAACGAAGTTAAATTAGAAGAATTCTCAGTTCCAACCGAACCGATTGCATAAATAGCGCCTTGACATTTAACTAATTTTTCAATTGGCGCTTCAATCATTCGGCTAATTTCATCATCAGACAAAATGGGCTTAAACTTATTATTTCTATAATGAACAAATTCGTTTAATAAGTCGACAGCTTCATTGTAATTATTGACTATTGAATTCAATTTTTCAACATTCGAATTTCGTCGTAAATAAGTCATCTCTTTCTTTTTACCTTCCAGACGTTGTAAAATCATAGTGTTTTTTACCCCATTTTTCTCTATTCTTGCTGCTGACTCAAATAATTTATCAATTTCTGATAAAGTATTATATTCACCAATTTCACTTTCAAAATTGAAATATTTCTTCGATTTATTAATTTGAGTTCTCCCTTCATAAAACTCATTATTGGTAATTGGATAATTTAAAAACTGCCATAAATAATCAAAAGGAATATGGGAAGAAATCAATTTTGTGGGTTCCGCCTTAAAGTAATTCTCATTTAATTTTTTGAAAAATTTTCCATTACTGACGTAGCCGGAAGCCCAAGTAGGGTCAAACAAGTACCACTTATTGTCAATTTTTGCAGCACACCAGGCATGAGCCAAATTTGCTACTTTTCCATATTGCTTTGTATAGCCTTCTATTATGTATGACTGTATTCCTATTTTATTCGAAATATCATTAAAAACGGTAGCATAATGAATACAAACCCCTTTCTTTGTTTTCAAGGTTTTCGCTATTTGCTGTTGTGGAGTTTCATTGAAGTTAACCGTAAGCATATTAACAACATCATAGCTAACATTTGATGCCGTCCAATAAAAAGCCGCACGAATTTTATCGGTATCTGTTTTAAAATTATCATTTATATAATCAGCAATAGCCTGAGTAGAATTAGTAGAACTAATGGGAATATTAGACATTTTATTGTCAATCAAAGCATGTCCTGCATTAACCTGACCGAAACTTAAAATGGTAAAAAAGAAAGAAATAATTAAATAAATATTTTTCATCTTACAGAGTACTAGACTTATAAATTAGAAAGGGAATAGATTTTCACCTATTCCCTTTCTAAACGAAAACCGTACCAATTTATTTTTTTTGTGCAACTATTATAAATTGGCTTTAATACGTATTGTTAATGCTTCAAATTCTTCTTTTGAAAGTGACACTTTATTTTGAAAACGCATTTCATCCATTTCATTCAATGGGATCAAATGAACGTGTGCATGAGGAACTTCAAGGCCTATAACCGCCATTCCAATTCTTTTACATGGAACCGTTTTCTCCAATGCAATGGCTATTTTTTTTGAGAACTGCATTAGTCCAATATACAAATCATCTTCAATATCAAAAATCTTATCAATTTCCTGTTTTGGAATGCAAAGCGTATGTCCTTTTGCGTTTGGATTTACATCCAAAAATGCCAAAAAATTATCATCCTCAGCGATTTTATAACAAGGGATTTCTCCGTTTACGATTTTAGTGAAAATACTTGACATATTTGATGTATGATATTTGATGTACAATATTGAAAACTACTACTATAAATAACTGAATACTGGATTTAGTCTCGGGAAATTTCTAGAATTTCGAATTTCAAAACACCATTAGGAACTGTAATCTCAGCAAATTCGCCAACAGATTTCCCTAGTAAACCTTTTCCAATTGGTGAGGTTACAGAGATTTTTCCTGTCTTTAAATCGGCTTCACTTTCGGCTACCAACGTGTATTTCATTTCCATTCCATTGTTTTGGTTTTTGATTTTTACATTAGACAAAACCAATACTTTAGAAAGATCAAGATGCGTTTCATCGATTAATCGAGCGTTAGAATGTACTTCTTCCAGTTTTGCAATTCGCATTTCAAGCATTCCTTGTGCTTCTTTGGCTGCATCATATTCTGCATTTTCAGACAAATCACCTTTATCTCTTGCCTCAGCTATATCTGCAGATGCTTTTGGACGCATTACACTTTTCAAATAATCTAATTCTTCTCTTAACTTCTTTAATCCTTCTGCGGTGTAATAAGATACTGTGCTCATAATTTCGTCATTTATATAAATAGAAAAAATCCCATCAGGACGGGATTTCTTTCCACAAAGATACTATTAATTTTTTTAGCCTATAAATATATGTTAATCATATATAATTCAAAGTTAAATAAATTAAATTTGTTTCGCTAATTCTTTTACTATATTTTAAAATGAAAAAATACATCCTACTTTTCCTTATTATTTCTTTTTTCTTTAGTTGTAGCGATAATGGTTTTGACAATAAAAATCCATATCTCCCAAATTATAGTTTTACCATAGATATCAATATGAATTTACCGGCATATTCTAATCTTCAGTATCCAAGTAACGCAATTTATTATTCAGGTGTTGGCGCTAAAGGGATATTTGTATTCAATACCGGAAGTGGCTATAATGCATTCGATGCCGCTTGTCCTAATCAAGCGCTAAGTAGCTGCTCTACTATGACTATAAAGGGAATTAATATCGTTTGTCCTTGTGACAGCAAAGAATATAGTTTGTTTACGGGTCAAGCCCAAGGAGGCGCACAATATCCCTTAAAACAATATCGAGTAGAAGTGAATGGAAATGTATTGCGGGTATATAATTAAAAAAGCCTGAAAATTTTTAATTTCCAGACTTTAAAACTAGATAACTATTATAAATCTAGAACTTCAGTGTTAAGCCTACAAGAAAGTTGATTCCAGCTTGAGGATAATATCCAGCTCCTTCTATTGTTGTAATTGCCGGCGGATTAGAATAATCCTCATCATAGGTATAGAAATAGCCATTCGATACATACTTATAGTCAAAAACATTATTTACCAAACCAGACAGCAATACTGATTTAAAAATTGCCTTAGGCTTAAATTCATACGAAATGTTTATATCATTTACATAATAAGCTTTTAATTTAGACGCTTCAGAATCTATATTTCCCATATATTGATCACCAACAATCTTTGACAACAAGGATACCTGAAAATTATTTATCGGCATAAAAGTCATAATATTACCCGCGATAAAATTTGGAGAATAAGCTATGTTTGTATTTCCTAAAGACGATAAAACACCATCTCTTTTAAAATAAAAATCTTTATTTTTATTTGTACTTATGGTAACATTCGGACGAATAATTAAATTATCTAAAATTGCAACAGTAGCATCAATCTCAATTCCAAAGCGATAACTATCTCCACTGTTTTTCCTAATAGGACTTCCTACATCATCCAACTCCCCTGTTAGAATCAATTGGTCTTTATACCCCATATAATAAATATTAGCATTCCATTTTACTTTTGCCGAAGCATGGCGCAATCCTAACTCAAAATCATCTAGTTTTTCAGGTCTTGGACTTCCGTTTTCATAATCAGTTCTGTTTGGTTCCCGATTGGCTTTAGCATACGAAAAATACAATTTGCTTTTAGCATTGATATCAAAATTCAATCCTGCCTTTGGATTGAAAAAATTAAAGGTATCATTTACCAAACCTGTTTCGTAACTGTTGGCTTTGTATTGAACACTTCTAAACTGTAAATCTCCGAATAGGCTTATTCTCTCCGTTATTTGATAATTTGCTTTTGCAAAAACATTTCCATCAGTTTTCGTTGCAAAATCGTCATAATAATGATTTCCCAATTCACTTTGAGAAGCATATCGTGCCCAAATTACTTTTCCAAAATGATCGCCTTCGTATTTGTTATAACCGCCTCCAAAAATGACATCTAGTTTTTCAGTTGTATAATTTGCAGAAAATGTGGTTCCGTAGAAATCATTATCCAACCATTTTTGACGAATTAAATCGGTTGTAGTTACTATACCAATTGGCTGTAATCCATAATCAGCGAAATCAGCATCTTCTTTATAATTTTCATAATACCCTTTCCCTTTGGTGTAATGAAAAGCTAAATTCGTGCTCCAATTTTTTGAAATTTTTTCGTTCCAATGTAATTGAGAGTGATCTTGTTGGTAATTATCCGTTTCATTATCATAATAGCGTGTTTGGCCAAACTCATCCGTAAAAATTCCGGCTGAATTAAACGTTCTGTCGCTGTTTAAAGTTGCTTCGTCAATTCCATTCCAAGATTGATACGTTTTCTCTTTTCCACCAAAAACCAAGGCTTTAATTAACGTTGTTTTCCCCACATAAGTTCCTTGAAGAAAATAAGATTTCAAATCAGATGCAGCTCTATCAATGTAACCATCCGATTTCAAAGCAGATAAACGTCCCGCGATTTCGAAATGATCATTCATCAAACCTGTACTGAATTTTACCGTATGTTTTCTGGTATTGAAACTTCCAAAAGAGTTCGAGATTTCACCTGTGCTTTCTTTCGCAAAATTATCAGTAAGCATATTTAAACTGGCACCAAAAGCTCCTGCTCCATTTGTAGAAGTCCCTACGCCGCGTTGCAATTGCAAACTCTCCACTGAAGACGCAAAATCAGGCATATTTACCCAATACGTTCCATGACTTTCAGAATCATTGTAAGGAATCCCGTTGATAGTAACATTCACTCTTGTTGCATCACTTCCGCGGACACGAATTCCAGTGTAACCCACGCCGTTTCCAGCATCAGAAGTTGTGACAACTGACGGCAGATAATTCATCAGAATAGGAATATCTTGTCCTAAATTTCGGAATCTGATTTCTTTTTTGTCCAAATTGCTAAAACTAACCGGTGTTTTTGTGGTCACACGAACTGCCGAAACCAAAACTTCATCGAGTTGGCTGACTTTGGTAGTGTCTTTAACTTGTGAAAAAGAATAAATGGATAATAGAGAAAAGATAATAGACAGCAAAAATCTTGAACTTTGTGTCTTTGCGCCTTTGAGGCCAATAAAATAAAATAAAGTATTCATCCGTAAAAAGATTACGAATAAAAGGGGGAATTATTCTTTTGTTAAATTAAAATGATTGTTTCCTATGACAATTAAAGTAGCGTACAAGCTGCTTTTTTGTCATTTTTTCCCTTGACAACATTACTTGTCCAGGTTCTTTGGGTATAATCTCAGCTCGTTATTTAGAGCACCCCTTTGAGACGGTGCAAATTTAGAAAAGATTTTTAGATATTCAGATTGTTTGACCGTTAGATTTAAAAAAATAATCATAACCGAAAAAATATAATTAATTTAAATCTGGTTTCCTTCGATTTTTCTTGACTTCAGAAATATTCTTTTTATCTTTTATTCGTTTTCTAATAACTGACTTTGGAATTTTAGTTGCTTTCCTTTCTTTGGGAACCTGCAAGCCATTTTTGATTATTTCTAAAAATCGTTTGATTACAATTTCTTTGTTTTTAAGTTGACTTCGATCTTCGTCACAGTTTAAGATTAATACTAAATCTGTTGTTAATCTTGAAGATAATTTGGTTTCCAGCAATATTTTTTGCTCTTCCGTCAAGGCTTTAGAATTTTTTAAATCAAAAGTCAAAACCACTTTAGAGGAGACTTTGTTTACATTTTGTCCGCCAGCACCACTACTACGAACCGCTTTGAAAGTTAATTCTGATATGATTTTTTCGTTATCCATTTATGCTGTCCCGAAACTTCGGGATTGTTTCAGTAAAATTATTGAGGTTGGTGTGCTGATTTTAATAAATCATTTACACTTTTTACTGGATTAAAGGTAATTAAAGGAACTTGGACAAATATGGTAATCCAGTTTGCCATAGCGCCATTCCATAATCCAGGTAATTCGTATGATTTAATATCTCTTCCAAAAGTAGTTTTCTCCACTATAAAACCACTATTACGATCAACGTATTGCGTTAAATCAAACTTTTCTTTTTTATAATTCTTAATTCCACAAACTAAGTCTACAGGATTAAAATGTGTCGAACTATTAAGGATTTTCTTTTGATTCTCATTCGATAAATCTACTTGGGAGCTTTCTACAATTTGCAACGAAATAATTCCTTTATCATCTTTTACCCAAAATGGTCCACCTCCTGCTTCACCTTCATTTTTAACCATTCCACAAACCCGTATAGGTTTGTTTAAAAGAGATTTTATTTCGATTATTTTATTTTCAAAACTAAGTTTGTAAAAATCGTCTGGAATTTTAATATTTAATTTTTCTTCCAAAAAAAGTAAAATAGCATCAATATATTCTTGTTGAATTTCTTTAGCATCAATTTCGTGGAGGTACTTAAATATCTGTTGCTGTAATTCTATCAAAATTCCTGCTAAAGCTTTTTTATACCTTGCCGTTTTTTCAATATTGTTTTGAATTACGTTATCGATATTTTTGATAAATATAATATCCGCATCTAATTGATTTAGATTTTCTATCAAAGCACCATGACCTCCTGGTCTAAAGAACAATCTCCCATTTTCATCCCTAAATGGGTTGTTCTCAAAATCTACTGCGAGGGTATCCGTATTCTTATTCTGAAATGAATAACTTACATTTATTGCTATTTCTGATTGCATTTCTGCTTCACTTTTAATGGCGTCAATTATAGTTTCAAATTGCCCCAGATGTGACTCTGACATTGTAAAATGCATATTTGAACTATTATCAGAACTTGCATAATAAATGCACTCATGAAGATGCTCTTCAACTGGAGTTACAATACGCTTTTTATATTTATGAAAAGGAAGCGCACCTTTTGGTTTACTTGAAAAATCAAAGTAATCTTTAGCTAAAAGTAATTTTATGAAATAATAATTTTTATAATCTCTATCGAAAGATTCAAAGTCAGGAAATTCTTCTCTTAATTTTTTATCAATTATCTTAAAAAATGGAAATTTTTCTAAGCCAACTATAAAAATAGATAATTCCGTATCTTTTTTTCTGTTTATATATGCATTGATGGTTTCATTTTCAATATCATAATCTTTCAAAAAAGAAAGCAAAAACTTAAACATTCTACTTGCCGCACCCGATGCAGGAACGAATTTTTCCAATTTTAATTTCGATTTGTTTTCATCAAAAAACATTGCTTTTTCTTGAAAATTACTTTCAGATAATTTCAAAATACCGTTAAACAAAGTTGCAGGCCCTACTAAATTACTCTTTGTTATTCCATTCCTGAAAAAACTCAATTGTTGTTTGATGTTTTCCAATGGAATTTCATTTTCATAAATTTGGACAAAATCAACAGAAGAAAAACCCATTTTTTTTGCTTCTGTCAAATCATCGATTATTGAAATAGCTTTATTTAATCGTAAATTCTTGTCTCCCGTAAGCGTTATAAATGGTTTTTTATTATCAATTAAGGATTGCTTAAAAACTGCAAACACGGATTCTCTTTTTTCTGGACTATCTCTTAAATCATCTTTTTCCCACGGAACGTCAATATCAGTCAGAAAAAATAAATCGTATTCATGTTCAAGAGCCGCTTGGTTTAATAATGGATCACAATAATCATAATATACTTCCGAAAAAACCTTGGTCACCAATAAATTAGTATCACAAAAAAGATATTTATTAGCAATTAAAGCGCTTTCATTTTCTAATTTAGTTTGCCCTAAAGCAATAGGAAGCATGTCGTCAATATCACAAATTTGCTGATTTTCATTCCATTTTTCTTGAAGATAATCCCGTGCGAACTCAGGCACCCATTCCGTTTTATAATATTCGGCGAGTTGTTTTGCTAATGTCGTTTTACCCGTACTTTCAGGACCAAAAAGAGCAATTTTTATGATTTCTGTAGTTCCATTTGGGAACTGTCTAAGTTTTTTTTCCATTCTAAATAGCCGTAAACGGCAACTATTGTAAATACTACGTATTGAAAACTTGTAAAAGTAAATCCTTTTGAAAAATATAATGGAATTGAAATTACATCTCCAATAATCCAAAATACCCAATTTTCTACTTTCCTTTTGGCCATGAGCCACATCCCTACAAAGAAAATTCCTGTGATAAATGTATCTACATAAGCATACCAAGTGGTGAATTTTCCGAAATAGTGATACACCGAAACCACAAAAGCGACCGTAAATATAAAAAGAATTATCGCAATTCGTTTTTCAGAACTGGAAATTTTTGAAATTGGGAACTCAACCGTATCATCTTTTTTTCTGGTCCAATGGTACCAACCATAAATACTCATCACAAAATAGTATCCATTGATCATCATATCACCCCATAAAGTCCATTTCCAAAGCAAATAAACATAAATAAATGTACTTACCAGTCCTGTTGGGAAAACCAAAATATTATCTTTTTTAGCGTACCAAACACTTAACAAACCAAAAACGACTGCTACAATTTCCAAAACTATGTCGAATGTTGGGTAATCTCTATATTGAGAAAAAAAATATTCTATCATTTGATTTTAGATTGCTGATTAACGATTTTTGACCCGAGCGTTAGCGAACTGGCGAAGCATTTCAGAATTAAAAAAATTAATATTGTTTTCAAAAGCGGTTCCTATAATTACTAAATCAGCTCCTGCATAGTAAGCGTTTTGAATTCCTTGCAAATCTACAATTCCGCCGCCAACCAATACTGGAATTTCAATATTTTGAGCTACTTGTTTAATCATTTCGAGGGGAACTGCTTGTTTTGCTCCACTTCCCGCTTCCAGATAAATCAACTTATTACCTAACATTTCACCAGCTTGTGCCGTTGCCAATGCTAAATCCAGATTGTTTCTGCCTAAAGGCTTTGTTTTGCTCACTCTTTCCACGGCAGTTTCAGTGCCACTTTCTATGAGAATATATCCAGTGGGAATGATTTCGAGTTGGGTTTTCTTTAAAATGGGTGCCGCATTTACCTGATGTTCGATTAAAAAATCAGGATTGCGACCAGAGATTAAAGACAAAAACAAAATCGCATCGGCTTTATCTGAAATCTGGGATGGATTTCCTGGAAAAAGAACGATTGGCAAATCACAATTTTGTTTAATTTGTACAATCAATTCATCTAGAATATTAGTTGTAACCTGGCTTCCACCAATGAAAATATGAGTTGCCGGCGATTGATTTATTTTTGAAATTAAAACGGATAAATTCTCCAAAACTACTTTATCAGGATCAAGAAGAATCGCCAAGAGTTTTTGACGTTTGACTTTCGATTGGATGATTTCGTTATAAATGTTTGTCATTTTTGGCATGCAGATAACGCGGGTTTTACTTTTACACGGATTATTTAACTGATTACTAATTTTCGAAGGCATAAACTAAAGTGAATTCCTCTATTTCTTCAAAATGAATATTGAAATCCTTAACCAAATTATTAAAATGAAGTTTGGCTATAGTTTGTTTAATGTTAATTTCAAAATTTTCAACACATATGTGGTCTTTGAAACTGATTCCTTTTTCGTTTCGGATTTTAAAGATGGCTTCTTTGGCGCCCCAAATTACGGTCAATTTCCGAATGTAATCTTGTTTTTTTTCAGTCCCGAAGCTTGGTGATAAGAATTGAAATTCTGAGTCACAGAATTTATCGGCGATTCGGATGATTTTGTCTCTTTGCAATTCGATGTCAATACCTACGGTTTCATCACTGATAATAATTGCCGAAAAATTATGGGAATGTGTTATCGAAATATGCTTCTCTCCATTAAGATGCGGTTTCCCGAATTCATCATAATACAAATCTAAATCGGTGTGGCCCGTTTCCTGCAATAATTTGCGAACACTGAGAAAGGCGCGTTGGTGCATTTCGGATTTCATTCCATCGAACCGTATGCGGTTGCTATCGTTTAAGACCACTTGTTCTAATAATTCAGCATAGGATTCGGTTACTTTCCAAACGAGAATTTGGGTGGTGGTCCCGACGCTTCGGGAGAAATTTATGGTTTTGAAAAGTGGCATCGTGTTCAGGTTTTGTTTTTTAGCCCCGGTAGTAGCGGCATCCTTTTTTCACGCTTTTTTGCGTGTAAAAAGATATAGCGAATAACGGGAAATAGCTCCAGAAACTGAAACAAGTTCAGCTTAAAGAAATTATTTAGTTAATGTTCAAAAGATTAGCGAATTAAACAATTCATAAATCTTCTAGAAAATAGTTAAATTCTAAAGTTATTCCGTAAATTTGCAAAAAATTTTACGCCCGAGCCTAAAGGCGAACGGACGAAGTAATTACAAATATACTATAAATGAGTACTACAACTATGCCTTTTGTGGCTTTCAAAGTTAAAGACATTTCTCTAGCGGCTTGGGGAAGAAAAGAAATTGAACTAGCAGAAGCTGAAATGCCAGGTTTAATGGCGCTTCGTGCTGAATACAAAAACGAACAACCACTTGCTGGCGCTCGTATTGCAGGATGTTTGCACATGACAATCCAAACTGCAGTTTTGATTGAAACTTTAATCGCTCTTGGTGCTGAAGTTACTTGGAGTTCTTGTAACATTTTCTCTACTCAAGATCAGGCTGCTGCTGCGATTGCTGCTGCAGGGATTCAAGTTTATGCTTGGAAAGGGTTGAACGAAGTTGATTTTGACTGGTGTATTGAGCAAACATTATTCTTTGGTGAAGACAGAAAACCATTGAACATGATTCTTGATGACGGTGGAGATTTGACGAATATGGTTATTGACCGTTTCCCGGAATTGGTTGCTGGTATCAAAGGATTATCTGAAGAAACTACTACTGGTGTTCATAGATTATACGAAAGAGTAAAAGCTGGAACATTACCAATGCCTGCTATCAACGTAAATGACTCGGTTACTAAATCGAAATTTGATAATAAATACGGTTGTAAAGAATCTGCAGTTGATGCGGTTCGTCGTGCAACTGATATTATGCTTGCTGCAAAAAGAGTAATCGTTTGTGGTTACGGTGACGTAGGTAAAGGAACTGCGGCTTCTTTTAGAGGTGCTGGTTCTATTGTTACCGTTACTGAAATTGACCCAATTTGTGCGCTTCAAGCTGCAATGGACGGTTTTGAAGTGAAGAAATTAGATACCGTTATCGCTACTGCTGATATTATCATTACTACTACTGGAAATAAAGATATTGTTTTGGGTTCTCATTTCGAAAAAATGAAAGACAAAACTATCGTTTGTAACATTGGACATTTTGATAACGAAATTGATATGGCTTGGTTGAACACAAACCACGGTGCATCAAAAATCGAAATCAAACCACAAGTTGACAAATATACTATCGCTGGAAAAGACATTCTTATCCTTGCTGAAGGTCGTTTGGTAAACCTAGGTTGTGCAACAGGTCACCCAAGTTTTGTAATGAGTAATTCATTTACTAACCAAACTTTGGCACAAATCGAGTTATGGAAAAACAGCGCGGCTTACAACAATGACGTGTACATGTTACCAAAACACCTTGATGAGAAAGTAGCAATGTTACACTTAGCTAAATTAGGTGTTGAATTGGAAACGTTACGTGTTGATCAAGCTGATTATATCGGTGTTCCAGTTGAAGGTCCATTCAAACCGGAGTATTACAGATATTAGTATTAAGAGATTTAGTACTAAATATTAAGATAGAACCCTCGCAGAAATGTGAGGGTTTTTTGTTTTTGGGCGTGACCCTTCGTAAAAACTACGGGTCGGGCTATTCGTTGCAATCTTTTATTTCGCTACGCTGCATAAAAGGATTTCCACTGCTATCCCTTACGCATTATCCGCCGAAAGTACATTTTAAAAGCAAAGCAATTCGACGCTTTGTAGTAAATTGTTTAATATATTTGAAAGAAAATAATGTTTAAATTCAGAACAATTGAAGGTTTGATTCGTAAATATGAGGAGCTTAAAATTTTGCTTAACCTGAAAAATTAAATAACCAGACCACGAAAATTTACAATCTGCACCTACAAACATAAACCACAATATCAATTTTCACAAAAAACTCGTTTTTTTCGAAACGGGTTTTTTGTGAAAATTATAGTCTTTATGATT
Organism: Flavobacterium melibiosi; assembly: GCF_048158545.1. NCBI lineage: Bacteria > Pseudomonadati > Bacteroidota > Flavobacteriia > Flavobacteriales > Flavobacteriaceae > Flavobacterium > Flavobacterium melibiosi. The sequence continues at coordinate 324,220 of NZ_JBLNKU010000001.1, read as the reverse complement.
ATCGAACTTTTTTAATCAAAGTTGCAGTATAAGCCCATTTCAGGTCTCTTGAAGCCAGACCATCTTGAAATGCTTTTTGTTGTGCCGCTGTATAAACGGTATCACTATCATTAGATCTTCCAAAATATTGATTGAAATCTTTAAACATATCTACAGTAATATGGGAAGCATAAGTAGCACTCCCAATGGGAGACATGAACCTTAATAATTCCCAACTGGCTCTATTTCCTTTATCCACCTGTTTTTGATGATCTGGTTTAAAGGTTTTTGATTCGGCATTTTCATATTTCTCATAGTTGTCAAGAGCTACTTTCATTAAATTAATTGTAGCAACAGTCCCTACAGGCATATCAAATTGTCCATTTGTATGATCAATTTGTTCCAAATAAATCCTTGCCGCTAAATCCCTGCTTTTAGCTGACTGGTTCAATTTATTGATAAGATCTTGCTCTGACATTGCAGGATATGCTTTTTTGGCTGCTGCCATCAAATCACCCCCACCTTGAAACATTTTGACCGGATCTTTAAAAACCTGAACCGTTAGATATTGATAGCCCTGATCTTCACCTCCTGGTTGCATCGACCAAAGATCCCATCCTATAATATCTCCATTTTTAACACGTTGGTCATGAATTTTTTCCCAAAAACTCTCCGTTTCCCCATAAGCGGTTTCTTGCTCATTGTCAACTTTCATAAACTCGAATAGTAAATAAAGCTTGTCTTGAGCAATCATATTGCCACTAAACAAAATTACTGCGGTAAACATGAATAATTTTTTCATAATTGTACAATTTAATGATTAGTAATACTATAATTTACTACTAAAAGTACTAAATATTTATTGTTAAAATCATTAAAACAAAACGCATTAACCTCTTTTTCAATTAATTAAAGAATATTCTGACTGATAGACATACCCCCTAGTTCAATCTTGCAGATTTACAATCTAGAAAAATGAACGGTATTAAAATTGCAGTTATTCCTATTTTTAAAATAAAGATGAAGTCTTAATAAGTACCCATTACAGATTCATATTATCGCTAAAAACAAAAAACCCGTTTCTTTCGAAACGGGTTTTTAAATAATTGAGAAAATCAATTATGCTTCAACTTCGAATGGAAGTATAGAAACATAAGATTTGTTATCTCTTTTCTTTTGGAAGAAAACAACTCCATCTACTCTTGCGTGTAGCGTGTGATCTTTACTGATGTAAACATTTGCACCTGGATTATGTTTTGAACCTCTTTGTCTTACGATGATGTTCCCAGCAATAGCAGCTTGACCACCAAAAATCTTAACACCTAAACGTTTTGATTCTGATTCTCTACCATTCTTAGAACTACCGACACCTTTCTTGTGAGCCATGACGTATTAGTTTTATTTTGTTATTATTCTTGTGTATCTTCTTTTTTAGCTTTAGCTACCTTTTTCTTAGGAGCTTCAACTTCTTCTTCTGTAGTTGCTTCAACTGCTGCTTTTTTAGGAGCTGCTTTCTTAGCACCAACACCAGTAATACCTTCAATTACAATTTGAGTAAGATATTGTCTGTGACCGTTTCTCTTTTTGTATCCTTTTCTTCTTTTCTTTTTGAAAACGATAACTTTATCTCCTTTTAAGTGTTGTAACACTTTAGCTTCTACTGAAGCACCTTCTATAGCTGGGGCGCCTATTGTGATTGTACCGTTATCATCTAACAAATAAACTTTATCGAAAGAAACTTTCGAACCTTCTTCATTTGTCAAACGGTTAACGTAAACCTTTAGGTCTTTGCTTACTTTGAACTGTTGCCCTGCTATCTCTACGATTGCATACATACTGAATTGTTTTAATAATTTTTAAGGTTGCAAATATACAATTAAATATTTATCCCGCAATCCCTCAAGCAAAAAAATACTTCATCTGTTTTAAAGTTTGTTTTTCAACACTTTATATATTCCTAAACAGTATTTATCCAGTCAAAATTTGTTAAAATTAACTGAAACTTGAAATCATCAGACAATCATGATTAAAAAAAGGTATTTTTGAGGTATAAATATTTTTCGTTTTTATCTATTGTAAATAGAAATGTATTAATCCGTATGAAAAAATTAATAATAATGTTAAGTACTGCACTTATGCTGGGAGGAATAGCTTCGGCTCAAAAAATAGCTTTCGAAGAATATGATTTAGACAATGGCATGCATGTCATATTACATAACGATCCATCAGCGCCAGTTGTTGTGACTTCTGTAATGTATCATGTAGGTTCGAAAGATGAAACACCGGACAGAACTGGATTTGCCCATTTTTTTGAACACCTTTTATTCGAAGGAACTGAAAATATTAAACGTGGCGAATGGTTCAAAATCGTCACTTCAAATGGCGGAATAAATAATGCCAACACCTCTGATGATCGTACCTATTATTATGAAGTATTCCCATCAAACAATTTAGAATTGGCACTTTGGATGGAATCCGAAAGATTAATGCATCCCGTAATCAATAAAATAGGCGTTGACACTCAAAACGGAGTGATAAAAGAAGAAAAAAGAAGTCGTTATGACAATCAACCTTATGGAAATATTATTGGCGCTGTAAAAGAAAACATGTTCAAGAACCATCCGTATCGATGGACAACAATTGGTTCGATGGAACATCTGGATGCCGCCACTTTAGAAGAATTCCAGGCTTTTAATAAAAAGTTTTACATTCCAAACAACGCAGTTTTGGTAGTAGCAGGAGATTTCGAAAAAAACAAAGCTAAAGAATGGATTCAGAAATATTTTGGATCAATCCAAAAAGGGAAGGAAATAAAAAAACAAATTTTCACCGAAGAACCTATTACACAAACTATAAGAGCAACCTACGAGGATTCAAATATTCAGATTCCAATGGTTGTAGCTACTTACAGAACTCCTTCGATGAAAACGAGAGACGCCAGAGTATTGGACTTAATATCCTCTTATTTAAGCGACGGGAAAAGTTCTAAACTATACAAGAAAATTGTTGACGAGAAAAAAATGGCTTTACAAATTGATGCTGTTGGTTTTAGTCAGGAAGATTACGGTATGTATATTTTGTATGGTTTACCAATGGGAAAGCACACTTCAGCTGATTTAATAAAAGAGGTTGATGAGGAAATTGTAAAAATCCAGACCGAATTGATTTCGGAGAAAGATTTTCAAAAATTAAAAAATACATTTGACAATCGTTTTGTGAATAAGAATGGAAACCTGGAAGGAATTGCCGAAAATCTAGCGACTTACTATTTGCTTTATGGCGATGTGAATTTGATTAACACAGAGATTGATTTATTTCATTCTATAACACGTGAAGAAATTAGAGATGTAGCCAACAAATATTTAAATCCAAATCAAAGACTTATTTTGGATTATGTTCCTTCAAAAGCGGAGGCTCGAAATTAAGACCTTTTCAATCATGAAAAAAACAACTATTCTATTATTCATTTTGTTCATAACAGGAATCATGCAAGCACAAAATCGTCCACAACCAAAACCTGGAACTTCTCCAGTCGTAAATATAAAAAAACCGCAAACCTTTACTTTAGACAATGGTTTAAAAGTAATGATTGTAGAAAATCACAAATTACCCAGAGTAACTTTTAATCTTGCATTAGACAACGCTCCATTTGCAGAAGGCAATAAAAAAGGTGTCGATGAATTATGCAATAACCTGATAGGAAACGGAAGTGTGAAAATTGCAAAAGATGCTTTCAACGAAGAAATTGATTTTTTGGGCGCCAACATCAACTTTAGTTCGCAAGGCGCTTATGCCAGTTCCCTATCTAAATATTCAGGAAGAATCTTAGAACTTATGGCTTCAGGAGCATTGCATCCAAAATTTACCCAAGAAGAATTCGATAAAGAGAAAGCCAAATTATTAGAAGGACTCAAAGCGCAGGAAAAAAGCGTTCCTGCAATTGCTAACAGAGTGGTTGATGCGCTTGCCTTTGGAAAAAACCATCCTTCCGGTGAATACATGACCGAAGAGACACTTAAAAACGTAACGCTTGCTGATGTGGAATCCAATTATCAAAACTACTTCGTTCCCGAAAATGGATATTTGGTAATTATTGGAGATATTAAATATGACGATGTTAAACCTATTGTTGAAAAACTTTTTGGTTCATGGGAAAAAAGAAGCACTCCAAAATTGACCTATGCCGCTCCCCAAAATGTACCTTTTACCCAAATCAATTTTGTTGATGTCCCTAATGCAGTTCAATCAGAGATTTCATTAGTAAATACGGTAAATTTAAAAATGAGCGACAAAGACTTCTTCCCTGCAGTTATTGCTACTTATATTCTTGGCGGAGATTTCAATAGTTACCTCAATATGAATTTAAGAGAAAAAAATGGTTGGACTTATGGCGCAAATGCAATCATCGGCTCTGGAAAATACGTTACTAAATTGAGAGCAACATCTGCTGTAAAAAGTACCGTTACCGATAGTGCCGTTGTGGAATTCATCAAAGAAATTAAAAAAATAAGAACCGAGAAGGTATCTCCTGAATTACTTAAAAGTGTAAAAGCAGGATATATAGGACGCTTTGTAATGCAGGTAGAAAAACCTCAGGCAATTGCACGGTATGCCTTAAACATAGAAACCGAAGATCTTCCCGCTGATTTTTATGAAAATTACATCAAAACCATAAACGCTGTAACGCCAGATGATATTCTTCGTGCTGCCAACAAGTATTTCCTTTTAGACAATACCCGAATAATTATTGCAGGAAAAGGATCAGAAGTGATTCCAGGATTGGAAAAACTAAAAATTCCAATATTTTACTTTGATAATTATGGAAATTCGGTAGAAAAACCCGTTTACAAATAAAATCTGTTCTTACGTTAAAAAACAACAAAGGCTGCCTTAAAAGACAGCCTTTGTTCTTAAATGAATAGTTACAATCTATCATCTACTCGTCTATTATCTTTTATCCAAGCACTATTTCTTAGCCGATAAATAAACCCCAATCAAAATAATAAAAGCCCCGAAAAACTGAACTGGCGTCAACATTTCATTATCCAATAACCCCCAAAAGAAAGCAACTATTGGAATTAAATACGTTACTGAAGTAGCAAAAACAGGAGAAGACATTTGGATAAGTTTAAAGAACAGAATATTTGCAATTCCAGTTCCTACAACCCCGAGAACCATTATAAACAAAACCGACTCCTGCACTTTCACATCGTGTACCACTTCGAAAAAACCGGAGAAAAATAAAATACTTATTGTTGGCAACAACAGAAATGCAAAATTCCCCGTAGTGATACTCAATGGACTCAAATCATGCAAATATTTTTTTAACAAATTGACATTCACAGCATAGCAAACAGAAGCAATTAGAACTAAAATAGCGTAATAGTAATTTTGTTCCGGATGATGAATAGCTCCATTCAAAATCAACAAAGCACTTCCTATTAAACCAATTAAAACTCCAAAAATTTGATTTCGTCTAAACTGTAACCCAAACGCCAAAGCTCCCAAAACTAAAGTATTTAAAGGCGTTAATGAATTCAAAATTGAACTTACGGAACTGTCGATTTCCGTTTGGGCAATCGCAAAAAGATAGGCTGGAATAAAAGTACCAAACATAGAAGTCAGGGCTATATATTTCCATTTTTCTTTTGGGATTTTTGCTAAACTTTTAAAACCTATCAACAAAAGAAAAACCGCAGCAAAAATGATTCGTAATGACCCTAATTGTAAAGCAGTTAAGCCGACCAATCCTTTTTTTATCAATATAAATGAACTTCCCCAAACTAAGGCAAGAACCATCAAGTAAAACCATTTCAATTGTTTCGAATTCATAAATCTAATTTTGTCCCAAAATTGTAATAATTTTATGAAATAGGGCTTCTTTTTTTCATTAATTTTGCAGCTGATAATTAGACCTTTAATTTAAATCCCATAAAAATGAATTTCACAAAATCAATAGCAGCTATAACACTTGCTGGCCTTTTGTTTGTAAGTTGCAAAAAAAACACTGTAGAAACTACTTCGACTACAAAGGCTTCAACAGAAACAACCGTACCGAAAGTTAAAAAAGAAATTGCTGCCGCTAATCTGCAAACCACAAGTTTCAAAGTGGAAGGAATGACTTGCGCGATTGGTTGTGCCAAAACTATTCAAGAAGATTTAACCGGACTTGAAGGAGTTCAAAAAGCAACGGTAGATTTTGACACAAAACTAGCCACCGTGACTTTTGACAAAACGGTTCAAACTCCAGAAAAATTAACTACAGTTGTGGAAGCAGCTGCAGATGGTAAAACATACAAAGTTTCAAATTTGAAGTCGTAATTCAGACTTTCAAATTTTATAAAAAAAGCATTCGTTACTGGCGAATGCTTTTTTTTATTGAACCATATGAAATTGAAGGTCACTTAAGAATTATGGCTTGAATGACAATTATAAATAAACTTATTTGTTCTTAAATATCTTATGTAGTTAAAAATTACTGCTAATCGTTTTACCACTATTTTCATTTAATTATTTCCACGTCAAAGTTTCCATCAACCGCTGCATATCATTTTTGATATAACTTGCAGCAGGCATAATGGAGTCAAAATTAGGTTTTGTATAGAAATAAACGGAACCCGTTACAAAATGCTTGGCACTGTCCGTTGCATAAAACTGTGAGTTCGTTGCCGCATTCCCATCTACCTGATAAAACATGCCATACACCTTTTTGCTGGGATTCAAATACGGTTGTTCTAATATATCATCTGCTTTTATCACATGCTCATAGGTTAGCTTTTGAGCATCACGCAATAATTTGTCGATATCATTATTCACCGGTTTATACGTAAGATAAATAGTAGCTTTCATTTTTGGATACAAAATAGTAAACCCACAATTTTTCTCCCCTTTAATAACAGCATCTGAATTTATTTCGAAAGCAAATGGACAATCATTTTCGAAATTTACATATTTTGCTTCCGGATAATCCAATCGTAAATAACTGGATGGTTTTGGTATAACATCGTCTTTACAGCTAAAACTCAAGAATGACATCAACACTATCATCGAGAAAGTAATTGTTTTTTTTAACATTTTTATTCTAAATTTATTTAATCTTCTGAAATTTTAAAATAACATATTCAAACATCACTTCCCCTACTTAGTAGGGGCTAGGGGAGCATTATTCAATCGTTACTTTTATTTGTTTAATTCTTTTTTTATCCACCGCTTCTACCGTGAATTGGCAGTTTTCAAATGAGATTTTCTGATCTTTTTTTGGAAAATTCCCTAAAATCTCAAGAATAAATCCGGCTAATGTTTCGGCCTCTCCTTTTTTAATTTCGAATAACTCTTCGTCTACATCAATAATTCTATAGAAATCTTTGAGATTTATTTTTCCTTCAAAAAGATAATTTTTATCATCAATTTGAGAAAAATTAATATTTTCATCATCAAATTCATCACTGATATCACCAACAATTTCTTCGATTATATCTTCCAAAGAAACCAAACCGGAAGTCCCCCCGTATTCATCGACTACAATTGCCAAATGACTTTTCATACTTTGAAAATCCTTCAACAAATTATCTAATTTTTTATTTTCTGGAACAAAAAATGGTTCTCTTAATAATGATTTCCAATCAAATTCACTTGTGTTAATATGCGGAAGTAAATCTTTTACAAATAAAACGCCTTCTATTTGATCAATATTATCTCTATAAACAGGAATTCTCGAATATCCTTTTTCTATAATTTTTGGACAAATAACTGAAAAAATTTCATCTATTTCTAAAGCAAAAATATCGATTCTGGGACTCATCACCTGTTTTGTATCCGTATTTCCAAAACTCACAATTCCTTCTAATATTTTTTGCTCTTCTGAAGAAGTTTCATCTGAAGCTGTCAGTTCCAGCGCCTGAGACAATTGATTGACGGAGAAGTTTGTTTTTTGTTTTCCTAATTTATTATGCAAATAGATAATGGCAGCGCGCATGGGTAAACTTATCGGAGAAAGTAATTTATCAAGTGCTGCAACGGGATATGCAATCAACTTAGCAAACTTGATATTGTTTCTGCTGGCATATACTTTTGGTAAAACTTCTCCAAATAACAATAGTAAGAAGGTAACCACAATTACCTCCAAAATAAATTTTATGACCGACGAAGTTACTGCAGCAAACAAATTTCTTCCAACAAATGAAAATAAGATTACTACTCCAATGTTGATAAAATTATTGGCGACTAGAAGTGTAGCTAAAAGTTTTTTGGGTTTTTCTAAAAGATCAGAGATAATTTTTCCTTTTGAAACATTTTCGTGCAACGCTTCGTCAATGTCTTTTTGAGACAAAGAAAACAATGCCACTTCAGCTCCTGAAACAATTGCAGAACAAAAAAGTAAGGCAAATATGCCAACAAAACCAAACACCAAGTCAGTGTCTATGGCGTAAGCAAAAAATAAACTGGGCTCTGGGTCCAAATTAAAAAAGATTAGTTAAACAATCAAAACGGCAAATCATTGACTGGCAAACCGTTGTTTTGCGGGTCAAAGTTAGCGTTTTTTATGGGTTCAGGATTTGGGCTTTGTTTGTTATTCTCGTTATCCTTCTTAGTGGATAAAAAAGTAAATTCAGTCACTTGAATTTCGGTTGTATATTTAGTTGATCCGTCTTCCGCTTGCCACTGACGTGATTTTAATCGGCCTTCTACATATATTTTATCTCCTTTCGAGAGGTACTTTTCACAAAGTTCGGCCGCTTTATTGCGAACAACCAAATTATGCCACTCCGTAGAAGTGATTTTTTCGTTAGTAGTTTTATTAATATAAACTTCATTCGTTGCCAATTGAAATCTACCGATACAATTTCCTCCATCAAAATAATGCATTTTGACATCATCCCCAAGATGACCTATCAGCATAACTTTATTCAATGTTCCGTTCATATATGTTTGAATTGTATTTCTACCAAAGATACATTTTTTTAGAAACTTTATAAATCCTTTTCAATAAAATTATGAATCACAATAGGAAAGGGAAATGTTTTCAAATCGACATTATTTATTCCTTTTTTGAGGACACCATTGATATTCACTTTCCAAAACTTAATATATAAATGTTGGTGCGATAATTTATGAATAATGCTTTTTCCATTACATTCAGCAACACTTATAATTTCATGATTAACGCCAAAATCCTTTTGTATTTGTGTTGAAATAAAACTAAATTCTTCTTCCTTTTCGGTTTCTATCAAAGGAAACTCATATAAATTGTGCCAAATTCCTTTATCAGTTCGCTTTTGAATTATTGTATTATTATTTTCATCATTAAGAACTAAATAATTAAAAAAACGATTCCTTACTTTGAGTTTCTTAGACTTTACAGGTAATTGATCAACTTTATTTTTTTGCAAAGCGACACAACTTCCGTTAAAAACACAAATACTGCAATTAGGACTTTTAGGAACACATTGCAAAGCCCCAAACTCCATGATGGCTTGATTAAAAATGGCAGGATTATCTTTCGGCATTAATTCAAAAGCCAGAGCAGCAAATTCCTTTTTGGCGGAAGCCGCAACAATATCAGTTTCTATATCAAAATAACGCGACAAAACCCGAAACACATTTCCATCAACAACAGGAACCACTTCATTATAAGAAAAAGATGCAATTGCCGCCGCGGTATATTCTCCAATTCCTTTTAATTGCAACAAGTCCTTATAAGTAGTCGGGAAAACACCTGATAATTCATCCGCAACATGCTGAGCCGTTTTGTGTAAATTTCGGGCACGGGAATAATACCCCAAACCTTGCCAAAGTTTCAAAACTTGCTCTTCATCGGCTTTCGCCAAATCAAAAACGGTAGGAAATGCGGCTGTAAATGAAAGAAAATAAGGCATCCCCTGAGCGACTCTTGTCTGTTGCAACATAATTTCCGAGAGCCAAATAGGGTAAGGATTGGTTGTATTCCGCCAAGGCAAATCGCGCTTGTTATGTAAATACCATTGTATTAGCAAGTTAGAAAAAGTCATATTTTAATTATTTGTTGGCAAAAGTAAAAGTTTATGTTATTAAAATTTAATGAATTAGCTTGAATAATTGTTTTTTAAATTCCTATATTTGCAAACTCAAAAAAATAGTACAACATAATAAATAGGAAAGAAAATGACGAAAGCAGATATCGTAGCAAAAATTTCAGAAAAATTAGGTCTTGAAAAAGGAGATGTGCAAGCAACTGTAGAGACTTTTATGAATGAAGTAAAAAATTCATTAGAAACTGGAGACAATGTTTATTTAAGAGGTTTTGGAAGTTTTATCGTAAAAACTAGAGCTGAAAAAACAGGTAGAAATATCTCTAAAAATACAACAATAAAAATTCCTGCACACAACATTCCAGCCTTCAAACCTGCAAAAGTTTTTGTTGAAGGAGTAAAAATAAATAACGAAGCAAAATAATAAATTAATTAATCATAAAATCTTCAAGATATGCCAAGCGGTAAAAAAAGAAAGAGACATAAGGTAGCGACTCACAAACGTAAAAAAAGAGCGAGAGCTAACCGTCACAAAAAGAAAAAGTAGTTTTAAACTACTTTTTTCTTTTTAAACGTTCATTGAAATCGAAAGTTAGTAATCAGTATTCAGTTTTTAGTATTCAGTCAACTGCGAACTTAACACTGCAAACTGCCAGCTAATTTTCCCCGGGTTCAATACCTGTTAAAATATTGTTTAATCCATTTGTTCGCCTTGGCGAATAGATAAAAAATTTACAGTGTGAATAAAGAATTAATCATTAGATCTAGTTCTGAAGCAGTAGATTTTGCCTTATTAAAAGATGGAAAACTAATTGAATTACACAAAGAAGAAGAAAAAAGCAACTTCCAGGTAGGTGATATTTTTATTGCCAAAATTAGGAAACCCGTTGCCGGACTTAACGCTGCTTTTGTAAATGTAGGCTTCGAAAAAGATGCTTTTTTACATTATCACGATTTAGGCCCTAATCTATCTTCCCAACTGAAATTCATAAAACTTGTAAGCGCAGGTAAATTAAAAGATTTCTCCCTAAAAACCTTTCAGTTTGAAAAAGAAATAGACAAAGATGGTACCATTACAGATGTAATAAGTGCCAATCAATCTATTTTAGTACAAGTCGTCAAAGAACCAATATCTACAAAAGGTCCAAGAATTAGCGCTGAGCTTTCTCTTGCCGGAAGATTTATAGTTTTAGTTCCGTTTTCTGACCGTGTTTCTATTTCTCAAAAAATAGAAGACAAAAAGGAAAAAGAACGCTTGAAACGATTAGTACAATCCATCAAACCAAAAGGATTTGGTGTTATTGTTCGCACAGTAGCCGAAGGCAAAAATACAGCCGAATTAGAAAAAGATTTGCAGAACCTGCTTAGCAGATGGACTGCAATGTGTAAAAAATTACCAACTGCTCATCATCCGTCCAAAGTATTAGGAGAACTCAACAGAGCCTCTTCAATATTAAGAGACGTGTTTAATGATACCTTTAGTGGTATTCAAATTGATGATGAAGAGTTGTACAACCAAACGAAGGATTATTTGCAAGAAATTGCACCTTCAAAACAATCAATTGTTAAGTTTTATCAATCAAATGATACGCCTATTTTTGAGAAATATAACATAGAGAGACAAATCAAAACATCCTTTGGAAAAACCGTTTCCATGAGTAAAGGAGCTTATCTTATTATCGAACATACTGAAGCTTTGCACGTTATAGACGTAAATAGCGGAAACCGTTCTAATAAAGCTACCAACCAGGAAGATACGGCCATGGAAGTGAATATGATTGCTGCTGCTGAAATTGCAAGACAATTGCGTCTTCGCGATATGGGTGGTATCATTGTAGTAGATTTTATCGATATGTCTAATCCCGAAAATCGTAAAGTTTTGTTCGAATTCCTAAGAGAAGAAATGAGCGATGATAAAGCAAAACATAAAATCTTACCTCCGAGCAAATTTGGATTAGTTCAAATTACTAGACAAAGAGTAAGACCCGAAGTAAACATTAAAACTAGAGAAGAAGATCCAAACAATGAAAATGGAGAAATTGAAGCTCCAATATTAATCATTGATAAAATTGCTTCTGATTTAGAAAGAGTTTTAAAAAACCACAAAGAAGTGGTACTTAATGTACATCCATTTGTGGCAGCATACCTTACCAAAGGTTTTCCATCATTACGTTCAAAATGGTTTCTTGAACATAAAAAGTGGGTGAAAATCATACCTCGTGACGCTTACACGTATTTAGAATATCATTTCTACGATAAAAAAGAAAATGTTATTATAGAATAAATTAAAACTGCCTTTCGTGAGATTGGCGGTTTTTTTATGTCTTTTTTTTAAATAAAATGTGCACATTTAAATATTTAAACAGCTTGCAACTTCAAAGCGCTTCTCTTTCTTTGAAGAAATGCAAAAGCAACAAGAACTCCCACAAGCGACATACCAACACCAATTAAATTGGGAGATGCATAACTAAACCCAAGCACCAAAGGTAATCCGCCGAGGAAAGCCCCCAAAGCATTTCCGATATTAAATGCAGCCTGAATTGCTGCTGAAGCAATCATTTCAGCACCAACAGCTGTCTGAATCATAAGCACCTGAATTGGCGCCACAATTGCAAAAGAAATACAACCCGTAGAAAATACTAATACTAAAGTCATATACTGACTTGAAGAAAAGAAATACACTAACAATAAATCCAAGGCCATTATAAAAAGCAGCATTATAATTGTTTTTGCAGGAGAAAATTTATCAGCTAATTTTCCTCCGATAAAATTTCCAAAAACCATTCCCAAACCTGCCAAGACTAAGATATATGGCACATCTTCAGCGGAAAATTTAGAAACATCTGTCAATAGCGGAGCAATATAGCTAATCCAGCAAAATAATCCACCACAACCAAAAGCAGTAATTGAAATAATCAACCAGGCTTCAGTTTGCTTAAAAAACTGCAACTGGCTTTTAATTGTTTCTTTTGCTCCTGCTCTAAGGTTCGGCATCCAAAAATAAAGAGAAACAAAAGTTAAGAACCCAACAATTGTAATTATTATAAACGTATAACGCCACGTATAATGATGTCCAATATAGGTTCCAATTGGAACTCCCGCAAGATTCGCTATTGTCAATCCCGAAAACATAATGGATATAGCATGCGCTTCTTTTCCTTTATCAGCCAGACTGCTGGCAACAACAGCTCCAACTCCAAAAAAAGCTCCATGAGGCAATCCAGAAAGCAATCTTGAAGCGAATAAAAATTCATAATTTGGTGCAATAATCGAAAGCGCATTAAAAAAAGTAAGCATAGCAGCCAAAATCAAAAGTATTTTTTTAGGCGGATAATTTCTTGCAATAATAACCAATAAGGGCGCGCCAATTACGACTCCCAAAGCATAAGCAGAAATTAAATATCCAGCGACTGGTATTGTAATTTTTAAATCTGAAGCAATGTCCGGCAATAAACCCATCATCACAAATTCTGTTATTCCTATAGTTAAACCACCCAATGAGAGCGCGATGAGACTTTTTTTCATTTTGTTTTTTATAAAAATATTAATGTATTTAAAAATGTTTTTTGAGATAATTTTTGAAACGAAGTTTCGATTTTAGGATTTCCCGCGATTAGATAAAAAGGCGACAACAATACCTGATATCCTAATTTGTGTTTTTACATGGGGCAAATTTATTTATAGCAAATTCAAATAAGTTGTATTTTTGCAACATAAACTTGTAATTATACGCTATGCCTAAATTAAATCAATTTGAAACATTAGTTATTGATGAGTTTGAAGAAGACAAATTTCACCTTCCAACCCATAGTCATACCTATTATGAAATTATTTATATAGCAAAAGGTAACGGCATCCATCATTTGAACAACAATCTATTATCGTATAAAACAGGGGATTTATTTGTAATTTCACCTGACGATGAGCACTACTTTGATATTAAAAAAAGTACGCGGTTTGTCTTTATAAAATTCACGGACAATTATTTCAATTCAAATAAAAAGCTGTCCTGTGACGAGTTTCTGTTGAATACACCGGAAAATTTTATGCGAGATAAATCACTAAAAGAAAACGTTTTAAAACTGGATGAACCCTGTAAGACAATTTTAAAAAATACAGTAGAAAACATTACTGCTTACAATAGCAAAACGAATGTTTCAACATCGCCAATTGTTTTTTACCAAGTTTTATCAATTTTCGGATTAATCAAGGAAACAATGCGTTGCATGAATATGCAAGTTACAGGAACAAATATTGACAACGAACAGATTACTTCTTACATTCATCAAAATATATACAATCCAAAACTGATTCAAATCAAATCAATTTCGAGACATTTTAATATCTCCCATACTTACTTCGGTACTTATTTCAAACGAAGTTTTTCGATAACCTATAGAGATTACATCAAGAATCTACGAACCAAATTAATCGAAAAAAGAATTTCCAACAACCAAATGTCCATCAAACAAATTGCTTATGAATTTGGTTTTACAGACGAAAGCCATCTATCGAATTACTTTAAAAAACAAAAAAACATGAAGCCTAGCGACTTTAAGAAACTGTGATTTTTTTAATGAATCAATCACCAAAGAAAAAAGTCTGCTCTTTTATCCCAACATTTCGAAAATTTTTAAAGGAAATTGCTTTTTATTTTCTTCTCTCCACAAAAAACCGCTTCATCAATTCCGAAGCTTCATTCGCCAGAACACCTCGAACAACAGTAGTTTTAGGATGCAATTGCGTTCCCATTTTTGTAAAACCTCGATTTTCATCGGTTGCACCAAAAACAATTTTAGAAATCTGACTCCAGTATAAAGCGCCAGCGCACATCTGGCAAGGCTCTAGGGTCACATAAAGTGTGCAACCAATTAAGTATTTTCCGCCAAGGAAATTAGCCGCAGCAGTAATCGCCTGCATTTCGGCATGAGCCGTTACGTCAACAAGCATTTCGGTAAGATTATGACCTCGTGCAATCACTTTATTATCAATGACAATAAGAGCTCCAACAGGAATTTCGCCTTTTTCAAAAGCCATTTCGGCTTCCTGCAAAGCTTTTTTCATAAAATATTCGTCAGTGAAAGGATTTATCATAGTTACAAAAATAAGAATTCAATTCGTACATTTGCTTCATGTCAGATAATTTACTTTCAAACATAAATAACCCAACCGATTTACGCTTGCTGGATGAAACCCAACTTCTTCAAGTCGCTCAGGAATTACGTGATTTCATTATTGATGTTGTATCTGTAAAAGAAGGACATCTTGGTGCCAGTCTTGGAGTTGTAGAACTTACCATCGCTTTGCATTATGTTTTTGACACACCAAACGATTTATTGATTTGGGACGTAGGTCATCAAGCTTACGGACATAAAATACTGACAGGAAGAAGAGAAAATTTTCATACCAATCGGCAATTGGGCGGTATTTCCGGTTTCCCAAAAAGAAGTGAGAGTATTTACGATGCTTTTGGTGTAGGCCACTCCTCTACTTCCATTTCGGCAGCTCTAGGAATGGCAATTGCTTCCAATTTAAAAGGCGATAATAATAAACAACACATCGCAGTAATTGGAGATGCCTCCATCGCTTCAGGAATGGCTTTTGAAGGA
The DNA here is from genome assembly GCF_048158545.1 of Flavobacterium melibiosi. NCBI lineage: Bacteria > Pseudomonadati > Bacteroidota > Flavobacteriia > Flavobacteriales > Flavobacteriaceae > Flavobacterium > Flavobacterium melibiosi. Next base: position 308,625 of record NZ_JBLNKU010000001.1, on the reverse strand, counting down.
CTAAATCACGCTGGAGTTACTGACGCAAATTTATTAGTAATTCTTAATGATAATGCCATAGGTATTGATCCAAGTGTGGGAGCATTAAAACAGTATCTCACTGCCGTGAAAGAAGGAAAGAATCCAAGACAAAACAACATGATTAAGTCCCTGAATTTTAATTATTCAGGACCAATAGACGGCCATGATATTTTTGCCGTTAATAAAGAATTGAAACGTTTGCAAAAAATAAAAGGTCCAAAATTCCTCCATGTTATTACTACCAAAGGAAAAGGATTGCAACAAGCTGAAGACGATCAGGTAAAATACCATGCTCCCGGAAAATTTGATGCAAACACAGGTGAAATCCATATAAAATCCGAAGAAAATTTACCTCCTAAATACCAAGATGTTTTTGGGTTAACCGTATTAGATTTGGCAAAAGCCAATGAAAAAATAATAGGAATTACACCAGCAATGCCATCAGGAAGCTCTTTAAAATTTATGATGGATGCGTTTCCAAAACGGGCGATTGATGTGGGAATTGCCGAGCAACATGCGGTAACTTTGGCAGCTGGAATGGCAACTCAAGGGATGATTGTTTTCTGCAATATTTACTCTACTTTTTTACAAAGAGGCTACGATCAGGTGATTCATGATGTGGCTTTACAAAATTTACCCGTTATTTTTTGCTTAGACAGAGCCGGATTAGTTGGAGAAGACGGCGCAACACATCACGGCGTTTTTGACTTGGCTTATTTACGTTGCATTCCCAATATGATTGTTTATGCACCGATGAACGAAGTAGCTCTACAAAATATTTTATACACAGCACAATTGGGATTAAATCATCCCATAGCGATAAGGTATCCACGTGGTCGTGGTGTTATTGCAAATTGGCAAACTAAACATCTTGGAAAGTATAAAAAAATAGAAATTGGAAAAAGTATTTGCATAAAAGAAGGTTCTGCAATAGCCGTTCTATCCAATGGAACTATTGGCAATAATGTCACTTTGGCTATAGCCAAAATAAACCATCCAAAAACTATTGCACATTATGATTTTTCTTTTGTTAAACCATTAGACAAAAACGCCTTACACTCCATTTTTGCTAAATTTACAACTATAATCACAATAGAAGATGGCGTTGTCAAAGGCGGCTTTGGAAGTGCGATTCTCGAGTTTGCATCCGAGAATAATTATACTTCAAAAGTAACTGTTCTTGGGATTCCTGATGAATTTATCGAGCAGGGATCCGTTGCCGAATTACAACAATATTGCAAAATTGACGTTAAAAGTCTTGAAATACTTTTTTCAAGTTACTAAAATAATTATTTTGCACCCTTAAATTCAATACGCTTCTATGAAATTACTATCCTACGCATTACTCTTCTTTTCATTAACAATTTCTATAAATAGTTTTTCTCAAGAGACAATAGCAACTCCAGTAATAGCTGGGCTCACACCTACAACAGCACTTGTAAAAGTAACTACATTCGCACCTTTGACAGTTGCACTAAAAATACACCCGCCAATCCCAATAATTACCGTATCTCCTTGGACAAAAAAAAATAGTTTAGGTTTCTATCTCTCTGAAATTGCATTTGTTAATTGGAGTGCCGGGGGAACAAGTTCCATATCCGGATTAATTAAAGGTGATTTTTCAAGAGTTTATGCCAAAAAAAATCGCAAATGGGTAAACGAACTTGTTATTCGATATGGTTTAAATAAACAAGACGGAATTGAAGTAAGAAAATCCGATGATGCATTACAATTTAACTCCACATTTGGTTATAGAAAAGATACGATAACCAATTGGTATCACAGTGCAAAATTCAATTTTAACACCCAGTTTACAAATGGATATTCCTACCCAAACAAGGAAATTGCCATTTCAAAACCTTTAGCTCCAGCGTACGCATTTATGGGTATAGGCGCCGAAAATGCCAATAAAGGTAAAAATAGAATATTCTATATTTCGCCATTTACTTTTAAAACCACATTGGTTTTAGATCAAAAATTAGCCAATCAAGGTGCTTTTGGTGTTGAGAAAGCCACTTATGACAGTGATGGTATTTTAATTTCTGAAGGCAAACGATCAAAAACAGAACTTGGTTTTTTGATGACCAGTCTTTACAAAAAAGAAATTTTTAAAAATGTCAATATAGAAAATCGTGTAAGTATTTACTCTGATTACATTAATAATTTTGGCAATGTTGATGTCGATTATGATTTATTATTGGACTTAGTCGTAAACCAATACGTAAAAGCAAATATTGGCACCCGAATAGTTTATGATGATGATATAAAATCCAAAAAGGAAATTGACGGTAAACAAGTTACTGAAGGCGCAAAAATACAATTGAAACAACTTTTAGGTGTGGGAATAGTATATGCTTTCTAATGATTAAGCTTTCTTCCTTCCATTAATAGTTTCAAATAATTCGAGTGCATTTCCATCAGTCAAAAGAGACACATAATGACAAATATGAAGTAATCTTCCATAAAGATTTTCTTTTTCCAAATGATGTTTCTCTGGCAACATTTTCATGATTAAGGTATCATAATTTGATGCTTCGCCGTTGAATTTATTATTGAAAGCGGTTATGAATTTATCCAATAAAGTTTGTATAATTTGATAGCCAACGATTTCTTTCTCGATGACTTCACGACTTTGATAGATGTTTTTAACGCTAATTTTGATAATATCATCCATTTGTGCTTTGTACTTGCTTTTATCCATAATTGCAAAAGGAAATTTACCTTCCAGAATTAACCCTTCATTTTCGATAAAAACTTTGACTGCATCATTAATTAAGCTTCCTATTGCCAAAGCGCGTAAATAACTTATTCGGTCTTCTTTGGTTTCTAAAGTCTTGTATTTAGAAGTATCAATGCTATCTTTCACCAATTTTATCAAATATTCTAAAGCAAAATCTTCGGAAACTAATCCTAAGTTTATTCCGTCTTCAAAATCAATAATGGTGTAACAAATATCATCCGCAGCTTCGACTAAATAAGCCAAAGGATGTCTTTCGAAACCTATATTATCTCCCGATTTATTTGGAATCAAACCCATATCAGAAGCTACATCTTGAAAAAAGGCTTTATCGGTTTGAAAGAAACCGTATTTTTTATCGGCAATAGCTGCGGTTGGTTTTTTCGGTAAACTTTCCTTTGGATATTTCATGAAAGCACCAAGAGTAGCATAAGAAATTCTAAGTCCGCCTTCGATTCCGGGACGACCTGCTGTCAGTACCGAAAATCCATTCGCATTCCCTTCAAAATCAATTAAATCCTGCCATTCTTTTGCGGTAAGTTGGTCTTTGTATTGCTGTCCTTTTCCAATAGAAAAATATTCTCCAATCGCTTTTTCACCAGAATGTCCAAAAGGTGGATTTCCAATATCATGAGCCAATGATGCTGCGGCAACAATAGCCCCAAAATCATTCATGTGATAGCCGTGAACTTCTTTTAAATGTGGATATTTTTCTATAATTTTTTTACCCACCAATCGCCCTAAAGAACGACCCACGACCGAAACTTCCAAACTATGTGTCAATCTGGTGTGCACAAAATCAGTTTTTGACAATGGAATAACCTGTGTTTTATCCTGCAAACTTCTAAAAGCGGACGAGAAGATTATACGGTCATAATCAACTTCAAAACCCAAACGGGTATCGTCCTGTTCTACACGTAATCTTTTGCCTTTGTCGCCTTGTCTTTTTAGTGATAAAAGTTGTTCCCAGTTCATTATGATTTATAATTTCAGATTAACGAATTTTGATTTCAGATTTAAAAGAACCAAAAATACATTTTATTTTAAGATTTTCTTAAGCAATAGGTCTTCGCTTTTAAAAAATTCGTTGTTTCAATTATTCAAATTTTATAAAATATGCTCGATCTGCTAAATCTGCGTGCCTATATTTTTTACGCAGATTTAAAAAAATCTCTTACTCCCAAATTAATAAAATAATTTCGCGCTGTTAAATAGCCAATGCGGTACTGTGCTTGATTTCTCCCATCACAAAAACGCTTTGAGTATTACCAATATTCTCAATAGTTGATAATTTATTCATTACAAAATCTTGATAACTGGACATATCTTCGACCAAAATTTTCAGCATAAAATCATAATCCCCTGCTATATTGTAACATTCTATAATTTCAGGAAGCGCAACAATATCTTTCACAAAATTGCTTCCCACATTTTTGGCATGTTCCTTTAACCGAACATTACAAAAAACAGTCATTCCAAGATTTAATTTTTTCTTATCTAGCAAGGCAACATATTTCATAATATAGCCATCTCGTTCCAGTCTTTTTATACGTTCATAGACTGGTGTAACCGTCAGGAATAATTTACTTGCTAGCTCTTTAGTATTGATATTCGAGTTTTCTTGCAGGTGTTTTAAGATTTGCAAATCAATGTTGTCAATATTTTCCATAGTATTTTTTACTGTTAAAAATCATTTTCAAAGTTTCATTCAGAACTAAAACCTACCATACCTCCATATAATGCTTTTATTCACTGAAACAATAGGCTAATTTAAGTTTAAATATCCAATACAATAACTTTGCATAGTAAAAAATACTGTATATAATGAAAACAAACAATCTAGGTTATCCAAGAATTGGTAGCAACAGAGAATTAAAAAAAGCCTGTGAATCGTATTGGGCAGGAAAAATTTCGGCAGAAGAACTTTTAACTGTAGGCGCAACTATCCGCAAAGAAAACTGGCAATTACAAGTAGAAGCCGGAATCGATTTAATCCCTTCCAATGACTTTTCGTTTTACGACCAAGTACTGGATTTATCACTTACATTAGGTGTTATTCCAAAACGTTATCAAGGACTAGCCAAAACAAACTCCACTATCGATTTGTATTTTGCCATGGCAAGAGGTTCGCAAAAAGAAGGACAAGATGTAGTAGCCATGGAAATGACAAAATGGTTTGACACCAATTACCATTACATCGTACCGGAATTCACAAAAGATCAAGAATTCAAATTATTCTCCGAAAAAATAATCGATGAATTCAAAGAAGCCAATGCTTTAGGGATTGCAACAAAACCGGTACTTATAGGACCTGTAACTTATTTGCTTCTTGGAAAGGAAAAGGAAGAAGGTTTTCATAGAATAGATCTTATCGATAAATTGCTTCCGGTTTATTTTGAAATTTTGCAAAAACTGGAGGATCAAAAAGTAGAATGGATTCAATTTGACGAACCGTTTTTAGCCTTGAATTTAACCGATAAAGAAAGAAATGCAATCACTTATGTATATAATGAAATCAATAAACGTTTCCCAAAAATCAAACTAATTCTTGCTAATTATTTTGATTGCTTTGGAGAGAATCTTGACACTGTTCTTGCTTTACCCGTTCATACTTTGCATTTAGATTTGGTTCGTTGTCATTCCCAATTGGATGATATTCTGGAATCAGGGCAATTGTCCAGTAATGTAAACCTATCACTTGGTGTTGTAGATGGAAGAAATATTTGGAAAAATGATTTCAAAAAATCTTTAGCCCTTATTAAGAAAGCGACAAATGCACTCGGCGAAAACAGAATCCTGATTGCGCCATCGTGTTCCCTTATTCACTCGCCATGTGATTTGGAATTAGAAACTAACAACGCAACACTAACTCCTGAAATCAAGCAATGGTTGGCTTTCGCCAAACAAAAAACTGAAGAAATAGTACTGCTCAAATATTTTGCTTCGAATGAAATAGACATTAGTAATTCTATTCGCTTTGAAGAAAATACTATCGCCAATGAAAACAGAAAAACATCCGCTTTAATACATAATGATGCGGTGAAAAATCGTGTCGCCAGTATTACAACTGGTGATGATCAAAGAGAAAACCCATTTTCCATTCGTAGAAAAAAACAAATAGACGTATTAAATCTTCCTTTATTTCCTACTACAACTATTGGTTCTTTCCCGCAAACTACCGAAGTGCGCAGCTGGAGAGCGAAGTTCAAAAAAGGAGAATTAAATCAACAACAATATGATGATTTGCTCCAAAAAGAAACCGAAGAAACGATTCGCTTTCAAGAAAAAACAGGAATTGATGTATTGGTTCACGGAGAATTTGAACGCAACGACATGGTCGAATATTTTGGAGAACAATTAGACGGATTTACTTTTACCAAAAACGGTTGGGTACAAAGTTATGGTAGCCGTTGTGTAAAACCTCCCGTTATTTATGGTGATGTTTCCCGTCCAAATCCGATGACTGTGAAATGGGCTGAATTTGCACAATCGCTTACGCCAAAATGGGTAAAAGGAATGCTAACCGGTCCCGTAACTATTTTGCAATGGTCATTTGTCCGTAACGATCAACCGCGATCTGAAACCTGCACCCAAATTGCATTAGCGATTAGAGATGAAGTGGTTGACTTAGAAAATGCGGGAATTAAGATTATCCAAATTGATGAACCTGCCATTCGAGAAGGATTGCCTTTACGAAAAGAAGAATGGGCAACCTATTTGGATTGGGCTGTAAAAGCGTTTAGAATTTCGGCCAGTGGCGTAAAAGATGATACACAGATTCACACCCACATGTGTTATAGTGAGTTCAACGATATCATCCAGAATATTGCTGACATGGATGCCGATGTAATCACCATAGAATGTTCGCGTTCGCAAATGGAATTACTGGATGCTTTTGCCGATTTCAATTATCCAAACGAAATAGGTCCTGGTGTGTATGATATCCACTCGCCTCGCGTACCTTCCAGTACCGAAATGGTGAAATTATTAGAAAAAGCTTCGGCAGTTATTCCATTAGATCAGCTTTGGGTAAATCCGGATTGTGGTTTAAAAACCCGTCATTGGGATGAAACTAAAAAGGCTTTAATCGAAATGGTAGCCGCAGCTCAAGAGATGAGAATTGCTGAAGAAAACATTGCAATTGTTTAATAATTAAAAATAGAAAACCTAGTAGATTTAAAAATTTACTAGGTTTTGTTTTTAAGTAAAACTATTGTTAAACTGCAATTTCATCAGATGGATCAAGCAATTTCTTTTTTGCAATAAACTCCTGCTTTTTCACCACATACGTAACGGACAATGTGTCGTGCCATCCTCGCGAATCACCTGCTAAAAAGGAAAAAGGCTCCAAAGGAATTAATCTGGAGACTGTACGTATAATAATACTTTTCATATTGGGTTTTGAACCATCATGTTTTACAACTAATGTTTCAGTAAAATATTTGGCGAAGGTTCTGGAGAAATACATTTCAGTAAGTCCGTAGTAAAAAAACAGGATAATGAGTTCAAAAAAGGAATTTTCAATTATGCTCAATGATTTAACCCAATTCGAGGCAGCATAACTATGGGTCAAGTCTCCAATTATAATGATGGTCGTGCCAATACTGATTCCGATAATATAAATAATCAGTAAATCGATAAGGAAATTCAGGAAACGCTGGCTTTTGGAAGCTAATAAATCATCTGTAACAGTAAATTTTTTATTTTCCATAGTAGTTAGTATAAAAAACGATTACTTATAATGATAACTATCTCAAATATAATGAATTATTTACAAAAACTCACTTACAAACCCCATTATTATGTACTTATCAAGCACGTTATTTAAACAGCACTAACTATTTAGTACCCGTATTTAAAGGCAAATATATTTCAATTATTGAGTTTGGCTTGTTCCACTGAAAACGAAAGTCATATTTCTCAAAATGGATAAAACCTACTTTGGAATGGTGCTCAATATTTAGCCCTGAATTTGGTAATACTTTTTTATAGATGTTGTAAATCGTATTTTTTATCTCATCCATTTTTCCTGTATGAACAAAAAAGACATACTCCCCTTTTGGAATTTCTTTATAAACAAAATTATCTGGCACTATTTGTCCAAAATAGGGAATCGATGCCATATAGAAATACTTTTCGTTTATTTTATAGGTAATCCCATATTTTTCCCAATTTCCGCCATTCTGTTTTAAATTTAATCTCTTCAATTCAGCATTAAATTTTACCCAATGGTCTTGGATTATTACAAAATTTTGACTCTGCGAAGTTGTTATTTCAATAGAAAGTCCACAAGTCAGTATATTATTTAATTGGGATGTCATTTTTATTGCTTTGGGTTCTAAATCAATTATAAAAAACGATTGTATTTGAGCCCCGATTACAGTGAAAATCCTTTTTATTTTTTCTTTAAAAATAAAAAGATTGCAACGGAAAGCGGGACACGAGCGAAGCGAACTGACGAAGTAAATAGCTTCAAAAAAAAAGCAGTTATCATTACAATAACTGCTTGAAATCTCTCCTTCACCAAAATGACAAAAGGCTTATATATCACTGATTTTTGATCAAAAATCGTTAATCATCATTCTGAAATTTTTAAGAACCACACATTTCACAATCGTCCGGACCGGCATTTTTAGCCAATTCAATCATTGCTTTGTATTCTTCGGTAGTCATTTCTACTTGTTCTGCTACTACAGGAACAGCGATTGACTGTTCTTGAATTTCAATTGGCTCTGCTTTTTTATCATTGTTCAATGTGAATTTAATCGCATCTACCGCAGCTTTTGTTCTTAAATAATACATTCCTGTTTTCAATCCGGATTGCCAAGCGTAGAAATGCATCGATGTCAATTTAGAATAATTGGCATTTTGCATGAATAAGTTCAACGATTGTGATTGATCCACAAAATAACCACGTTGACGGGACATATCAATAATGTCTTTCATAGACATTTCCCAAACTGTTTTGTACAATTCTTTCAAGTCTTGCGGAATGTTAAGGTCTTGAACCGAACCGTTATTTCGCATTAATTCTTGTTTCAATGTTTCGTTCCACAAACTACGTTCCACTAAATCGTGTAACAAGTGCTTGTTTACCACAATAAATTCTCCCGAAAGTACTCTTCTGGTGTAAATATTAGAAGTATATGGTTCGAATGCTTCGTTGTTACCCAAGATTTGAGAAGTCGAAGCCGTTGGCATTGGCGCTACTAACAATGAGTTTCTCACCCCGTGTTGCATCACTTCTTTTCTTAATGAAGCCCAGTCCCAACGACCGGATAATTCCTCATCTTTCATCCCCCACAAATTGTACTGGAATTCTCCTTGAGACATTGGCGAACCTTCGAAAGTAGAATACGGTCCTTCTTCTTTGGCCATTTCCATTGAAGCGGTAACGGCTGCAAAATATAAAGTTTCAAAAATTTCCTGGTTCAGTTTCTTGGCTTCGTCACTCGTAAACGGCAAACGCAACATAATGAAAGCATCGGCAAGACCTTGTACTCCAAGACCAACTGGTCTGTGACGCATATTAGAGTTTTCCGCTTCTATTACCGGATAATAATTTCTGTCAATAACTTTATTTAAGTTTCTGGTCACGCGTTTGGTAACGGTGTACAACAAATCGTGATTGAATTTTTTGTTTTCCACAAACATTGGCAACGAAAGTGAAGCCAGGTTACAAACCGCAATTTCATCTTTCGAAGTGTATTCCATAATCTCGGTACACAAATTCGAAGAACGAATCGTACCTAGATTTTTTTGGTTTGATTTTCTGTTGGCAGCATCTTTGTACAACATGTAAGGCGTTCCAGTTTCAATTTGTGATTCTAGAATTTTTTCCCACAATTCATGTGCTTTGATGGTTTTTCTACCTTTTCCACGTTTCTCGTAATCAATGTACATCGCTTCAAATTCTTCGCCATACACATCATACAATCCCGGACATTCATTAGGACACATCAAGGTCCAATAGCTATCTTCTTGTACTCTTTTCATGAATAAATCCGAAGTCCACATCGCAAAAAACAAATCTCTTGCACGCATTTCTTCTTTTCCGGTATTCTTTTTCAAGTCTAAGAATTCAAAGATATCTGCATGCCAAGTTTCGATATAAATAGCAAAACTACCTTTACGTTTTCCACCACCTTGATCCACATAACGAGCGGTATCATTGAAAACACGTAACATAGGAACAATTCCGTTTGAGGTTCCGTTTGTCCCACGTATGTAAGAACCTGTAGCCCTCACATTATGAATAGAAAGTCCAACTCCACCTGCTGATTGAGAGATTTTAGCCGTTTGTTTCAACGTATCATAAATCCCGTCAATACTATCGTCTTGCATTGCCAAAAGGAAACAAGAAGACATTTGAGGTTTTGGCGTTCCGGCGTTGAACAATGTTGGCGTTGCATGCGTAAAGAATTTTTTCGACATTAAGTCGTAGGTTTCTATTACCGATTTCAAATCGTCTAAGTGAATCCCGACAGACACCCGCATCAACATGTGTTGCGGACGCTCTACGATTTTACCGTTTATTTTTAGCAAATACGATCTTTCCAAGGTTTTAAAACCAAAATAATCGTAGTTGAAATCTCTATTGTATATAATATGTGAGTCTAAAAACTCTGCATTATCCATAATTACTTTATGCACTTCCTCAGAAAGTAACGGAGCATATTGACCGTTTCTTGGGTTTACATAATTGAACATATCACTCATCGTTTCCGAAAATGATTTTTTTGTATTCGAATGTAAATTTGAGATTGCAATACGAGCGGCTAATTGTGCATAATCAGGATGCGCAATAGTCATTGACGCAGCAGTTTCGGCAGCAAGATTATCCAACTCAGATGTTGAAACACCATCGTAAAGTCCTTCGATTACTCGCATTGCCACTTTCACGGCATCAACCAAATCATTCAAACCATAACATAGTTTTTTAATTCTATCTGTGATTTTGTCGAACATTACCGGCTCTTTGTGACCATCTCTTTTAACTACATACATACGCTTAATTGTTTTAAAAAACAGAAAATCCCTTTCCCGTTTTTGAGTATTTGTTTCATTTTTTTGGGAAGCTAATCCCGGCATTAATTGTATTGTTTTTTGCCACAAAGACACGAAGTCCCAAAGTTTTTTGGTTTAGTATTTGTAATAAGATTTAACCTTAGATTAAATTATCACTACTGTTTTTAATTTTCTTCGTGACTTAGCGTCTTTGCGGCGAAAAAATATTAAAAATCAGCATCAAAACTAATTTTCTGAGCATCTTCATCGGTATTCATTACACCTGCTTTTTGATATTCGGCCACTTTCTTTTCAAAGAAATTTGTTTTCCCTTGAAGCGAAATCATGTCCATAAAATCAAACGGATTTGAAGTGTTGTATTCTCTGTCGCAACCTAATTCCACTAATAATCTGTCCGCAACAAATTCCAAATATTGTGTCATCAATACCGCATTCATTCCTATTAAACTCACAGGAAGTGATTCGGTGATAAATTCTCTTTCAATATTCAAAGCATCAACGATAATACTTCTGATTCTTTCTTTTGGCACTTTGTTTACCAAATGGTGGTTGTGTAAATGCACTGCAAAATCACAATGAACCCCTTCATCACGAGAAATCAGTTCATTAGAAAAAGTCAATCCTGGCATTAATCCACGTTTTTTCAACCAATAAATAGAACAAAATGCTCCCGAAAAGAAAATTCCTTCCACAGCTGCAAAAGCAATCAAACGCTCCGCAAACGAATCAGATTCAATCCATTTCAAAGCCCAGTCCGCTTTTTTCTTAATCGCCGGAAAAACCTCTAAAGCGTTGAACAATTCATCTTTCTCTACTTCATCTTTCACATACGTATCAATCAACAAAGAATACGTTTCACTGTGAATGTTTTCCATCATGATTTGAAAACCGTAAAAGAATTTTGCTTCAGCATATTGCACTTCGTTCACAAAATTTTCTGCTAAATTCTCATTTACAATTCCGTCAGAAGCAGCAAAAAAAGCAAGAATGTGTTTTACAAAATAACGTTCCTCATCAGAAAGTTTATTATTCCAGTCATTTAAATCTTGTGACAAATCGATTTCTTCAGCAGTCCAGAAACTGGCTTCCATACTTTTATAAAATTCCCAAATATCATGGTGTTTGATAGGGAAAATTACGAAACGATTTTTATTTTCTTGTAAAATTGGTTCAACTTGCGCCATTATAATTGTTTATTTTTTTGAGATTTTAACGAAATTTTATGCTTTCTGTGGATTACAAAGATTGTGAAATATTGCCGAAATTAAAAGTCAAACTTATTCACAATCGGACCTAGTTTTGAACAAATAGAAAAAATTAAGACATTTTTCATGTAAACTATAAAAAACTGTATATCAGTAATTTAAAATTTAAAAAAGAGTGTAAAGTACCGTAAAATATAGGATTTTAAAAACAGAAAACAAGAAAAATTTAATTTTTTTTAGATTTATTTTTTCATGTCCAGAGCCACTTTTTCAAGCTCTGCATACCAGTCTTCTCCAAACTTTCTAATCAATGCTTCTTTAACAAATTTGTAAACAGGAACTTCGAGTTCCTGACCTAAAGAACAGGCTGCATCACAAATATCCCACTTGTCATAATTGACAGCAGCAAACTCAGTAAAATCTTTTACACGAATAGGATATAAATGACAAGAAACTGGTTTTTTCCAGTCAATTATTCCTTGATTGTACGCCTGTTCAATACCGCAAAGTGCTGTTTTTCCGTCAAAAATCACGTAAGCACAATCTTTATCGTCAATCAGTGGTGTTTCAAGATCACCATCTGTTCCTTTTACCCAAGTTCCTTGCGCTTCAATAACAGCAATTCCTTGTTTACGAAGAAACGGTTTTACTTTAGGATAAATTTCTTCTAATATCTTAGTTTCCTCAACGCTCAATGGAGCTCCGGCATCGCCATCTACGCAACAAGCCCCTTTACAGGCTGACAAATTGCAAACAAAATCTTTTTCGAGTATGTCTTCTGAGACAATGGTTTTTCCTAATTGAAACATTCTTTTGAGGTACTGTGATTATAAAGCGCAAAGGTAGTCAAAGTAATTTGTAATTTTTTAGATAAAAACTAACTTTAACTTTCTTTGCAAATCAACTTATCAATAGACTTTTTAAAATAATTAACAAGCTAATAATAAGCCTTATACAATCTAAAATATCAAAAAAAAATAATTGAATAGGAATCCATAAAAAAAGCTCAAACTAACTGTAATAAAATTCGATTTTAATCAAAAATCTATCGAAAAGTTTAACTTTGCAAACAAAAAAATTATGTTTGAAATCGATTTTAGAGAAATAATTACGGTTGGAATGGTACTTTTTGCCGTAATTGACATCGTGGGAACCATTCCTATTATTGTTGATTTAAGATCAAAACACGGACATATAGAATCTGAAAAAGCTTCAATAGTAGCAGGTATAATCATGATTGTTTTCCTTTTTGTGGGAGAAGAATTATTGAATTTAATCGGAATTGATGTGAATTCTTTTGCCGTTGCAGGTTCTTTTGTATTATTCTTTTTAGCATTAGAAATGATTTTAGGAATTCGTATTTATCGTGACGAAGAAGCGAGTTCCGCATCAATAGTACCTCTTGCCTTTCCTTTGATTGCCGGAGCAGGGACTATGACAACTTTATTGTCCTTGCGTTCCCAATTTCATACTGTAAATATAGTACTTGCGATAATTTTGAATATTATTCTAGTATATATTGTTTTGAAATCATCCTCTAAAATCGAAAAAATACTAGGAGAAAATGGACTTGGAGTCATCCGCAAGACATTTGGAGTGGTACTTCTTGCAATTGCTGTTAAATTATTCGCTGCTAATGTTAAAGGTTTGTTTGTCTAAAATAAATTTTCATAAATTTACCCCATAACGTAATAAATGTAAAATAATTTGATTTTATTTGGACTTAAATTTCCAAAAGAAATGTTCCTAACCATCTTTTTACATTAAAAACAAAAACATATTATGAAAATTTTCACTAACATCTTGGTGTTTTTAGCAATAGCGCTAATCATATTTAATGTTACTTTGCTTGATTTCAGAAATCCATTTCAAGGAGACAGTGTTGTTGCTTTTATCGGAATTGCAGCTTCTTTTTGCGCTGTTTTGATTCTTCTAATTTTTAGAATGTCTAAAAAAATTGAAGAAAACTCAAATGACAAACTTTAATATGTTTGACACTCTTATTTTTGGCGGTGGTGTTTCAGGAATGTCTTGTGCCCTTGTTTTGGGTTCTGCACAAAACAAATCCTTTGCCACTGATAAAAAAATCGGCATTTTTACGCATCAAAAGACATCTGCTCTTCAGGAAGCATTGTTTAATAATGCTTACGGGATAGCCGCAGGCAAATTAGGCTCCGAATTATTGACTGAAAGCGTTCAACATCTTTCCCAAACCTATCCGCACATTATACAAATCCCTGTTGAAAAAGCACTAAAAATTGAAGGGAAATTTCCTGAATTTATAGTTACTACAAATAGGAATACCTACAAAACTAAAACAATCGTCATAGGCATTGGATCTGCAAATACTTTTGCAATAGAAGGATTAATGCAATATATTGAACCACACCAAAAAGCACTTCCTGAGAAACAAAGAATCCAACTCAAAAATAGTGACCACAAAGTAACTGATGGGATTTATGTTATTGGAACTTTAGCGGGTTGGAGAAGCCAACTGGCCATTGCTGCCGGAAGTGGCGCTGCCGTTGCTACAGACATCCTTACTTTATGGAATGGTGGCGTTCAAACACATTGTCATGATAGTATAAGATAAATAGAATCTCATTGTGAAAAATCTCTAGAAAAATAATGGTAGGTTTACACATTCATTAATCTATTTTTTATGTTATCACTTTTATTGAGCTTCACAAGACTCATCGTTTTTATAGTATTTGTTTCCTTTTTCTCGATTATTTTCTATTTCATGAGTTTCTTTTGGAGTGAAGAAACTAATACTAAAAAAGCACTCGTATTACGCGATTTTTTAATAAAAGTATCCAATGTAATTTTAGGGATGCGCACCATCGTTTATGGCGAAAAACCCACAGTACAAGGGCTAATCGTAGCCAATCATCGATCTTATCTTGACCCAATCGTAATTGTAAATTTAATTCATGCCTATCCTGTTGGAAAAATAGAAGTTGCTTCATGGCCACTTATTGGATACATCTGTAAAATATCAGGGGTGTTATTTGTGGACAGAAAATGTTCGAAAAGCAGACAAAATACTGCCGAAAATATTCGAGAAATTCTTAGCAAAGGATACTCAATCATCAATTTTCCCGAAGGTACAACTCATGATTTGCCTACAACTGTAGCTTTCAATTATGGCTCATTTGTCATGGCTACTAAAATAGAATCCGCAGTTATACCAATTGCGATTGATTATAAAGAAAAAACGGATGCCTTCATAGGAAACGACACTTTTATTCCACATTTTTTAAAATGTTTTGGAAAACCTACCACCGAGATTAAAATAACTTTCTTTCCTCCTATTTATTCTGAAGATGCAACCTATCTATTGAACACATCCAAAGACATGATAGACAAAGAACTCATTCGATATAGAAAAGACTGGGACAATGAAAATTAGTTTTCATTAATAATAATAAAAATAAGAGTGCATTTCTTGATTAACTATCAAGTCCTAAGCTAACAATTATATCAAAAATAGATTCTTCATTTAATTCAAGCTTCCTCAGAATAGATTTAATTCCGTCAACATCTTTTTGCTTCAAACAATTGTCAAAATCATTCATAAGACCGCCAACATATAAACGTTCATTAACTGTCATTCCAGTAAACTTACTTTCCATACTGTAAAATGTATTGATTATTTTTTTCCGAAAACCGCTTTAATCATCGCATCATCTTTCAAAACAATTTCATAATAGTATTTTTCCCCATAAACTTGTCGGGCAAATTCTGCGGCAAGGTAACGTTTTACTAATGACTTGCTTTTCCCGAATTTCAGATCCAATCCGTTTTGGAAAATATACTTTTGGAAAGAATCAAAATACCTATCCGTTCCATTCATTTTAGTTATGAATTGTTGAAAAGACAATCCTTTAAAAACATTTCTATTTTTATCTAATTCTTCGAATACGAAATGCCCCACGATTCCCGATTGCATTAAATAAGCAGTGCTTTCATTTCCATGTTCTACTTCCAGTGGTACAAAAACATCAGGAACAATTCCACCTCCTCCATATACGATTTTACCTTTTTTAGTTTTAAATTTTAAGGAGTCTGAAACTTTTATACTGTCTTTTTCAAACAATTCTCCATTTTCAAAACGAGTATCTGATTCTTTAAAATAGGCTTCATTCCCTTTCGAATAAGGCTTTTGAATCGAGCGACCCGTTGGCGTGTAATATCTCGCTATAGTCAATCTAACGGCTGAACCGTCTTCAAAATCCATTTCACGTTGTACCAATCCTTTACCAAAAGAGCGTCGCCCTACAATTGTTCCTCTGTCATTATCCTGTATCGCTCCTGCAAGAATTTCGCTTGCTGACGCACTGTTTTCATTAATTAAGACAAATACATTTCCACTTTCGAAACTTCCTCTTTCCGTTGCAAAAGTTTTATCTACATTTCCTTTTTTATTTTTGGTAAAAACAATCAATTGACCGTCTTTCAATAATTCATCTGCAACTGCAATAGCTTCCTCCATATAACCACCGCCGTTATCACGAAGGTCAATAATTAAGGATTGAGCCCCTTGTTTTTTCAATGTAACCAATCCCTTTTTAAACTCGCCATAAGTGGTTTCAGCAAATCGATTTATTTTTATATATCCGGTATTATTTTTCAAAAGCATAGAAACATCAACGCTTTTTAAAGGAATAACATCTCGTTTTACTATTAATTTAATTTTTTTACCCTCTGATTTCCTGTAAACTGTAAGTTCAATTTCGGAACCCACAGTACCTTTCAGCTTAGAAAACAAACTGTCATTCGGTAATTTACGTCCGAATAATTTGGTTTTATCAGCATACAAAATTCGGTCGCCCGCTTTCACTCCTGCTTTTGCCGAAGGGCCATTTTCAACTGGTTTTATTATCGCCACAGAATCATTATACATGTAAAAATTCACACCTATGCCAACAAAATCACCTCTCATGCTTTCAACAACTTCCGTTTGCTCACTCGGAGGAACATATACAGAATGCGGATCTAATTTGGCCAGAATATTGTCAACAGTAAGATTTACAATAGAATCCGTATTCACATCATCTACATACTCGTTATCAATGAAATCAATGAGCTCATTCAGCTTATTTTTCGAACTGTTTTTAGAGAAAAAATGATTTTGATTTGGAGCATTTAACAACCCTCCAAGAACAATTCCTATAGCAAGAGCTACACTAATAATTATAGGCAAGTATTTATTATCAATTTTCATTTTATTCTTCTAATACCGAAATATGCTCTACTTCAACTCCCGCTTTTATCAAAAACTGAATTCCGGAATCATCGCGGTACCCATTGTGATACACTACTCTTTTTATTCCGGATTGATGGATTAATTTACTACATTCTTTGCAAGGCGAAAGCGTAATATATAACGTAGCGCCTTCACAAGATTGCGTTGATCGAGCCACCTTTAGTATTGCATTGGCTTCAGCATGCAGTACATCCCAACGGGTCAACCCTTCCTCATCTTCGCAACAATTTTCAAAACCCGATGGCGTTCCGTTATACCCATCAGAAATTATCATTCTATCTCTTACTATGATGGCGCCAACTTGCTTTCTTTTACAATAAGACAAAAGTCCCCATTCAGTTGCAATTCTAAGATACGCTTTATCGTATTTATTTAATTTTTTTGTACTCATTTTTTTATCTAATCCAGATTTCACTTTCAACAATCATTGGTAAAACTACTCCTATTATAAATGCCGACATCACCAAAGTCCAATCGCGTTTCGAAAATCTAAAAACCGTTTGAACAATATAAGATAAAACCAACACAACAAAAACCACAACAATTTGAGCAGCTTCTATACCTAAGGCAAATTCTCCCAAAGGCAATAATTTAGAAGTTGCACTTCCTCCCAGAATTGATTTAAAATAGTTTGAAAAACCCAAACCATGAATAATTCCAAAGAAAAGTGTGATAAAGAACACTACGCTTATGCTCTCTTTTTTACTTGATTTTCCAGCCGTAAAAAGATTATAAAACGCTGTTATTAATATTGTTATCGGAATCAACAACTCAACCACATTTACTTTAATGGCAATTATACCAAAAATAGAAAGCAACAAAGCCATAGTATGTCCAATTGTAAAAAGTGTTACCAGCAACACTATACGTTTCCAATCCTTGAAAGAGAAAGGAACGGCTAATGCTATTAAAAACAAAACATGATCGTACGCATGAATATCCAAAACGTGTTTTAATCCTATTTGAAAGTAAATCCAAAATTCTGACATAGGTAGGTAATTTATTAAATTGATATTGGGGCTGTAAACTTACGATTAATTTTGAAAATGATTGATTTGAAAATATAAATCATTACTTAAAAAATGATTTAAAAACACGCTACTTTACGAAACAAAATTTAAAATAAAAAATAAATAATTTAAAAATAGACCTATCTTTGTAAGATAAAAAATTAATAATTATGTCATTTTCAGATTTATTTGATAGCGAATTCAAACAAAGAAATAAAGGTCATTTTTCAGCCATAGTTCGCGTAGCACTTGCCGACGAGAAGTTCGCTCCAGAAGAAAAAATGTTTTTGGATAAACTGGCCGTTAGACTAGAAATTTCTCAAGAGGAATATGCAGAAATTTTAGAAAACCCATTAAAATATCCTATTAACGCTCCTTATTTACACGAGCAGAGATTGGAACGTCTATATGATTTAGTCAGAATGGTTCATGTTGATCATCAGTTAGGAGACAAACAAGAATTATTGTTAAGAAAAATTGGTTTAGCATTGGGTTTTACTGCCGAAAACGTAAATTATATCGTAGATAAGGCATTATCATTAGTAGATAAAAAAGTAGACTTAGACACTTTCATTTTCGAAATGCAAAACATGCATAAATAAAAATCATAAAAAAGCTCCCAAAATCTAGGGAGCTTTTTTTATAGTTATTTAGTACTTGCTTAATTTAGCTTTATGCATAAAATCTTCCGCTTTCTCTACCATATTATAGCTTCCACAGAAAAAAGGAACACGTTGGTGTAGTTCTGTAGGTACAATTTCCATTATACTTCCAAAACCATCAGAGGCTTTACCCCCTGCCTGTTCTACAATAAACGCCATTGGATTACATTCATATAACAGACGTAATTTCCCTTTTGGGGCTTTGGAGCTTGTCGGATAAATATAAATTCCACCTTTTATCATATTTCTATGAATATCTGAAACTAAACTTCCAATATAGCGTGACGTATAAGGTCTCTCTCCCTCTTCAAGCTGGCAATATTTGATATAATCCTTTACTCCTTGCGGGAAATGAACATAATTTCCTTCATTAATGGAATAAATATTTCCATCCTTGGAAAACTGCATGTTTGGATGTGATAAATAAAAGGTTCCAATTGCCGGATTTAATGTAAATCCATTTACGCCATGACCTGTAGTATAAACCAACATTGTTGATGTACCATAAATCACATAACCTGCTGCTACTTGATTGATTCCAGGCTGTAAAAAATCTTCAATTGTAACCGGAGTACCAATTGGGGTAACGCGTCTGTACACTGAAAATATTGTTCCCACGGAAACATTTACATCAATATTAGAAGATCCATCAAGAGGATCCATTAATACCACATATTTATTGTTGTGGCTTTTATCACTTCCTTCCACTGTAATAAAGTCATCATTTTCTTCGGAAGCGATTCCGCATACAATTTCACGGTTGATTAAAGTTTGAATAAAAATATCATTGGCATAAACATCTAGTTTTTGCTGATCTTCTCCTTGTATATTTTGTTCCCCGGCGGCACCAATTATATCTACCAGTCCCGCTTTGTTTACTTTGTAATTGACCACTTTTGCAGCCAGCCGAATGGAATTGATAATCCGGGATAATTCGCCTGACGAATATTGAAAAGCATTTTGGTTTTCGATGATAAATTCACCTAGTGTTCTGTTGCGTTCTTCCATTACGAAATCGTTGTAGTTAGTTTGAAGTCACAAATATCGGATTTTTTGTGAAAATGAATTGAATAATATTTACTTAGTTTACCAGTATTGTATATTTGCTAAGAAAATAGTTGAATAATGAATGAAAAATGCTTTATTTTGAACAATTCAACCATTTAAAATAAGAATACATGAATATTAGAAAAGGGAATCCCGAAGACATGCCAGCAGTTCTAGGACTTATTCAAGAATTAGCAGACTTCGAAAAAGAACCTGACGCAGTCCTTATAACTGTTGATGATTTAGTGCGTGATGGTTTTGGAACAACTCCTTTATTTCATGTTTTTGTTGCCGAAGTAGATTCAGAAATTGTGGGCATTGCGTTGTATTATTATCGCTATTCTACCTGGAAAGGAAAAATAATCCATCTGGAAGATTTAGTGGTAAAGGACAAGATGAGAGGCACAGGATTGGGCTATGCATTGTATTCTGAAATCATCAAACAAGGCAAGAGAGACAATGTTCGAAGAATTGACTGGCATGTTCTGGACTGGAACACTCCTGCTATCGAATTTTATGAAAAATCAGGTGCAAAAGTGCTAAGAGACTGGTATGTGGCACAAATGGACGAAGCGGGAATTAACAATTTTGTAGATAATAGATTAAAATAGAATTACAAATTTTTTTGTTTAAAAAATTATGAGAGTATTCAAATTTGGTGGTGCTTCTGTAAAAGATGCAGCAGGAATAAAAAACGTATATGACGTTTTACAAAAAGTAGGTTATGAGGATGTATTGTTGGTCGTTTCTGCAATGGGAAAAACCACGAATGCTCTTGAACTAGTAATAAAAAACTATTTCGATAAGTCGGCTGAATTAAACTCATCTGTTCAAGAAGTAAAAAAATACCATAATCAGATTCTGATGGATTTGTTTGAGGACGAAAAAAACGAAGTTTTTACTGCTGTAAACGCTCAATTTTCCGACTTAGAATATTTTTTAGCTCATAATAAATCTCCAAATTATAATTTCGTTTACGATCAAATCGTAAGTTATGGTGAATTAATTTCCACTACTATCCTGAGCCATTTTATGAGCTTTATGGGAATAAAAACACAGTGGTTAGATGTTCGAAATTTCATAAAAACAGATGCAAATTATAGAGATGCAGAAGTAGATTGGGAATTGACACAAAAGAATATTGCTAAAAACGTAAAAAGGAAAATATTAAATATTACACAAGGTTTCCTGGGTTCTGACGAAAACAACTTTACTACCACTTTAGGCCGTGAAGGCTCCGATTATACTGCGGCGATTTTTGCGTATTGCCTGAATGCGGAAAGTGTAACCATCTGGAAAGATGTTCCTGGAGTTATGAATGCTGACCCTAGATATTTTGAAAATGCGAGTTTGCTAAACCAGATTTCGTACCGCGAAGCAATTGAGTTAGCATTTTATGGCGCAACAGTTATTCACCCAAAAACCTTACAGCCTTTACAAAAAAAAGAAATTCCTTTGTTTGTAAAATCGTTTATCAATCCTCTTTTGCCAGGAACACGTGTTGCCAAAGGTGCCGACCTAGAGCCTTATTTACCTTGCTTTATTGTCAAAAGAAACCAACTCTTGATTTCGCTTTCGTCAATAGATTTCTCTTTTATCATGGAAGAAAATATCAGCGAAATTTTTGCTTTGTTTCACCAATTTAAAATAAAAGTAAATCTGATTCAAAATTCTGCGATTAGTTTTTCTGTTTGTGTGGAAGATAAATTTGAAAATTTCAAAGCTTTGAACGCCATCCTTTCGAAAAAATTTAAAGTTGAATTTGACGAAAATGTTACTTTATATACCATTAGACATTTCAATGATAAAGCAGCACAAACTGTCGAAGAAAACAAAGTTGTTTTGTTAAAACAGGTAAGCCGCGAGACGATGCAGGTTATAACGAAAGAAAGTTAAAAATTCTTTTTATAGTAAAATTTTGAGTTCTACTTATTGTTTTACAGAATACACTACTTTTGATGCATAGACGTTATACCATCTATGTTGAAAAAAGTAGTGTTTTTGTTTCTAATGATGTGTTTTTCCGGACTACAAGCCCAGGAAACTAATTTGCTATACAAAACCAAAAAAAACCCCGCTACTCGTGACACTATTCATCTGGAAAATGAGAGCATTAATTCTAGTTTCTTCAAAGTGCTTGACGCCAATGAAAAACCTATAGACACCACTTTTTATAAAATAAATTTCCAAAAATCGGTCTTAATTTTTAATGCGAATTTCCCTCAAAAGTCAGATTCCATAACGATTCATTATCTCAAACTTCCTGAAATTCTAACCAAAGAATATCGCATTTACGATTCGAACCTAGTAGTCAGTAACGAAGCCGCATCAGGAAATTTATATAAAATTGAGACAAATACAACCAAAAAAAACATCCCTTTTGATGGATTAAATACTTCTGGAAGCATCACGCGTGGAGTTACTATTGGCAACAATCAAAACACAGTTTTAAATTCCAATTTAGATTTACAAATCACAGGAAAATTATCCGAAAAAGTAAACCTGAGAGCCTCACTACAAGACAGCAATATTCCGTTACAAGACGGAGGTTATTCGCAGAAGCTAGATCAATTTGACAATGTCTTTATGGAACTTTTTAGTGACAAATGGAACATTAGGGCAGGCGATATCTTTCTTGAAAACAAAAAAACGCAGTTCCTTAATTTCAATAAAAAAGTACAGGGACTTGCTACTAATTTCAACTTTGGGACTGAAGACAGCAAAACCAATATCTTCGCATCGGCGGCTTTAGTGAAAGGACAATATGCCAAAAGTAATTTTGTGGGTCAGGAAGGCAATCAGGGTCCGTATAAATTAAAAGGTCAAAATGGCGAATTATATGTTCTCGTTATTTCAGGTTCAGAACGGGTTTATGTAAATGGAATTTTATTAAAGCGAGGAGAAAATAATGATTATACCATTGATTACAATGCCGGCGAAATCTTGTTTACCCCGCTTTTCACAATTACTTCTGAAATGCGAATTACTATAGAATACCAATATTCAGATCGAAATTACTCTCGATTTGTGACTTATGCCGGTGGCTCGCATGATAATGAAAAATGGAGTTTCGGCAGTTATTTATACTCCGAAAGTGATTTAAAAAGTCAGCCTTTACAACAAAACCTTTCTCAAGAACAAGCTCAAATTTTAGTGAATGCAGGCGACAATATGGACTTGATGACGGCACCTTCGGCTTATGCGGATTCCTATTCCGATAATAAAGTATTGTATCGAAAAATCATCGCCAATTCTATTGAGATTTTTGAATATTCAAATAATCCCGAAGACGAGTTGTTCAATGTTCGGTTTAGTTTAGTGGGAACAAATAAGGGAAATTACATTTTAAAAAACTCATCGGCTAATGGCCGAATTTATGAATATACCCAACCAATTAATACTATTTCGCAAGGGAATTATGAGCCAATTATACAATTAGTTGCTCCAACGAAAATTCAAGTGGCAACATTTTTAGGAAAATATAAACCGACAGGAAAAACAGCTTTTGATTACGAAATAGGATTTAGCAACAATGATAAAAATCTTTTTTCGCCAATAAATGATTCAGATAACCGCGGTATGGCAGCCAAAATAAATGCAAAACAACGCTTGTTTTCAAAAAAATGGAATGTTGATGCTTTTGCCAGTTATCAATTTATCCAGAAAAATTTTAGATCTGTGGAACGCCTTTACAGCATTGAATTTGATCGAGATTGGAATTTAGGAACTACTGCCATAGGAAATCAAAGTTTGCTGGTTTCTGGCTTACATTTCGAATTAAACCCTAAAGCAAATTCTCAAAACAGAGGATTGCTAAACTATCAATTTGAAAAACTGGATTTCTCCGCAAGCTTTTCGGGAAATAGACATAGCATTGATGGAGCATTTAAATTGAAAAATTGGACCATTCAAAATCATGGCAGCTTCTTAAAAAGCGATGGAATTGAATCTTCTTCAAAATTTTACAGGAATCAAACACAGACGCGTTATCATTTTGGCAAGAACTGGATTGGCACCAGCCTTAGATTAGAAGACAATCAAGAAAAAATCAAAACTACCAATCAATTTTCGGCATTAAGCCAAAGATTCACTGAACATAGTTTTTTTACAGGTCGTGGCGACAGCACTAAAGTTTTTGTCGAATTAGGATATTTGAGACGAATAAATGACAGCTTGCAAAATGGATTGATACAGCGCGTAAATGCGTCCCAAACCTATTTTTTAAAATCAAAGTTAATCCAAACAAAGAAAAGTGATTTAACCGCTTATATAAATTACAGAGTACTTGATTTTGCAGACATTACAAAGAAAAAAGAAACCTCATTAAATTCCAGAATAGTGTATACTGATCGTTTTTTCAATCAATTGATTCAAAGTACAACCGTTTATGAAACCAATTCAGGAAGTATTCCACAACAGGAATTTACCTATCTTGAAGTTCCGGCAGGGCAAGGCGTTTATACCTGGAATGATTATAATGCGAACGGAATTCAGGAAATACAAGAATTTGAAGTTGCACCATTTATTGACCAGGCTAAATATATTCGGATATTTTTACCGAACCGAATTTATATAAAAACGCATCAAAATAAGTTCTCACAAGCGGTAACCATAAATCCAAATCAATGGCAAAATGAACTTGGAATAAAAAAACTGCTTTCCTATTTTTATAATCAAGCCTCGTTTATAATCGATAGAAAAATAAAAAGTGAAGGCGATAATTTCGAACTAAATCCTTTTAAATCCAACAAGGAAAACGTGTTGGGATTGAATTCCAGTTTCAGGAATAGTTTGTTTTATAACCGAGGAAAACAAAACCATTCTGTTACCTATTCTTATTTGCAAAACAAAACAAAAAACTTACTTTCCATAGGGTCTCAGGAATCCGAAAATGATTCTCATCAATTACAGTACGCCCATTTATACAAGAAAAGTTGGTTATTTGGCTTTTTTGTCAAAACAATCCAGACAGCCATAAAATCAGAGAACTATCCTGAAAAAAATTACGCTATCGATGGTTATTCATTGGCTCCAAAAATCAGTTACCTCTTTTCAAAAAACACCAGTTGGGATTTATTTTACGAGTTCCAAAACAAGGAAAATCAGATTGGAAGTTTGGAAAGGCTGCTCCAAAACCGATTGGGAACTTCCTTTTCATACGCGGGTGAAAAAAAAATCACTGTCAATGGAGAGGTTTCCTTTTATCAAAATAAATTCACGGGAGATGAATTCTCTTCTATAGGATTTCAAATGCTCGAAGGTTTACAAACAGGCCAAAACTTGACTTGGAGATTACTGCTACAAAAAAATCTGACCCAATTTTTGGATATAAACTTAAATTATCAAGGTAGAAAAAGTGAAACCAGTCAAACTATTCATACCGGAAATGTACAATTGAGAGCTTATTTTTAATTTATTGTTTGATATTATTTTATGATGAATCGTTTTTTTTTAAACCAGATATAAAAGAGGAATAGTAATGTAAATTTACCAGAATAAATTAATAGTTTGGTAATGCCTTAGAAATATGAAAAACCACTTCATTGAGTAACTTTCAAATTTAAATAACGAATATATACATCGCCAAATGGATTTGAATACTAACAATAAGACTATTTTAATTGCTCCTTTGAATTGGGGTCTGGGACACGCTACTCGCTGCATTCCGATTATTAAGGCTTTGCAAGAGAATAATTATATCCCAATAATCGCCTCCGATGGTATTGCACTGGAATTATTGCGAAAAGAATTTCCATATCTAAAAGCATTGGAATTACCCTCATACGAAATAGAATATTCTAAAAATGGTAAAAATTTTAAATGGAAATTATTACAAAATTGTCCGAAAATGATTGAAGCCATTTGGGCTGAAAAAAAATTAGTAAAGAAATGGATAAAGAAATATTCCATTGACGGCGTACTATCTGATAATAGACTTGGCGTATTTAGTAAAAAAGTGCCTTCTGTATTTATGACGCATCAATTGAACGTGATGACGGGAAATACCACTTGGATTACCAGTATGCTCCATCAACATATTATAAAAAAATATGCTGAATGCTGGATACCGGATTTAGAAGGAACTCCAAATTTGACCGGTAAATTAGGACATCTAAAAAAAGCTGATTTTCTAACAAAATACATTGGACCATTAAGCCGATTACACAAACGCGAGACTCCAAAACGATATGATTTGATGGTCATTTTATCTGGCCCGGAACCGCAACGAGGCTTGCTGGAAGATAAATTAAAAACCGAAATATTGAAATATAATGGTACGGTTGTATTCATAAAAGGTATTATAGAAAAAGACCAAATAAAGGAACAAATCGATAATGTTACCTATTATAATTTTATGAATACGCGCCAACTTGAACAAACTTTTAATGAAAGTGATACTGTTTTATGCAGGTCTGGGTATACTACCATTATGGACTTGGCAAAACTTAACAAGAAGGCTTTTTTCATTCCTACTCCCGGTCAAT
This sequence comes from Flavobacterium melibiosi, assembly GCF_048158545.1. Classification (NCBI taxonomy): domain Bacteria; kingdom Pseudomonadati; phylum Bacteroidota; class Flavobacteriia; order Flavobacteriales; family Flavobacteriaceae; genus Flavobacterium; species Flavobacterium melibiosi. The sequence goes on along the minus strand of NZ_JBLNKU010000001.1, from coordinate 282,161 downwards.
ATGAACAGGAATATCTGGCAAAAAAATTAAAAAAAGAAGGATTGGTCCCTTATGCGGAGCAAAACGATTTTAGAATAGAAAACCTCGAAGAAATTGACTTATACAAAGGTCTGCCACAATTAGATACAGCAATGGATTGGAAAACATTGTTTCAAATTTTTGAAAAGAATTAATAATTTTTTTACGATGTACTTTGTAAAATACAATGAATTCAAATGACTGTTTTACAATTCTTTTACAATTAAAAAGCACACTAATTACTATACTTTCAAAGTATCTAATTAGTGTGCTTTTATATAAAATCTACAAATTAATTGCAGATTAATAGTATTAAATTAATTATCTTGTTTCTTATCACCAAATTTTTCGTGTTTGATTATTTTAGCATTAATCATAAAGTAAACATACTCTGCAATATTGGTACAATGCTCAGAAACACGCTCTAAATGTTTTAAAACAATCACAAGATTTGTTCCTGAAACTACGGTTTTAGAATTTGACTTCATTTCATTGATGATATTATGTATTGCATCATCGCATTCATTTTTTATAGTATTATTCAAAATAAAGATCTCACCAATGGTACTTTCATTCCGAGTTAAGAAACATTCATTCGTTTTTATGGTAATAACCTCAACTTGTCTGGCTATATCCGTAATATTAAACTTAACAATTAAGTCATGTTTATCTTTAATATTCTTAGCCTTTTTTATGATGCTTATCGCCAAATCCCCAATTCTTTCTATCTCATTGCTAATTTGCATGGCTGACATAATAAAACGCAAATCAGAAGCGACTGGCTGTTGCAAAGCAAAAATACTTTGACAAATCTCATCGATTTTCACATCTAATTTATCTATCTTATTTTCTGTTTTCTTTACTTCTTTTCCTTCAGCAACAGGTTCTGACAGCAAAGCGTTTACAGATTCGCTCACTTGAATTTCTGCAAGTTTACCTATTTTTACAATTACATTTTTTAGTTTTTCTAATTCTATTTCAAAGTGTGATGCCATGTTTTTTTATTTAAAAATTCAAAAGATTAAAAAATCAAAATACGCTTTTTAAAAAGTCTATTTCTATTTATACACCTTTTATCCAAATCTTCCTGTGATATAATCTTCAGTCTGCTTTTGTTCTGGTTTGGTAAATATAGCATTAGTTTTACCCATTTCAATCAATTCACCCATATAAAAGAACCCAGTATAATCACTGGTTCTTGCTGCTTGTTGCATATTATGGGTAACAATTATTATTGTGTACTGTTCTTTCAACTCATGAACTAATTCCTCAATTTTTGAAGTAGAAATAGGATCCAATGCACTTGCAGGTTCATCCATAAGAATAATGTCCGGGCTAACCGCTAAAGTTCGGGCAATACACAAACGCTGTTGCTGTCCACCTGAAAGACCCAGTGCCGAATCATCCAAACGATCTTTCAATTCATCCCAAATCGCGGCCTGACGCAATGAAGTTTCAACGATTTCGTTTAACTGTGTTTTATCCTTAATCCCATTTATTTTAGGACCGTACGCAATGTTTTCATAAATAGATTTTGGAAAAGGGTTTGACTTTTGAAAAACCATTCCAATTTTTTTTCTAATATTTACAACATCTACATTTTTGTTATAAATATCAATTCCTTCAACCAGCATTTCACCCGTAATTTTCACACTCGGAATAAGATCATTCATTCTATTGATACATCTTAAAAAAGTAGATTTACCGCAACCAGAAGGTCCTATTAATGCCGTCACTTTATTCGCCGGAATTTGCATTGAAATTTCCTTTAAGGCCTTTTTCTCGCCATAATACAACGACAAATCCTTAACCTCTATTTTTATATCTCTCATGTTTTTTTTATTAAATCTAAAATAATTAGCTGCTGTCTTTGAAATTATTTTGCTCTTCTCCTAATTCTTGATCTGATAATTACTGCCACCAGATTTAATGACAAAGTAAGAATTAACAGTACTAATGTGGTTGCGAACTGAATAGGCATTGTTTTCTCTACATCCGAAGATTGTGTAGACATAATATAAACATGGTATCCCAGATTCATGAATTGATCACTCAAAGACTCCGGCAAAGTGGCTAGATAATAGGCTGCTCCGGTAAATAAAATAGGCGCTACCTCTCCAGCACCTCTACTCACAGCAAGAATGGTTCCTGTCATAATTCCAGAAATAGAACCTGGAAAAACTACTTTTTTAATGGTTTGCCATTTTGTGGCTCCCAAAGCCAAACTGGCCTCCCTTAGTTCTCGGGGGATCGTTTTTAACGCCTCTTCCACAGAAACGATAATCACTGGAAGTGTAAGCAATGCCATAGTCAAACTTGCCCAAAGAATATTAGGTTGTCCCCAATGCAATTCACCATCATTGAAAGCAGAATCCATTCCTGTTCCAACAAATTGGATAAAAAATCCAAGTCCGAAAAGACCAAAAATAATAGAAGGCACTACTGCCAATGTTCTAATTGAAAATCGTACTGCTGCAGCAAATTTTGAATTTTCCTTGGCATATTCCGTTAAATAAATGGCTGTAATAGTCCCAAAAGGAACTGCCGCTATTGACATGACGATAACTAATATAAAAGTTCCTATCAAAGCAGGGAAAATACCTCCTTTGGTCATTCCGTCGGTTGGAAAAGAACTTATAAATTCCCATGAAAATTTTTCACGTCCTTGGTATATAATAATTCCTAGAATTATAAACAAAATAGCAATAATCAAAAGAACAGCAATTTGTGTTAATCCAACAATTGCATTTTCTTTTATATTTTCACTCTTTTTTTTAGTTTTACAAAACGGGTTTTCTGATACACTGATTGCTTTTTCCATGTTTATTTACCTTGGAATTTTTTAATTAATTTTCCTTTGACATAAAATTCTGCCACTGCATTTAATATAAACGAGAAAATGAAAAGCAAAGACCCAATAAAAAACAACACGCTGTAATGGGTTTCCCCAAAAACAGTCTCCGCCATTTCTGACCCAATCGTTGCTGCAAAAGTTCGCACACTTTCAAAAGGATTTGCTGACAAAAGTGCTGCATTCCCTGTTGCCATTAATGCAATCATTGTTTCGCCAAAAACTCTACCTATACCTAACAATATAGCAGCAAAAATACCTGGAGTTGCGGCGGGAAGAATTACAAAAAATGCAGTTTGTGCCTTACTTGCTCCCAGCGCTAAACTGGCCTCAGTAAATGTTTTAGGGACTGCTGACAAGGCATCTTCTGAAATGGTATAAATAATTGGAATAGCTGCTAATGCCATAGCAACACCTCCAATAAAAGCATTCAATCGAGAATCATACCCAAAAATATCCTGAAAAAAAGTAGCTAAAACCATCATGGCAAAAAATCCAATTACCACTGATGGAAATGCCGCTAACATTTCGATAATAGGTTTTATGATTTCCTTTCTTCTGTTTGAAGCAAAACAAGAAGTGTAAACCGCTGCTAATATTGCCAAAGGACCTGCAATCAACATGGCAATTATAGTAACTTTTAAAGTTCCAATAAGTAATGCTATCAAACCAAAACGTGGATTATCCGAAACTGGAACCCATTCTGTAGAAAAAAAAGTACTCCAAGTTCTATCTGCTCCTTCTTTATTTTCTGTAACTTTTTCGTCAACAACAACTTTCTGATCCGTTGCTGTTTCTGAATTCAAATCTTCGGTTACTGTACCGTAGGTTTCCGGCTCTAGATTTTCTGATTCTGAACTTTGTGTTTCCTCTGTTACCGGATTTAAATCTTCAGTAGGCGCTCCATAGGTTTCAGGCTCTAACTCTTCTGCAGGTGCTCCGTATGTCTCTGGCTGAATTTCTTTGGTTGTAGTTTCCGCTCCGCCATAGCTTTCTACTTTTACATCTGAAGTTGTTTGTATTTCGGTCTTCACTTTGTCTTTTTTACCAAAACTAAATAATGGCAGTGATTCTTTGAAAACAAAAATAAATATCAAAAAGATAATAGCTATCGACAAGAAAGCTACTAAAGAAATGACTTTCTCAGCTAGGAACTCTGAAAACCTGAATTGTTTTTTTAAACTCTCTTTGGTGAAAGTTTGTTTACTTGGAAGTGGAGAATTCATTTAATTAATTTAAGAATTCATAAATTTTTTAAAAAAAATATCCCTCCATAATTAAAGAGAGGGATATTTTTATGCTTTTTTATTTTACAGGAAAATAACCTACTTCTGTAATCATTTTTTGTCCTTCTGGTCCCAAAACCCAGTCAATAAAAGCTTTAGTCTCACCTGTTGGCTTAGATTTCAAATACATATACAAGTATCTTGAAATAGGATATGTTTTATTTTTTATAGTCGCTGCAGTTGGTAAAACACCTTTACTTTTAGCGTCTTTCTTCACTTTACAATCTTTCACACCTTCAGCATAAGCCGCCCCACCATAACCAATACTATATTTATCTTTTTTCACTGCATTTACAATAGCAGCTGTTCCTGGCAACGTTTGACACGTTGGAGAAAAATCCCCTTTCACGACATGCTCTTTAAAGAATTCAAAAGTACCTGAACTACTTTCTCTACCGTACAATTGAATTTTCGCATCAGCTCCACCGACTTGCTTCCAGTTGGTTATTTTTCCAGAGAAAATAGCACCTAACTGTTGGATTGTCAATTCAGAAACTGTATTTCCTTTGTTCAAGAAAACAGACAAACCATCTTTTGCACAAGCAATTTCAACACCACTTTTTTTGTATTTCGTTTTTATTTTTTCTAATTCAGACGGCTTTATAGGACGGCTTGAATTTGCTATATCAGTAGAACCATTAATTAATGCTGCAAGACCAACTCCTGATCCGCCACCAGTCACCTGAATAGTTGTTTCCGGGTGTTTTTTCATATATGCTTCAGCCCATTGCTGTGACAAAATCACCATCGTGTCTGAACCTTTAATTGTTATTTTACTCAAAGAAGTAAATGAATACCCCATAGCCATTACGACTAATAAAATTGCTGCTATTTTTAATTTAGTTTTATTCATTTTAAAGTTTATTTAAATTTTCGACAAAAATAAAGCTCTTACATTAAATCTATGTTAAGCCAGTATTATTCAATCTTTATTATTTGGGTAATTTTTACAATAATTTTACAATAAAAAAACCTCCAGTAACAGTTTTTATTTAAAATTAAAAGTTGAACTGCGCTTGTAATCTCAATAAATTTCCTCGTTGTCTATTATTTGGAAGCGCGCTATCTTCAAACGTTCTATCAGCAATTACCCATTCTGCCACTAATTCAAATGCTTTAATAGGCTGCCATTCTATTCCTAATTCGTAATCTCTCACCACATAACTTCTGGCATCTTTCTCAAATTTCTTTCCACCATCATAATATTGGAATTTGGCAAAAGGATAAATATATTGATGCTTCGGTAAATCCCATTTGTAATTTAAAGTCACATAACCTCCTTCTAAATCAGAAGATTCTACCGTATTAGTCAGTTTATCATAGCGAGGTCCTTTTCCTATATTATATTCCGCTTGAACTCCAAATGGTTTAGGGTAAAGTATAAAAGAAGCTGCAAGCCTTTGATCTAATGTATATAGTTTATCTGCCGTAGTCACTCCTGTGGAAAGTTCATTAGTAAATGCCCATTTTCCAGTATAGGCCTGTAAACCTGGCTCTATAATTTGACCTCCAACCTCAAAAGGATAACTTATTCTTGTTACTACATGTAAGTTTCTATTTGCTTCAGACTTGTTGGCCGTTTGTCCATTATAAGCACCAAACGCAAATACTCCATAATCTCCAGAACCTTTGTATCCATCTTTTACCAGCATTGCAAAACGATCTCTGATTTTACTTGGAGCCCAGTAAAAAAACACTCCTAAATCTCTTTCGTTTGCCACAGCACTATTCATGGCATCATTACGATCTAATGTTAAACGGTTTTGACTGGATTGTAAATTTTCAAATCCAAAAGGCACTTTACTTTGTCCAATTCTCAAACGAAATTCTTTCTTGGCATCAAATGATAAATCAAAATATGCATCTCTGATTTGAGCAAAATTATTCACACCAGATGTCGGAGAACTTGCAAAGTCAGGTTGAATATAAAAATATACATTAGGGTGAATTTGTCCTGAAAATACGATACGGGCTCGTCTTATAAAAAGACCATTATTCGATTTTGCATCGATTGCTGTTGAAGTTGTACCCCAAGATTTGTCACATTGATCGCATGAAACTTTATCGTTAGAAGAAAGCAGCCCATTATATCTTACCTGCACGTAACCTCTGATACCTATATTATCATACCAATGTTCTTTCTTAACCTTCGTTTTTTCTTCTGCTACTTTTACTTTATTTATAGAGTCCAAAACACGAACCACTTCTTTTGCGATTTCGTCTTTCTTCACCTCCTGTGCATTAGCCATACATGATAGAACAACCAAACCTGCAAATAAAATTTTTTTCATCTTTATTATATGATTAATTTTTTTGCAAAGGTCATGGAGTAATGTTAAGCTAATGTTAACACAATGTTATGTTGACGATAAGTTATCGTTTCGTAAAGGTTTCGAATCCAGTTTTATAGGATTTTTTTTAAAATTTTTAAACTTATTATTTATTTAAGTTATTGATATTAAGTAATTTATTTTATTTTTTGTTCCAATTCTGGTTTTTTAAATCTGGCCTTCTCAATTGTAAAGGAAAATTCAGATCCAATACCAAACTCGCTCTCCACATATATTTTTTCTTTATGTGCTTCTATAATATGTTTTACAATTGCCAATCCTAAACCTGATCCTCCTTCTGAACGGGAACCACTTTTATTCACTCTATAAAAACGTTCAAAAAGCCTTGGAATATTTTGTTTTTCTATTCCTTCACCATTGTCTGTTATTCGGACTAAAACCTTTTTCTTTGTCAAATTGACGATAGCAACTTCTGTAAGTCCGCCTTCTTTACCGTATTTAATGGAGTTTACAATTAAGTTCTCAACAACTTGTTGTATCTTGTCTTTGTCTCCATGCACCAGAATAGGCTGTATCCGATCATTTTCAAAAGCCAATGTTATTTTCTTTTTATCCGCTTTCATTTCCAATAAATCGAAAACGTTTTGTATTAGTTCCACAATGTCAAAATCAGAAATCTCCAGATTCAAATCTCCAGATTCTAATTTTGTGATCATATCTAAATCTTCGACAATGTAGATTAATCGTTCCACTCCTTTCTCGGCACGTTTTAAATACTTTTTCCGAACTGCTTTATCATCCATCGCGCCATCTATAAGTGTAGATAAATAACCTTGAACTGTAAACAAAGGTGTTTTAAGTTCGTGGGAAACATTACCGAGAAATTCTCTTCGATATTCTTCTCGTACCTGCAACATTTCTATTTCCAATTTTTTATCTGTGGCGAATTTCTTAACTTCTCGGGTCAGCGTTTCCATATCAGTAGTAATGGGCTGATTTATAAACGAACTGCTTTCCAGTAAGGAGACATCATCGTATATTTTTTTGACACGTCTGTAAATAAAACGTTCGACGCGATATTGTAAAACCACAAAAGAGAACAAATAAATGATGACAAGAGAAACGATTGCAAACAACAGTAAATTATTGACTTTGAACCCAAAGAATAACAACACCATTAATACGACAAATCCAGTAGCAAAAAGGCTAATGAACAAAGCAGATTTTATGGCAAATTTATAGGTTTTCTTAAAATTTATTTTCATCACATTTATGCCTCACTTTTAAAGCAATTTGTTATTCTTATAAAAAAGCATATCTAATTACACTTCAAATTTATAACCTACTCCTTTAATCGTTTTGAAAAAATCTTCTCCAATTTTTTCACGTAATTTCCTAATATGAACATCTATGGTTCTTCCGCCAACTACCACTTCATTTCCCCAAACCTTATCCAGAATCTCATCACGTTTGAATACCTTTCCTGGTTTTGAAGCTAACAAGTAAAATAATTCAAACTCTTTTCGAGGCAAAGCTATTTCAACATCGTCTTTTCTTATTTTATACTCTTCTCGATTGATCTCAATTCCTCCTACATTAAGTGTTTCACTATTTTGTTCTTGCTCTTTCAAGCGACGCAATAATGCTTTCACTTTACTAACCAATAATTTTGGTTTAATTGGTTTTGTAATATAATCATCTGCGCCAGCATCAAAACCGGCCACTTGTGAATAATCTTCACTTCTTGCTGTCAAGAAAGTAATGATCACATTATTCAATTCTGGGATTTTTCTAATATTTTCACAAGCTTCCATACCATCCATCTCCGGCATCATTACATCCATGATAATAAGGTCAGGCAATTCCTTTTTCGCTTTTGCTATTGCTTCTTTTCCGTTTGCGGCTGTAAATATCTGATATCCCTCCTGAGTAAGGTTATACCCTACAATTTCTAAAATATCCGGTTCGTCATCTACTAGTAAAATCTTTGTGTTTCTTTTTTTCATAAATAGAAAAATTATATTAATCTGATTGAATTAACACCTGATAATATTCAGTGATTTTCAATTCCGATTGTAAATATAGCAATAAAAGAATTGTTTAAAAATCACATTTACCGTAATTTAATATGTTAACGATTTATTAATGCTTACGAAACCAAATGGTAATAATCAAGTAACTTTTACTTTACAAATCAAGCATTACTTTGCATAAAAATTAAACACAAAAAAAATGAAATTTAGAATATTGTTTATAGCGTTATTAATAACAGCTATTTCTTTTTCACAGAATAAAGGTACGGTTTCAGGAATCCTAACTGATAAAGATGCTAGCAACCAATCATTGCCATTTGCAAACGTACTTATAAAAGGAACCACTATAGGAACCAATACTGACATTGATGGCAAATACGCCATTGCTATTGCGCCTGGAAATTATACTGTCCAATTCAGTTTTGTAGGTTATGAATCAGTAGAAATTCCTGTAACCATAATCGCAAATGAAACTGTAAATCTAAATCAAGCAATTGGTTCAGGAAGTTACAAACTGGAAGATGTTGTTATAAAAAATACGGCAAGTAGAGAAAAAGAAACAGCCTTATTGCTAGATCAAAAACAAGCCGTGGTTATCAAACAAAGTATTGGCGCCCAAGAAATGGCTCGTAAAGGAGTTAGCGACGTTGAAGAAGGTTTGACAAAAATAACTGGGATCACTAAAGTTGACGGCAGAGGATTATTCATTAGAGGATTAGAGGACCGATACAATAATCTATTGATAAATGATTTACAATCCCCATCAAACAGCCCTTTCAAAAAAATCATTCCTTTGGATTTATTCCCAACGGATGTAGTAGGAGTTTTGAATATTTACAAAACTTTCAACCCTAATATTTCAGGAGATTTCGCTGGAGCAACGGTTAATATTGAAACACCTCAGCCAAAAAATATTACCAAATTAAATATTGGTTTTGGATACACTACAAACAATAATCTGGAGAAATTTTTACTGTCAAATGATGCTAATTCCACAAACGGAACTTTAGGACTTATAGGCAAGGATAGAGAACTTTCAAGCGTTTTTGGATCTGTTCCAGGCGGAAAAAAACTTTCTCCATCAGAATATGAAAATGCATACGGTAAAAATTCTTGGGATGTTGACGAGACAAAAAGCCCTCTGAATTCTAGTATTGGATTTTTACATGCTCAAAAATTTAATTTGGAGAATGAAAGAAACATCAGCTACATCATGTCTTTCAATTTTGATAACAAATACTCTTTTAGAGAAGGTGTTGACAGAACTTTTAATCTTGGACAAGGAAATTACGACAACAATCTTTACACTACACAATACAGTTATCAAACCACCTTTTCTGGATTAGCAGGCTTGAAATATAAAACAAACCGATTGAATGTAAACTTAAATACTTTTTTAATTAAAGCGACTGAAAGTAAAATTCAAGATCAATTAGGATATACTAATAGCTTAGCAAATCAAACTAATAATCTTATCAGATTAAACCAATATGAAGAATCAAACTATTGGAACACCCAATTATTTGGCGACTATAAATTGACTGAAGATGGAAAACATACAGTTAAAGCCGGAGGTTCTTACGTAAAAACATCTTTTCAACAACCAGACAGAAAATTCATCACAGGTATTAAAGTAAATGACGATGAAATAAACATGTCCTATGGTGGTAATAATTTGAATCGTCAGTATCTTGACGTAAAAGGAAACTTTTATTATTCTTCATTTTTAGAATATAATTTGAAATTTGGAAACAAAGAAGAATCAAATAAATTATCAATAGGATACAACAGTTTTCTTAATGATATGCAATCCAGCTACCGTTTCTTTTCCGGAAGAAAAAATATTGAGAAAAACTATACTGCTAACTTAAACACTATAAGCGAAAACATCAATAACGATGTCAATAACGGAATTGTTTATGTACAAGAAGAATCAAATGGAGATTACAAAGTAAAATTAAATCAGTTTGTAAATGCCGGATATTTCAATTTATTCTTGAATCTTGGAGAAAATTGGGATTTGAATGCAGGAATTAGAGCAGAGAGTTCTATTCGTGAAATAAAATACAGAGAACAAGGAGATCCTTTTGGAAGTGCTTACCGCAAAAAATCTGACGATAAACTTGATATCTTACCGTCTATAAATGCTAAACGTATTTTAAACGACTATAGCAATTTGAGACTTTCATTAGCAAAAACAATAACTCGTCCTGTTGCTATGGAATTATTACCAATAAATTACATCAACGCAGATGGAACTTCAGAAAGTGGAAATCCAAATTTAAAAGACAGTGAAAACTACAATGTAGATTTCAAATATGAATTGTTCCCAAACAACAAAGAATTATTTGCTGTAGGATTATTTGGAAAAATGATTAACAATCCTATCGAAAGAGTATTCAAACCAACTGCAAATAGTGGTGGACAAATCACAACCTTTAGAAACTCAGAACAAGCAGTTATTTTTGGAGCAGAAATCGAGATGCTACTTCAATTGAGCAGAATTAGCGAATCACTTTCTAACTTTTCTCTAGGTTTCAATACGTCATTAATGAGCACTGATGTAAAAGTGGATCCTACTAAACAAGGAAACGAATTAGAAAACAGTACAAATCGTAAATTACAAGGTGCTTCAAGCTGGTTAATAAATTCAGATTTGAAATATGATTTCATACTAAACAAAGATTGGAAAAACTCCATGACATTAGTTTATAACGTTTATGGAGATCGAATTTTCGCGGTAGGTTCATCTGGAATTGATCACATTTATGAAAAATCTTTTAGCAAATTAGATTTTGTTTGGTCTAATTCCATTTCAAAAAATATTGAACTTAAATTTGGTGTAGATAATATATTAAATCCAAGTTATAAAAAAGAACTGGGTAGCAAAAGCACGCTGAATATTTCAGAAGATTCTTTAATTGTAAGAGAATACAAAAAGGGTGTCGGGTTCTCCTTTAATATAGGATACACATTTTAAAAATGATAAGAAAAGAGCTGATATGGCTCTTTTTTTATTTTAAACAAGTAACATAAAGTTTACATGAAATTCATTGTTATATAATACTTTAATAACAATTACGTAACTAAATTAAAGAAGATACAGTGTACTTTTGAATATAATAAATAACAAAAAAATTATAATTTTAAAATCATTAAAAATGAAAAAATTAGTATTCAGCCTTGCCTTATTAAGCTTAGTTTTTACAAGTTGTACATCAAGTGACGACGAAGTAACAACTACTCCGCCAATAGCAACAGGCGATATTACAGGTGATATTACAGCGGCTAAAACTTATGCAAAAGGCGTTTATACAATTAGCGGTACAGTTAGAGTAAAAAGTGGTGCTACATTAACTTTTGAAGCTGGTTCAGTAGTCACTGCGGATGTGACTGATGGTGCAGATGCTTTATTGGTAGAAAACGGAGGGAAATTAAATATTTCAGGTACAGCAGCAGAACCAGTTGTATTTACTGAAAAATCAAAAACTGCAGGTTCTTGGGGTGGAATAATCATGTTTGGAGATGCTCCTATCGTATCTGGAAAAAATACTACTACTGGAACTCCTATAACAACTGCTACTTCAGAAGATGGTACTAACATTGTTTATGGTGGTACAAATGCGACTCACAACGGTGGTTCTTTGAAATATGTTCGTGTGGAGTATGCAGGTAAAAAAATCCTTGATGGAAATTCTGAAATGAATGGGTTTTCATTCTACTCAGTAGGTTCTGGAACAGTATTAGAAAACCTTGTGGCTTACAAAGGAGCTGATGATGGTTTTGAATTTTATGGAGGAACTGTAAGTGCTAAAAACCTTATTTCTTATGGAAACACAGATGATTCTTTTGACTGGCAAGATGGATGGCAAGGTCAAGCCAATACTAACTGGTACGCTTATCAAACTGGAGCTGGAAATTTTGGAATGGAAATCGAAGCAAAAAGTGTGAACAATGCATTTTTTCCAAAAGTATCTAACATCACTTTAAGAAGGGCTGCCGGAACGGTAACGGAAGCTGGTAACCCACTTGAAATAGATGCAATCCAATTCAAAAAAGAAGGAAACGGAGAATATAGCAATGTAGTAATTTCAGGTTACACAACTGCTAATGCTACTTCAGTTAGAATACAAGATGCAGCTACAAATACAAATCAAGTTCTTACTGGTAAAATAAAAATGCTAAATGTAAAAATTGCTGACAACACTACTTTATGGGGTGCTGGTGCAACTACTTTTACGGTAGCTTTCCCAACTGCAAATTTTACAACTGGTACAACTGCAACTGGAGCTGCATTGACTCCTGGAGCTTGGGCTATAGTTGACGGTGTTAATTTATTAGGAAATCTATAACAAACACTAAAATATTTTATATCAAACATCCTGATTTTCAGGATGTTTTTTTTTGTGGTACAGTATTTGAAATATTTTTTATATATTTACAATAACAAATCGAAATCATGGCAAAAAACTACTTTTATATTATTATCTTATTGGTTTTTTTCTTTTCCATGAGCCTCACCGCTCAAGAAAACAAGCAACAGCCAAGAACACAAGAAACTGCTTCGATAGAGGGTCTAAGTTTGTACCCAAACCCCGTAAGCAATGGTAAGGTCTACATTTCTTCAAAAAATGACTTAGATAAAGAGATAATTATCTTTGATGTTTTAGGAAAAAAAGTACTCCAAACAATGATTAGTTCAAGAGAACTAAATGTCTCAAATCTTACTTCAGGTGTTTATATCATAAAAATCAATGAAAATGAAGCATCGGCAACAAGAAAATTAATTGTACGATAATAACTCCACACAAAAATTTAAAGCTCCAATTTTATTGGAGCTTTTTTTATTATAAAATACCTCCGCCATTTATCAAATTCAAGAAAAACACTTTCAAAGAGTTTCTGTTTCTAAGTGCTAACATTTTTTTTACCTACTTTTGTAAAAAACAATTCTTGATTCCAACTACTGATATATTTTCCATTTCGAGCCAAAAGCTATTTGAAAAAATAGCCTTAAAAGTGTTCCGTTTCCAATACGAAAACAACTTAGTCTATCAAGAATTTTGTGATTTTTTGAAAACAGATCCTCATAAAGTAAAATCATTACAGCAGATTCCTTTTCTACCAATTCAGTTTTTCAAGAGTCATCAGATAGTTTCTAATACAGACGCAATTGAAGAAACGTTTACCAGCAGCGGAACAACGGGAATGATTACCAGTACCCATTTAGTCACTGATGCTTCCATATATGAAGAAAGTTATCGCAAAGGATTTTCTCAATTTTATGGAAACATTGAAGATTATCTTATTTTGGCTTTACTTCCTTCTTATCTTGAAAGAGAAGGTTCTTCATTGATTTATATGGTCGAAGATTTGATTACACTTTCCAAGCATCCGGAAAGCGGTTTTTATCTGCACAATCATGACGAACTTATAGCCAAACTCACTGCCTTAGATCAAGCTGGACAAAATGTCATTTTGATAGGAGTTACTTATGCTTTATTAGATTTGATTGAAAAACATCCTTTTCAACTGCAAAATACTATTATCATGGAAACGGGCGGAATGAAAGGCAAACGAAAAGAAATGATTCGAGAAGAATTACACGAACAATTGTGTAAAGGATTTGGCGTTTCGGCTATTCATTCTGAATATGGAATGACCGAATTACTTTCGCAAGCCTATTCTTTAGGAAATGGCGTGTTTGAATGCCCTTCCTGGATGCAAATCCTAATTCGTGACACTGAAGATGCTTTGACCTACATTCAAGACGGAAAAACAGGAGGAATCAACGTGATTGATTTGGCCAACATTAATTCCTGTTCGTTTATTGCCACACAGGATTTGGGCAAAAAAAATCCCAACAACTCTTTCGAGGTATTGGGACGTTTTGATAATTCTGATATTCGAGGTTGTAACCTAATGGTAATTTAAAGTTTATTGGTAATTTGTTTAATCGGTTAAACAAATAAACGGTTAAACAATTCTCACCACAAAATAATTTTTCTTTCCACTTTGCAACAATACAAATTGATTATTGATTAAATCTTTGGTCGAAAGCACAAAATCTTCGGCAACTTTTTCTTTATTTACCGAAATAGAATTAGCTGTCAAAGCGCGTCTTGCTTCACCATTCGATTTCATAAAACCTGTTTTTTCGTTCAAAACAGCAACAATATCAATTCCGGCTTCAATCTCGTTTCTGGTGATTTCCGCTTGAGGAACACCATCAAAAACATCCAAGAAAGTCGCTTCGTCTAATTGTTTCAAATCATCTGAAGTAGAATTCCCGAACAAAATATTCGATGCTTTTATCGCATTTTCTAAATCTTCTGCTGAATGTACCATCACCGTAATTTCTTCTGCTAAACGTTTTTGCAACAAACGTAAATGTGGTGCTTCTCTATGTTTTTCGGTGAAAATCTCAATTTCCTCTTTCGATAAAAAAGTAAAAATCTTAATATATTTTTCCGCATCTGCATCGGATGTGTTCAACCAATATTGGTAAAATTTATATGGAGAAGTTCTGGCTGCATCCAACCAAATATTCCCACCTTCTGATTTTCCGAATTTTGTTCCATCCGCTTTTGTAATCAACGGACAAGTCAATGCATACGCCTTTCCGCTGGCTATTCTGCGCACTAATTCGGTTCCTGTGGTAATGTTTCCCCACTGGTCACTTCCACCCATTTGTAGTGTACAATTTTTATTTTTGTACAAATGTAAAAAGTCATATCCTTGAACCAATTGGTACGTAAACTCCGTAAATGACATTCCTTCGGCAGCTTCAGAAGACAAACGTTTCTTCACTGAATCTTTGGACATCATATAATTTACCGTAATGTGCTTTCCAATATCCCGAATGAAATCAAGAAATGAAAAGTTCTTCATCCAGTCGTAATTATTCACTAATTCAGCCGCATTAGCCGCATCAGAAGTAAAATCAAGAAAACGAGCCAATTGTCCTTTTATAGCTTCTTGATTGTGTCGCAATGTCGCTTCGTCCAATAAATTTCTTTCATTCGATTTTCCTGACGGATCACCAATCATTCCTGTTGCACCACCCACTAACGCTAATGGTTTATGTCCCGATAGTTGAAAATGTTTCAATAACATCACTCCTACTAAATGTCCTATATGCAATGAATCGGCAGTTGGGTCAATTCCCACATACGCCACACGCATTTGTTCCATCAAATGTTCTTCTGTGCCAGGCATAACATCGTGGAGCATTCCTCTCCAAGTTACTTCTTCAATAAAATTCTTCATCTTTTTAATCAATTTGCACAAAGATAAAATTTATTGTGGATTCGGTTATTTGTTTATTAGGTTATTCGAAAAAAATTATTCGTATTTTCGTAGCATGATTTTAGTCACAGGAGGAACAGGTTTAGTAGGCGCACATTTATTGCTTCATTTAATTGAAAATGGAGAAAAAGTACGCGCTATTTATCGCAATACAAAAAGTATAGAAAAGACTAAAAACTTATTTAAGTTATATAAAAAGGCTGATTTATTTGATACAATCGAATGGATTCAAGCTGATATTACTGACATTCCTGCTTTAGAAAAAGCTTTTGAGGAAATCGATTACGTGTACCATTGCGCCGCTTTGATTTCTTTCGATCCGAAAGACGAAGATTTAATTCGAAAAACCAACATTGAAGGAACCGCAAATATTGTCAATTTTTGTATTGCCAATGCTATAAAAAAACTGTGTTTTGTGAGTTCAATTGCTGCACTTGGCGATTTAGCACCACATGAAAAAGTTCTAACAGAAGAAACTGAATGGAATCCCGAAAAGCCGCACAGCGATTATGCCATTTCTAAATATGGCGCCGAAATGGAAATATGGCGTGGACAGCAGGAAGGATTGCAAGTGATAATTATAAATCCTGGTGTTATTATTGGCCCCGTCCCGAAGTGTCGGGATTGGGAACAGGGAAGCGGACAACTTTTTATGAAAGTAAAAAAAGGATTGTCATTTTACACGCTGGGAAGTTCCGGATTTGTTGCCGTAACTGATGTAGTCCGAATCGCAACTCAATTAATGGAAAGTGAAATTTATAATGAACGATTTACATTGGTTGCAAAAAATGTCATATTCCGTGATATATTAAACAGTATTGCTGACACCCTTCGCGTAAAAAGACCTACGTTTCATGCGAAACCGTTGTTTATGGAAATTAGCTGGAGGATTGATTGGGTACTATCGAATGTTTTCATGAAAGAGAGAGCGTTGACTAGCGCTACGGCAAAAGCATCTTATTCTAAAAATGAGTATTCTAATGAAAAAATTACAACTGCTTTAAAAACTGAGTTTTTAGACATTCATCAGTACATCAAAGAAATTTCAATTTTGTAACTAAAGCCGTTTTCTTTGATTGATTTCTAATGAATCTATCAGTTTGGTTGTTGGTGAAACTGGTTTTTCAATTGTTTTTTTCTTCTTCTTATTCTTTTTTTCTTCAGCCTTAATTATAGTAGCTATCTCCTCTTTCTTTTTAGTTAGCCTATCTTCTAATTCAACAACAATAGCTGTATATTCTTCATAATTAGAAGCATAGTACGTATTGCTTTTAGCAAATTGCAGACTGTCGATTTTATATTTTTTATAAATATATTTTTTTGGATTTATTTTAAAGGTATCCAAAGAAGCTGGGTTTTGGTATTTAATAGCTTCCAGCAACGACAAATCGTACATAATATTAAGCATCACTTCTTTTTCTATAAGACGATCCGGTTTTTTTACAACCTCCTCCTTACAGCTAACAAATATTAAAATAATCGCTAAAAGTGATATTATTTTCTTCATTTCTTCCCTTTTATCTGTCAAATAACAATCGTTTCCCTGCACGAATTTCTTTCACTTTAAAAGCCGTATAAACTAATTGCCCGTTAACAAAAGTATGGGTAATTCTAGATTTAAAAGTAAATCCTTCAAATGGTGACCAGCCGCATTTAGCAAGAATATTCTCTTTTTTAACGCTCCATGGCAAACCTGAATTTATTATGACTAAATCGGCATAATACCCTTCTTTTATAAAACCACGTTTCTCTATTTTGAAAATCTTAGCCGGGTTATGACACATTTTTTCAACAATTTTTTCAATACTGATTTTACCTTGATGATGCGCTTCAAACATAGCCACGACAGCATGTTGCACTAAAGGCCCACCAGAAGGAGCTTTAAGATACGGTAATTTTTTTTCTTCCAATGTATGTGGCGCGTGATCCGTTGCAATCACATCAATTCTGTCATCGAGCAACGCTTCCCATAACACTTTTCGGTCATTAGCTGTTTTTACCGCCGGATTCCATTTAATTAAATTGCCTTTGGTTGCATAATCCTCATTGGTAAACCATAAATGATGTACACAAACTTCAGCAGTAATTTTCTTGTCTTCCAATGGGATTTTATTCGTAAACAAATCCATTTCTTTGGCAGTTGAAAGATGAAAAATATGCAAACGTGCACCCGTTTTTTTAGCCAGAGCAATCGCTTTTGAAGATGAAATATAACACGCTTCTTCACTTCGGATAAGATGGTGGACCGTTACGGGGACATCTTCGCCAAACTCTTCTTTGTACTTTTCTAAATTATTTTTGATGGTGGTTTCATCTTCACAATGAACTGCAATAAGCATTGGTGTACTTGAGAATATTTTTTCTAGAGTAGCTTCATTATCCACCAACATATTACCTGTAGATGAACCTAAAAATATTTTTATCCCTGCAACATTCTTCGGATTTGTTTTAAGAACCTCTTCTAAATTATCGTTTGTTGCACCCATCATAAAAGAATAATTCGCATAGGATTTCTCCGCAGCAATTTTATATTTTTCTTCTAAAATTTCTTGTGTAACTGCATTAGGAACCGTATTAGGCTGCTCTATGTAAGAAGTAATTCCTCCTGCAACTGCAGCTTTAGATTCTGATTCTATATCTCCTTTGTACGTAAGACCCGGCTCTCTAAAATGAACCTGATCGTCTATCGCGCCCGGAATTAGATAATTCCCTTCAGCATCAATGATTTTACATTGAGAAGATTTTGCACTTATGCTTTCTGCAATTTCAACAATTAAGTCGTCTTCAATTAGTACATCGCCTTCAAAAATCGTTCCTTCATTTACTATTTTGGCATTCTTAATTAAAATCCTGTTCATCGTATCTTCTGCTTATAATGTGTTGACTAATTTTTTTAATCTAAGTGAAATAACCCCAAAAACTGCTTCAACAATTATAGAGTTACTCATTTTGGATTGTCCTTTTGTTCTATCCGTAAAAATGATGGGAACCTCAACAATTTGGAATTTCTTACAGTAGGTTCTGTATTTCATTTCAATTTGAAAGGCATATCCAACAAATTTTATCTTATTTAAATTGATACTTTCCAGTACTTGCCTTTTATAACAAACAAAACCTGCTGTAGCATCATGAATTTTCATTCCGGTTATTAACTTAACGTAAACAGAAGCAAAATATGACATTAGCACTCGACTTAAAGGCCAGTTAACCACATTTACACCGGTTACATATCGGGAGCCAATTGCTAAATCAGCATCTCCTAAATGACACGCATCATATAATTTTTCCAAATCATTTGGATTGTGCGAAAAATCAGCATCCATTTCGAAAATAAAATCATATTTACGTTCCAAAGCCCATTTAAAACCATGGACATAAGCGGTTCCTAACCCTGACTTTTTAGCTCTTTTTTCTAAAAACAATCTGTCCTTAAATTCAGACTGAAGCACAACTACTTTATCGGCAGTGCCATCTGGTGAATTATCATCAATAATAAGAACATGAAAAGGCTTGTGTTGAGAAAGCACAGTTCTGATAATGCTTTCGATATTTTCAATTTCGTTATAGGTAGGAATTATAACAATACAATCGTTCATATTTTGAGTAATTTCAACGCAAAAGTAAACTTTTTATGCCATTTGATTCATAATAAATTTATAATAAAAAAGAATGATGTAAAAAATTAGTAATTTTGTATCGCTATGATTGAACATGTACTTCATCCAAGAATAACCGAAAATAAAGACTGGGCCACACTTTTATTTGTGTTGTCTTTTGCTATTATTGCTATTACCAAATCCGTTTTTGAAAATCGTTTTGGTGATTTTGCAAATTTAATTTTTTCAAATAAATACACCAAAATATATAGAGACAGCAGTCACCTTAAAAGCGGCTTTACTGTTGCCTTATTTTTTGTTCAGGTTATTTCCTTTGCCTTTTTTATTCAACTTTCTTTGAGCTATTTTGGATTTGCTTCAAAAACAGATTGGATTCTATACATTCAAATAATTACTTTCCTTATATTTTTTGTTTTATCAAAATATCTGATAGAAAAAATTATTGGCACAGCATTCAATATGGAGGAATTTGTGGAACAATTTAACCTTCAAAAAGTAACTTACAGGACCTATATTGGATTATTTATACTTCCAATCAATATCATTTTGTTCTATTACGACTCAATATCAAGAAATATTCCATTATTTATTATTTCTACAGTACTGATAATAAACATACTAACATATTTAATTTCAATAAAAAATTATCAAAATTTAATATTCGGTAAGTTGTTTTATTTTATTTTATATCTTTGCGCACTTGAAATAGCCCCCTATTATTTTATGTATTATTGGTTTACAAAAGGGAGCGCGTAGAAAATGTTAAAATATGAAAGTGAAAACAATTTTGGTGTCACAGCCCGAACCTAAAGTGGAAAATTCCCCTTACTTTGAGCTTCAACAAAAGCATAAAGTTAAAATTGATTTCAGACCTTTTATTCATGTAGAAGGCGTTAGTGCAAAAGAGATTAGACTTCAAAAAATTGATCTTAATCATTACACGGCAATTATTTTGACAAGCAAAAATGCTGTTGATCATTTTTTCAGAGTTGCTGACGAAATGCGTTTTAAAGTTCCTGAGGGATTAAAGTATTTTTGCCAGTCTGAAGCAATTGCTTTTTATCTGCAAAAATATGTCGTCTATAGAAAACGTAAAATTTACGTAGGTCCTAAAGATTTTGCTGATTTATCTCCACTGATAAAAAAATACAAAGACGAAAAATTCTTATTGCCTGCTTCAGACCAATTAAATGCAGATGCGCCAATAACGCTTAATGCATTGAAAGTAGACTGGACTCCTGCCGTTTTTTACAAAACAGTGATGAGTGATTTATCTGATTTAGCAGATGTATATTATGATGTTTTGGCTTTCTTTAGCCCAACAGGTATCAAATCATTGTTTAAGAACTTTCCTGATTTTGAACAAAACAATACCAGAATTGCGGTTTTTGGAAGTACAACTCAAAAAGAAGCTTTGGATCATGGATTACGCATCGATATTATGGCTCCAACTCCTGGAACCCCTTCTATGACTATGGCTTTAGAAAAATATATCGCTGAAGCAAATAAAGGAAAATAGAAAATTACTTTTAGATACAATCAAAAGCCATTCGTAATCCGAATGGCTTTTTTTATGCAACAAAATTGAACAATTGCATTATTAAAATGAACTTCTATTTCTTATATATTGATAAATACAAACCATATAAGAAATAGAAGTTCATTTAAGCCTTAAAAAAACACAGTAATCTTATATTTTTCATTAACATTAATCGTTTTTATCTTAAATTTGATTTTCAATTCAAACTAAATTTAATAGTTTGGTTTAAAATAATAACTTATGAAATCGCCATGATTCAAAATCACAAACAATAATGGAGAATGGCGATACCATATTCCTATAAAAAACAAATATTAACTTCGTATGAAAATCAACTCCCTTATAGTAGAAATAGACGGTATCGATAAAGAAATTTTACGTGACCTAATGGAAGATGCCCGAAAACCAATTCTTCAAATCGCAAATAAAATAGGGATTTCGGGAGCGGCGATTCACCAGCGATTGCGAAAACTGGAGCAATCCGGTGTGATTTCGGGTTCCAAGTTTACTGTAAATCATAAGATTTTAGGTTATAATACAATGGCGTTTGTTGGGATTTATTTGGACAAAGCAGCCAGAAATCCAGAAGCCGTACGGGATTTAAAGAAAATTCCGGAAGTATTGGAATGCCATTATACTACAGGAAACTGGTCGATTCTGATAAAAATTATTTGTCGTGATAACGAACATTTAATGCATTTGCTCAACACCAAAATCCAAGCGATAGAAGGCGTTTCCAGAACAGAAACATTCATTTCCTTAGACCAACAAATCGACAGACAGATTCAACTTTAGTCAGATTGTTAGATAATTGGATTGTTAGATTTATACGAACACAAAAAAGCCGTTTTTAGTACAAACGGCTTTCTTCTAATTATCTAAAAAATCCAATAATCTAATCTCTTCTGCTTCCTCCCATATAAATCGAAACATAATACAACAGCGTTGCGATAGATCCCAAAGCAGCTACGACATACGTTCTGGCAGCCCATTTAAGCGAATCTTTAGCTCCTGCTTGTTCTTGTTGCGTCAGCATTCTTTTGTTTTCTAACCAAGCCAATGCACGATTACTCGCATCATATTCTACCGGCAAAGTAACAATCGAAAACAAAGTGGTTGCTGCAAAAATGATAATTCCTACCAATAGCAATTGTGGAAAAGTTTTCATCATCAAGATTCCGGCAAGCAAAATCCATTGCATATACGTTGATGCCACATTCACCACAGGTACTAATTTAGAACGCATCGTTAGCCATTGATACCCCACGGCATGTTGCACGGCGTGACCACATTCGTGCGCCGCAACAGCAGCCGCAGCCGCATTTCGTTGGTTGTAAACCGCCTCACTTAGATTCACGGTTTTATCTACTGGATTGTAATGATCCGTCAAACGTCCCGGTGTAGAGATAACTCTTACATCGCGAATTCCATTATCGGCAAGCATTTTTTCGGCGATTTCTGCGCCAGACATTCCGTTTTGTAATTGTAATTTAGAATAATGTTCAAATTTGCTTTTTAGTCTTGAACTAACTAACCAGCTGAAAAGCATAATTGCTCCGGCAAGAATCAAATAACCCATTCCCATATTTTTGTTTTTTAATTTTATTGTTTAAAGTTATAAAAGAATCATCAAAATCTGAACCAATTTTTTACAATGTCAATTTGGCATTCCTAAAATGGAACGCGGATAACGCGGTTGAAACGAATTTGCACGGATTTTTATGGATTAAAATAAAAAAAATCCAAATTCTAAAATAGAATTTGGATTTTTGAACATTTGTAAATTCTATTTTTATCCCACCAAATTAATGATTTTTCCCGGAACAATAATCACTTTATTTGGCGTTCTGCCTTCTAATTGTTTGATGGTTCTTTCGTCTTTCATTACGATTTCCTTGATTTGTTCCTTGGTTAAATTCAAAGGTAAAACCATCGTGAAACGCATTTTTCCGTTGAAAGAAACTGGATATTCTTTGCTGCTTTCTACCAAATGTACCGGTTCAAATATTGGAAAAGCAACCGTTGCAACTGAACCTGTATTTCCTAACAACGACCATAATTCTTCGGCAATGTGCGGTGCATAAGGCGAAATCACAATTGCTAATGGTTCCAAAATAGCACGAGAATGACAATTTTGGGTTGACAATTCATTCACACAAATCATAAACTGAGAAACCGATGTATTAAAAGAGAAACCTTCAATATCTTCCGCTACTTTTTTGATGGTTTTGTGCAATGATTTTAAGTTGTCTTTGGTTGGTTTGTCATTGGTAACAATCAAATCATTTTCATCAAAATACAAACGACATAGTTTTTTCAAGAACCCAAAAACTCCTGAAATTCCAGCCGTGTTCCAAGGTTTTGCTTGTTCCAAAGGCCCTAAGAACATTTCATACAAACGCAACGTATCGGCTCCGTATTCATTACAAATATCATCTGGAGTTACGACATTATATTTGGATTTCGACATTTTTTCAATTTCGCGACCGACTATGTATTTTCCGTTTTCTTCAGTAATGTATTCGGCATCTTTATAATCTTCTCTCCAGTTTTTAAACTTTTCAATATCTAATTCATCTGAAGTATTAACCATTGCAACATCCACATGAATAGGCTGGACTTTTTGTCCATCGATTTTATTTTTAGAAACATACGTATTTGTCCCGTCTAATCTATAGACAAACGCACTCATTCCCAAAATCATTCCCTGATTAATCAGTTTTTTGAATGGTTCTTCTGTTGGAGCAAAACCTTTGTCTTTTAGGAATTTGTTCCAAAAACGGGAATACAATAAATGTCCGGTTGCGTGTTCGCTTCCGCCAATGTATAAATCCACACTTTCCCAATATGCCAAGGCTTCTTTGCTCGCAAATTCATTCTCATTGTGCGCATCCATATAACGCATCCAATACCATGAACTTCCCGCCCAACCTGGCATCGTGTTCAATTCTAAAGGAAATATTGTTTTGTTGTCGACTAAATCCGTATTAACTACTTCATTCGTTTCTGTATTCCAAGCCCACACCAAAGCATTTCCTAAAGGTGGCAAACCTTCTTCGGTTGGCAAGTATTTCTCTACTTCCGGAAGGATGATTGGCAAATGTTTCGCATCAATCATTTGCGGCAAACCATTTACATAATATACAGGAAACGGCTCTCCCCAATATCTTTGACGAGAGAAAACGGCATCACGCAAACGGTAATTCGTTTTTCCTTTTCCTTGGTTTAATTTCTCCAATTCTTCAATAGCTTTTTTGGTGGCTTCTTTGTAATTCAATCCGTTTAGGAAATCAGAATTAGCGATAATCACATTGTCTTTAGAACCATACGCTACTTCAGAAATATCGACATTCGCAAAAATATTTTTGATTTCCTGCATTCCGTTTTGACCTTTGAAGAAATTCGCAAAAGCATAATCTCTTTCGTCGCCACAAGGAACCGCCATAACCGCGCCTGTTCCGTAACCTGCCAAAACATAATCTCCAATCCAAACCGGAATTGGTTCTTTCGTAAATGGATGTTCCGCATATGCTCCCGTAAATACTCCCGAAATGGTTTTCACATCGGCCATACGTTCTCTTTCGGAACGTTTTGACGTTTTTTCTATATACGCTTCCACTTCCGATTTTTGTTCCGGAGTAGTTATTTGTGAAACTAATTCATGTTCTGGCGCCAATGTCATGAACGTAACTCCAAAAATGGTATCAGGTCTGGTGGTAAAAACCGCAATTTTAGCTTCCGAATTTTGAACATTGAATTCTACAGTCGCTCCAACGGATTTTCCAATCCAGTTTCTTTGGCTTTCTTTGATGCTTTCGCTCCAGTCAATATCATTCAAACCTTGCAACAAACGTTCTGCATAAGCCGAAATTCGCATGCTCCATTGCGTCATTTTCTTACGAACAACCGTAAAACCGCCACGTTCTGAAACACCATTTACGATTTCGTCATTTGCCAAAACGGTTCCTAATCCCGGACACCAGTTCACCTCAGTCTCGGCTAAATAAGTCAATCTGTATTGCAGCAAAATTCTCTCCTGTTGTTCTTTTGCGAAAGCGTTCCATTCATTTGCTGAAAAAGCTTCTATATTTTCATCGCAAACCGCATTGACATTTGCATTTCCTTCCGTTGAAAAAATGGAAACCAAAGTCGAAATATCTTCGGCTTTGTCGCTGTTTTTATTGTACCAAGAATTGAATAATTGAATGAAAATCCACTGTGTATGTTTGTAATAATCCGGATTTGAAGTGCGCACTTCTCTACTCCAATCGAATGAAAACCCAATTTTATCCAATTGTTTTCTGTAACCGGCAATTTTATTTCCTTCTTTATCTGTTCCACCATCAATATTTACTGATGTCGTATCTTCCGGACGTTGCCCCGTTTGAATGGCATATTGTTCCGCAGGCAAACCAAAACTATCGTAGCCCATCGGGTGCAACACATTAAAACCTTGGTGTCTTTTGTATCTTGAATACACATCAGAGGCGATGTATCCCAGCGGATGTCCTACGTGCAATCCCGCTCCAGATGGATAAGGAAACATATCAAGTACGTAATATTTAGGTTTAGTTGAATTGTTTTCGGCTTTAAAGGTTGCGTTGTCTAACCAATATTTCTGCCATTTGGCCTCTATTTCGTTCGGATTGTATTTCATTCTACTTTCTTAATTGTTCTTTTAATGGAGTCATGCTTCCGCACACTCAAGTCATAATTAGGTATTTATTTAACCCTTTCAGGGTTTTGAACCCTGAAAGGGTTGCACAAAAATTGAGTGGCAAATTTACGTTTATTGTACATTGTACCAAAGCTATTTCTTTGACAAAGAAAAAAATAAATAATTAATTAAAACTACGTAAAAATACTTATGTTTGTAAAATAATATCTACGTATTTTAAATTTATCAAATCTTACAAAATCTCATTTATAAGCAGTTAGTTGCTTTTCACTATATTTTTTAAAACATACTGATGGAAGAAAATAAAAAATACACCATAGCAGTCAGAATCTGGATTGAAGAAGCTGACGGTCCTTTTTTGGGCATTGGAAAGATATGGTTACTGGAGAATATCGCAAAAACGGGTTCTATCACTAATGCAGCCAAAGAAATGAAAATGGCGTATCGTCAAGCTTGGCAATTAGTGGCAGAAATGAACAAACGTGCCGAAAAACCACTGGTAGAAAAACTACTTGGCGGCAAAGGTGGTGGCGGTGCCAGATTGACGGAGGCAGGAGAAAGAGCCATTCAGACTTTTTATGAATTAGAAAAGAAAATTCAAGATTTTGCCAGAAAAGAAACGTTGAATTTGAAATTTTAAAAAATTTGAATAGCAGTATTCTTTTTAAAACATACTGAAACAAACCAACTATTAAATGAATTAAAGAAAACTAACTACACAACCAAAAACCTTAATCATCAGTAGTATTCCTTTTTAAACATACTGAAAAATCAAAACTATTATGAAATCAAAACTATTATGAAATCAAAATTATATGTAATGCTATTATTACTGAGCTTAAAAAGCTTAGCACAATCCCAAAAAGAAAATTCAAAAACAAGCCGGGACAGCATCAAAAAAGAAATACTTAAAGAAGTAGTCATCACCGCTTCACGTACCCAGGAAACTTTTTTGCGTTCTCCGATAAGTATTGAACAATTAAAATCTACCGATGTAAAAAACATGGGGTCCCCGTCCAATTTTGACGCATTGGAAAACCTGAAAAGCGTACAAATAATCACCCCAAGTTTGGGCTTTAAAGTCATAAACACCCGAGGATTTGCCAACACAACCAACGTCCGGTTTGCCCAATTGGTAGATGGCGTAGACAATCAAACACCGCATTTGGGAGCCCCAATTGCCAATGCATTCGGAGCGAACGACTTGGATATCGATAAAATCGAAATAATTCCAGGAGCAGCTTCTGCATTATACGGGATGAACGCCATCAATGGATTGGCGAATATTCAAACCAAAAATCCATTTGAATATCAAGGGTTGAGCATTCAACAATTAACCGGAGTCAATCATGTTGGGAATATAGACCGCTTTTCACCTCAGCTTTATACCCAAGCTAATTTTCGTTATGCAAAAGCATTAAATTCAAAAATTGCTTTCAAAATAAACGGTTCCACAACTGGAGGCACGGATTGGGTGGCAGACAACAGAACCGATTTGGTTCCAACTATCAATTCCTCAACTAATTTATATGGTACTGACAACCCTGCTTTTGATGAAGTTAATGGTTACGGTAACGAATCGGCAAATAGAAAAACATTGACCTTAAATGGAAAAAAATACGTTGTTGCCCGAACGGGATATAGAGAAGAAGATATTGCAGATTATAACATCCAAAATC
Source organism: Flavobacterium melibiosi (assembly GCF_048158545.1). Lineage (NCBI taxonomy): Bacteria > Pseudomonadati > Bacteroidota > Flavobacteriia > Flavobacteriales > Flavobacteriaceae > Flavobacterium > Flavobacterium melibiosi. The sequence continues at coordinate 254,860 of NZ_JBLNKU010000001.1, read as the reverse complement.
ACAAAGGAGATGTTGGTTTGTATTTCCGACCAAAAAAAGGACACCAATTAGCTGTTACTTATAGGGGAGCTTTAATTAATACCGTCTATCAGCGCTCCAATCGTTTCAGATTAGAGGATTACACGCTAAATCAATACGCGATCGATTATCAGTCGGATATTTTTCAAATACGAACGTATTTAACTCAAGAGAACACAGGAAAATCATACAATATGCGTTCCCTTGCTGAAAATATGGACAGGGCCTTCAAATCAGATGACCAATGGTTTTCGGATTACATCACCGCTTATAAAAACGCAATAAATGGAGGGTCAAACGTTGCAAATGCTCATAAAACAGCAAGAGAACTATCAAACCGGGGAAGATTTCAACCCGGAACTGATGCCTATAATCAGAAAAAAGACGAATTAGTCAACATCAATAATTGGGATTATGGCGCAGCGCTTAGAGTAAAATCAAGCCTATTCCATTCCGAAGGGGTATTGAATTGGGACAAGCTTTTTTCTTCTTTTTTCAAAAAAATTGACGCACAACTCTTAAGTGGTTTTGATTACAGAACTTACATTATTGTTCCGGACGGAAACTACTTTATTAATCCTGTCAATAGTTCAAAAAATCTAACCTATGGAAAAACGGGTGGATTTACCCAATTAAGCAAAGATTTATTTGATAAAAAACTACGATTGAGCGCAACCATGCGTTTGGACAAAGCGGACTATTTCGATTTGAAATTTACACCACGAATTACCGCAGTATATTCGCCCAAAGAAGAAATTAATTTCAGAGCTTCCTACCAAAGTGGTTATCGATTTCCAAGTATTTTTGAAGGTTTTTCAAATGTAAACAGCGGAGGCGTAAAACGAGTGGGTGGATTACGAATAATGTCAGATGGGATTTTTGAAAATTCTTATACAAAAGCATCCATAGACAAATTTCAAGCCCAAGTTAACAGCGACATTAATACACTTGGTCTAACGCAGGCACAAGCAATTGACAAAAACAAAGCTATAATCCAGAAAAATCCATATACCTATTTACAACCTGAATTTGTTCGTTCTTTTGAATTTGGATTTAGAGGAGTTGTCCTAAAAAAGAGCTTGTTTATTGATGCCGATTTTTATTACAACTCGTATGAGAATTTTATTGCACAAGTTGAAGCAAGTATTCCCAATACAACGGATGCAGCACTTATACCAACTTCACTATATTCTAAAGCTTCTCAAAGTCGCTATCGTTTATGGACCAATTCTAAAAGTAAAATCTACAATTATGGTGGTAGTTTAGGATTAAAATACAAATACAACAATGTGTTTTCATTTTTAGGGAATTTAACCTACACTAAATTAGACCGAACAGATGATAAAGATGGACTGGAAGATGGTTTTAACACGCCTAAATTTATTGTGAATGGAACAGTCATTGCAGAAAATTTATGGAGAAACCTTGGCGCAAGTGTTACGTATCGCTATCAAAATAAATATGATTATGTTTCTTTCCTGGTTAGCGGCGAAGTACCCACCTATTGGTCAATGGATGCGCAAGTAAATTATAATTTTAAAAAACCAGGCGTAACTGCTAAACTGGGAGGAACTAATTTCCTCAACAAAACCTATTATTCTATGTTAGGCGGGCCTTCAATTGGAGGATTGTATTATTTATCATTGACTTGGAATGTTGGTAAAATTTAAAAAAAGAGTCTTTAAAAGATTGGTTTGCTTTTGAAATTTACGTTTATTGTACGAAAGTTAAAACTTTGAGCGTTATTAACTTTAAATAAAGAAATTCTTTATTATTTTTACCCCATAATTTAAGTAAACTATGAGTTCTTCCTTTGATAAATTTCAAAAACGCAGATTAATTTCCTCTTATTTTTCAGTAGTACTAAGTGTATTCTTGGTTTTATTTCTACTTGGAATACTGGGTCTTTTTATTATAAATTCTAAAAAATTAGCTGACGATTTCAAAGAAAATATTGCCATGACGGTCTTTTTTAAGAACGAAGCCAATGACAGCATATTGAAGGCTTTTGGAACCGAATTAAAATCAAGCCGTTTTACTAAATCATACGATTACGTTACGAAAGAAGCTGCTGCTAAACAACATACCGACATTATCGGAGAGGATTTTATGGAATTTTTGGGTGAAAATCCATTGCAAAACTCTTACGATATTCACTTAAAAGCCGATTATGTAATTAAAGATAGTATTGCAAAAATCGAAGCTGGTTTACGCAAAAATCCTATGATATCGGATATTGTATATGACAAACAATTAGTGAATTTGGTCAACGACAACATCAAGAAAGTAAGTATGTGGATTCTAATAATCAGCGGATTCTTAGCCTTTATTGCCGTATTACTGATTAATAGCTCGTTGCGTTTATCAATCCATTCCAACCGATTTATCATTAAAACCATGCAAATGGTGGGTGCCACTAAAGCTTTTATCAGAAAACCATTTGTAATGCGAAGCATAAAACTGGGAATGATTGGCGCAGGACTGGCAGTTCTCGCATTGATTGGGGTTTTGATTTACGTTGAAACAAACTTTCCTAATCTTGGCATATTGGAAGATAAAGCTTTAATTGGATTGGTATTACTGGCTGTTTTGGGAATTGGTGTTTTAATTACTTGGTTAAGCACCTATTTTGCCACACAACGCTTTTTGAATTTGAGAACAGACGATCTTTATTAATTTCAGATTACAGATTAACGATTTTAGAATTCAGATTTAATTACACCATCATAATTCAGCATTTTTAGACGCTGAAATAAATCAAGCATAAATGAAAGATAACGACCAAAAACATGAATTCCTTTTTGACAAAATAAATTATAAAATTCTATTAATCGGAATTGGAGTAATTGGTTTGGGATTTATACTAATGTCTGGCGGAGGAAGTAATGATCCAAATGTGTTTAACGAAGACATCTTTAATTTTAGAAGAATTCGATTAGCGCCCACTACTGTTTTAATCGGTTTTGGAATTACCGTTTATGCCATTCTTAAAAATCCCAAAAAATAGTAAACGGTGAAGAGTAATAAGTTGCAGTATAAAGCAAACTAAATTAACTGAACACTAAAAACTGAACACTGATCACTATATAATGAATACATTACAAGCATTTTTAATTGCTGTCATTGAAGGATTAACAGAATATCTTCCGGTTTCTTCAACGGCGCACATGGTTTTTGTCAGTTCGTATTTTGGAATTCAAGAGGACGATTTCGTCAAGCTTTTTCAAGTTTCCATTCAGTTTGGAGCCATTCTGGCGGTTGTCGCTTTGTATTGGAAAAAATTTTTCGATTTCTCTTCCCGAAGTGTTGCCATCAACTTTTACCTCAAACTTATTTATGCCGTAATTCCAGCCTTGGTTTTAGGGAAATTATTTGATGATAAAATTGAAGCAGTTCTAGGAGATCCTATTCCAATTGCGATTGTATTAATTTTGGGTGGAATTATTTTGCTTTTTATTGACAGTCGTTTCCAAAATCCAACTGTTATTCAAGAAGAAGATATAACAGTTAAAAAAGCCGTAATCATTGGTTTTTGGCAATGCTTAGCGATGATGCCGGGAACAAGTCGTTCCGCCGCTTCTATAATTGGAGGAATGCAACAAGGATTAACCCGTCATGCTGCTGCGGAATTCTCTTTCTTTTTGGCGGTTCCCACAATGACGGCAGTTACCTGTTATTCCGTGTTCTTAAAAACGTATGAGTCTTCGCAAATGAAAGGCTATGAATTGATTCTAAAGTCTAACGAAAACATACAACTATTCCTAATAGGAAACATTGTGGCTTTTATTGTTGCCATTATAGCAATTAAATTCTTCATTGAAATCATTAAAAAATACGGTTTCAAACCTTGGGGATGGTACCGAATAATAGTAGGTATCTTTTTATTGATTTACTTTTCATACTTAAAATAATTTCTTTTGAAGACAGCCGAAGATTTCCAAAACGGACAAATTTTACTCATTGACAAACCCTTGAATTGGACTTCTTTTCAGGCAGTCAATAAATTGAAATGGGCTTTAATCAGCAAACTGAATCTTCCAAAAAAATTTAAGATTGGTCACGCCGGAACTTTAGATCCCTTAGCAACTGGATTACTATTAGTTTGTACAGGGAAATTTACCAAAAGAATCACCGAACTTCAGGGTCAAGCCAAAGAATATACCGGAACATTCTATATTGGAGCCACGACACCTTCGTATGATTTAGAAACTGAAATAGACCAAACTTTCCCAACGGATCATATTGACGAAACTTTAATTCGGGAAACCGTAAAACAATTTCTGGGCGAAATAGATCAAAAACCACCCATTTATTCAGCTATAAAAAAAGATGGCGTTCGCTTATACGAACATGCCAGAGCTGGGGAAACAATCGAAATTGCCACTAGAAAAACGACTATCCACGAATTTGAAATCACACGTATCGCGCTTCCTGAAGTCGATTTCAGAGTGGTTTGCAGTAAAGGAACCTATATTCGCTCTTTAGCTTACGATTTTGGAAAAGCCATGTCTTCAGGTTCTCATTTAACCGTTTTACGTAGAACAAAAATTGGAGATTATGATGTAAATGAGGCTATGGATGTGACTTTATTTGAAGAAAGTCTAACGCCTCGATTGTAATCAAAAAACAAAAACACATGACAAATACTAAATTGAATTTGCGATGTGTTTTTTCTAAAATTTAAAGTAGTTTTAATCCATACTCTTTTTTTGTCTACTTGGCTGCGCCATTGGTTTAATAATGAGTTACGTTTTTACCTCCAAACAGTAAACACGATAAATAATCATAAACCCTTTCAAATAGCTTTTTCATGACGATGTTTTTTAAAAAAATTGTGATACAATATTTAAACACCCATAAAAAAAGTAAATCAAATAGTAGACTTGGTTGGCAGCCACCAATTTACAATTTTTTCTTTAATACTCCAAAAAAATAGACCAAAAAAAACTAAATTATTTGATATAAAAAAACGTATCCCTAAATAGCGTTTTGCATTAGAGATTTTGCATTAAATTAATTATTTCTTCCTGAGTGCTCAATCCTTTATCTTTCAAATACCACAATTGCAAGTTGGTTTTTACTGTTTCATCAATTACTCCGAATTCTTTTTTATAATCATTAATTAAATAGGTAGCACCTTTGGGTCTTGGGCCCCAGCTTCCAAGAACACTTCCTGTTTCTTTCTCTACGACAATCACTATTGGAATTGATTTCTTTTTATTGGTCAAAAACAACTTCATCAATTCGTCATTTTCATCACGCATAACAATTTTCAATTCTATTTTACCGGAATCTATTGCCATTTTATTGATAATTGGCAAGAGTTGGGCTGCATCACCGCACCAACCTTCTGAAATTACTAACCAAATGTATTCACTATTTAAGTTCTTTAATTTCAAACTATTTTCATTGGTAATTTTCATCGTTTTATCCAAACGATTCATTCGGGTTTCATTTAACTCACTGTAATGTTTTAAATCTTCAGATTGTTCATTACCGGTTGATTTTCCTTCAAGTAATAAATCTGAAACTAGTTTTCTATACTCCGGATAAGAGTGACTATTAAACAATGCTTTAGCTACTGGAATTTTCATAATGAATTATTTATTTTCACAAAGTTACCATAAAATTGGAGCATAAATATGATATATGTCACTTTCAATTCCACAAAAAGAGTAATTTTATCACAAATAAAAAAGATGGATTTAAAAACAAAATCGATAGGATTAGTACTTTCCGGCGGAGGTTCTAAAGGTATAGCTCATGCTGGTGTGATTAAATTTTTAGAAGAAAAAAACATCCGTCCGTCTCAAATAGCAGGAACAAGCGCAGGTGCAATTGTTGGTGCAATGTATGCCTGGGGGAAAACTCCCGAAGAAATTCTGGAATTTTTCAAATCGATATACCTTTTTCACTGGAAGCATTTAACGTTCAAAAAAGCCGGATTAATTGATTCTGAATCTTTTAAAACTTATTTTCACAGTATTTTTAAAGATGCGTTATTAGGAGACCTAAAAATTCCTATACAAATTACAGCAACGGATATGATTAGAGGAAAACTAAAAATATTTGGCCCTGAAACAAAAATTATTGATGCCATTTTAGCTTCTTCAGCATTTCCAGGAATTTTGTCGCCATTTGAAATTAAAGGAAAATTATACAGTGACGGTGGCATATTAAACCATTTTCCAACTGATATTTTACAAGGACAATGCGATACCATAATTGGAGTTTACGTGAGTCCAATTCAAAAAATCGAAGCCAAAGATCTAAGTTCTATAAAAGCGGTAACCACCCGAGCTTTTGATATCCTTTCGGCAAATTCAAACCTGCACAAATTTAATATTTGCGACTGGGTTATAGAACCAAAGGATTTATGCCTTTACAGCACTTTTGAAACCAGCAAAGTAAAGATGGATGCAGTCTTCAACATTGGCTATGAAGCCGCAAAAAAATCCTACGAAAAACTTAATTTATAAAATTTAAGGAACGCTTTTTTTAAAAAACAGAATATGTCTATATTTGCACCAATCAACTCAATACAAAAATGAAATACAAAAGAATTCTTCTAAAACTAAGTGGCGAAGCTTTAATGGGCGACTTGCAATACGGAATTGACCCAAAAAGATTAGCTGAATATGCCGATGAAATCAAGCAAATTCATGCAAAAGGAGTAGAAATTGCTATCGTGATTGGTGGTGGAAATATTTTTAGAGGTGTTGCCGGAGCAAGTGCAGGAATGGACAGAGTACAAGGCGATTATATGGGAATGTTAGCCACTGTTATTAACGGAATGGCATTACAAGGCGCATTAGAAGACAAAGGAATGAAAACACGTTTACAGACTGCCTTAAAAATGGAGTCTATAGCTGAGCCATATATTAAAAGAAGAGCAGTTCGTCATCTTGAAAAAGGCAGAATTGTGATTTTTGGTGCAGGAACTGGAAATCCTTATTTTACAACGGATACCGCTGCCGTTTTACGTGGTGTGGAAATCAATGCCGATGTAATTCTGAAAGGAACTCGCGTTGATGGTGTATATGATTGTGATCCGGAAAAAAATGCATCAGCAATAAAATTTGATTTTATCTCCTTTGACGATGTCCTTAAAAAAGGATTGAATGTAATGGACACGACTGCATTTACATTAAGCCAAGAAAATAAATTACCAATCGTAGTTTTCGACATGAATAAAGTAGGTAATCTATTGAAAATTTGTGAAGGAGAAAATATAGGAACAGTAGTAAATATATAAATAGACAAATTAGATTGTTAGACTTTTAGATTGTCAGACAGTCTAAAGATCTAAAAAATCTAATAATCCAAAGATCTAAATTATGACTGAAGAAATTGAATTTATATTAGATAGTACCAAAGAATCTATGACCGGTTCTATTGCGCATTTAGAAAAAGAATTTTTGAACATTCGTGCAGGAAAAGCATCTCCTGCAATGCTTGGAAGCGTTTTTGTAGATTATTACGGATCTGCAACACCACTTTCTCAAGTATCAAAAATTAGTGTTCCTGATGCAAGAACGATTACTTTACAGCCTTTTGAAAAAAATATGCTACAAGTAATTGAAAAAGCAATTATGGTAGCAAACATTGGTTTTAATCCAATGAATAACGGTGATGTAATCATCATTAGCGTTCCCGCATTAACTGAGGAAAGAAGGCGCGATCTTGCCAAACAGGCCAAAGTAGAAGCCGAAGACGCAAAAGTCGGTATTCGTAATGCCAGAAAAGATGCTAATACAGATATTAAAAAATTAGAAAAAGAAGGAACATCAGAAGACATTTGCAAAAGTGCCGAAGAAGAAGTTCAAAACTTAACCAACAGTTACATCAGAAAAATAGATGAACTTCTAGTTCTAAAAGAAGCTGAAATCATGAAGGTTTAAGTTTCCCACAAATCAATATTGAAAATCCGCTTCGTCAAAATAACGAGGCGGATTTTTTATTGTTATTTTTGCCGCAACAAAATGAGATCGCACCCGTTTTGTAATAAACCCTATTTATGAAGCAATTGTGTTTGTTATTCTTTTTTTTAACGCTTTCACTACAGGCGCAATTTCAGGTAAATGGAATTGTGAAAGAATCCACAACCAACAAACCGTTGCCGTTTGCCACGATTACCACAAATAATGGCTTAAATACCATCTCTGATGTCGATGGAAAATTTAGCATTGTCTCTACAATTCCCTTTACAGCCTTTTATATTTCTTATATTGGTTTCATCAAAGCTAGGATTGCCATCGAAAAAAATAAAAATTATTATGTTGTCGTTCTTTCTCAAAAGACAGATAATTTGAATGAAGTGATGGTTCCAAGTGAAAACCCGGCTTTAGCAATTATCAGAAAGGCAATCGAAAACAAGGACAACAATAATCCCCAAAAAAAACTCCGCAGTTTTGAATTTAAATCCTATAACAAACTCATTGTAACCGCAAATCCTGATTCTATTGACGGAGGAATCGATTCTGTTTTTGTCCAAAAATCTATTGGAAAACAATTCTCAAAAATTGACTCCTCCAATTATAAATTTAAAGAAGTCATTAGTAAACAACATCTTTTTCAAACCGAAAAAGTGTCACAATATCAATTTGCTAATAATACATTAAAAGAAACCATATTAGGCACCAAAATGGCTGGTTTTAAGCAACCTGTTTATGAAATCATTGCCTTCAATTTACAGTCATTCTCTATTTACGATTCCAGTTACGAGCTTTTTGAAACCAAATACAACAGTCCCATTGCCAATGATGCGCTAAAAGATTACAACTATAAGCTCTTGGATTCACTCATCATTGACGGTAGAAACACCTACATGATTTACTTTAAAAACAAGAAAAAAAGAAAAGCATCAGGACTGAAAGGCGTGCTTTATATTGACCAAAATAATTTTGCTGTGGCCAAAGCAGTAATGCGCATAAAAGGCGTTCTTGACATTAGCGGGATTCATGATTTTAAGTACATTCCCAATGAAAAACTATGGTTTCCAACGGACAAAACTTTTAAAATTGTAAAAGGTAAAAATGATGACGATATAAAAATCCTTGGCGGAACGATTCAATTTGATGGCGATGTAGAACAAGATTTTAAAGAAAGAAAGAAAGTCGCCTCAGATTTCACTTATTTGCTTTCACACACGAATAATTTTGAAATTCAGTATAACATTCCGATACAAATTAAAAAATCGGCTATTTATATCGAAATCAAAGACGATGCAATTAACAAACCGGAACGTTTTTGGAACACCTACAGAAAAGACAGTTTAGACAGCCGAAGCAAAAAAACGTATTTGGCATTGGACAGTATTTCTTCCAAAAAACGAATTGAAAGTCGCATCCGTTTTGGACGAAAAATCATCAACGGATATTTACCCATTGGGAAATTCGATTTAGACTTACGTAAATTATTCAGTTATAATAATTACGAAGGATTTAGATTGGGAATTGGCGGAGTCACCAATGAACAATTTTCAAAAAAATTCAGAATCGAAGGATACACCGCTTATGGAACAAAGGATGGCAATTTCAAATATAATTTGGGAATGGCGACTCGGGTAGGCAAATTTTCCAATTCCTGGATTGGCGTTTCCTATACTGATGATGTTCGGGAAATTGCAAGCACCGTGTTTACAATTGATAAAAAAGCGTTCAAAATCTATGATCCAAGACCTATAAACATCAGTACATTTTACAATTATGTGAGTTGGAAAACATTTATAGAAACCAAAATTATTCCAAAAACCGAAAGCTTCTGGGAACTTTCCCGGGCCGCAATAGAACCTAAATTCAATTATATATACAACTTAAACGAGAAATTATATACGAGTTATGTTATGACAACCGCAATGGTTTCTTTGCGTTGGAATCCATTCAGCGATTACATGCAAACGCCTACGGGACGAATTGAAGTAGAAAAACGTTTCCCGAAATTCACTTTTCAATACACACAATCCCTGCCTAAGGTTATGCAAAATGATTTTGAATTCAGCAAATTAGATTTCAAAACAGAGTATGAAAAGAAATATTTAAACGGTCAAAAAACAAGTTTACTTTTCGAGGCCGGTTATGCTCTTGGTGATGTACCGCTGACGCATTTGTACAACACGTCTCCCAATAATATCACCAAAGAAACTATTATGCAGAGAATCACTTTTGCAGGAAAAAATAGTTTTGAAACAATGTTTTTCAATGAGTTTTTCTCCAGTGAATACGCCTATTTTCAATTCAAACATGGCTTTAGTCGCGTAACATTATTCAAAAAAGTAAAACCTTCCTTAGTTCTCGTTTCCAGAATGGCTTGGGGTAATTTACGTAAACCGGAACAACATGTCGGATTGGATTATAAAACGCTGAACAAAGGTTATTTCGAATCTGGAATAGAGCTAAATCAAATTTATAATGGCTTGGGATTAGGCGGATTTTACCGTTATGGCCCGAATCAACTGAGTAAATTTCAAGATAATATAGCTGTCAAAATAAGTTTCGTTCTTAATCTCGGGCTTTAATGACTCGAAACAAATTTCAAACCAATAATCGAACTGATTAAAGTGGTGATGAAGAAAATTCTCCAAAAATCAGCGGGTTCTTTAAATACAAAAATCCCAACCAGAACTGTTCCCACAGCACCTATTCCTGTCCAAACCGCATACGCTGTTCCGATAGGCAATGTTTGTGTGGCTTTGTAAAGCAATACCATACTAATAGTTAAGCAAATTAAGAATCCGCCCAACCACAATGTTGCTGTCATTCCGGAACTTTCTTTGGCTTTGCCCAAACAAGTTGCAAAACCTACTTCAAAAAGCCCCCCAATAATCAATAAAAGCCAGTTCATCTTAATGCTTTAAAATTAATACTGAAGGAACGCCACTCAACCAAACACTTCTGGAATCCACGAGTTCTTTCCAGCTTTCGAAACTAATTAACATTAAATCCTGTTTGGCTAAAAATTCTTTTTTAACTGTTTTATCCGTAACTAAACCAATGTTATTCGGATATTTTTGTTCTAGAGAATCTATAGCACTGTTCAAAACAAAATTAGTCTCTACATATCCATTTACATCCAAAATGACAATTTTTGAATTGCTGTTGTAAATTAATTTTTGAACATAATCAATCAAAAATGAATCTTCAGGACTAAATATTGGAATAAAAACCTGATTAACATTTTGCAACTCTTTATCAATCAAAATCCCTATTGGCATTTTGGTTTTAGAAATAATCTGTCTGGTCCTTTCATCAAAAGGGGAATTTTCGAACAAACCTTCTTTTCCGGTGAATTTATCAATCAATCGATCCGGATTAATTATCCTTGTGGTAAAACCAATTACTTTTCCGAGAATTGTCCCTTCAAAAATGGATTTTCCTAAACCTATCAACAACAAATCATAATCACCTTGATTCGCTACATCTGCAATTTCGGTTTCAATATCAAGGGTTGCTTTGAAAATAGTGGTGATATCTTGGTTTAATAGTTGCGATTCCTCGACAATAGGATAAAAACTATTTTTTTCTTTGTCTTCCATATTGAACGTATGTACCTCATCACTTAATGACAAATGCATCACCGTAATGCTGGATTTTGCTTTTTGTTTCTTTATAAAACTGTTAGCCAATCGCAATAAGGATTTCCCTTTTTCATTGTTCCCAAACGAAATTAAAATTCGGTATTTATTATGGTTTGTTTGTTCTAAAATTTCAACACCATCTTTAGTTTTAAAGATATAATTGATTAAATCCAATGCTGGTCCAGTCATAAAAGTAGTCACTAATGCCATGATAACCATCATTGTAAAAACTTCAGGAGTCAAAACTTTAAGCTCCAACCCGATATTCAATACAATCAACTCCATTAAACCACGCGTGTTCATCAAAGCACCAATAGTCAAACTGTCTCGCCAACTCTGACCTACAAATTTAGCAGCCAATGCACTTCCTAAAAATTTTCCCACCACGGCTACCAAAATAATAAAACCGGTAACCTTCCATAAATAGGGATCATTGATAAGGCCAATTTCAGTTTTCAAACCAGTAAACACAAAAAACAAAGGCAGTAAAAGAATCAATGCAACATCTTCCACTTTTTCTATGAATATCGTTCTGAATTTTGGAACATCAGGCATAATAGCTCCAGCCATAAAAGCACCAAAAAGCGCATGAATACCAATCACTTCAGTAGCATAAGACGAAAGTATAAGTACCAGAAAAAAGATTGCCACTACAGGTTTTACTATACTGTCTTTAGAACCATATAAATCCCCTATCCTTTTCAAAAATGGTTTTACAATAAAAATCATGGCCGCAACATAAATTATAGCCAGCATAATAATGTATAACGAACTAACAAAAGTTCCCGCTTTTACAATTGCGATTACTACAGCCAGAATACACCAGGCGGTAATATCATCGGCGGCGGCACATGTAATAACAATTGCTCCAAGTTTGGTTTTATGAATCCCTCTTTCCTGAACGATTCTTGCCAAAACAGGAAATGCGGTTATACTCAGGGCAATTCCCATAAACAAACTGAAAGCAAGGAATTTCACTCCTTCGGGAGCAAAACGGTTGTAAACAAAATAGGCCAGTCCAATCCCGAGTGCAAATGGAATGACAATGCTCGCATGACTAATCACAACCGCTTCATTGGCTTTGTTTTTCAATACTTTCATATCGAGTTCCATTCCTATGACGAACATAAAAAGAATCAATCCTATTTGACTTAAAAATTTTAAGTTTCCTAACGATTCGACTGGAAATAAAGCACTTGAAAATTCCGGAAAATACATTCCTAATAAAGAGGGTCCAAGAACAATCCCTGCAATGATTTCTCCTATAACTGATGGCTGTCCGATTTTTTTAAAAACCCACCCAAAAAAACGAGCCACAAGGATTATCGTAATAATTTGTGCCAAAAGAATAGCCAATGGATCCTGAAAATTGTGTTGCATAGAAGCTATGAAATCATTCCACGAACCATTTCCACTTACAGGCATTACAATCGTTTCACTTGCCTCTAAGTTTTTTCCTTTACTAATAATCCAATATATTAATGCGGTGAAACCACCTGTTACAACTAAATAAAATATTGTGTTTTTATAATTCTTCATATGTATTTTTATGTGGACTTTCTCGTGTTTAAAGAAACAAAGATGAGAAATTCAAATGTATAATTTATATCCCATAAAATTAATATATTGTAAAATAAAAAACCTCTGGAATTAACCTCATAACACACCAAAAAGTTTTATTTAAAACAAATGATTTATAGCGGTTTTGACTACCTTTACCGCCGTTAAATATGAATTATGATTAAGTGGTTTAGTTTAGGATTTTGGGAATTAATAGCTCGAGTTGTCCTTAGAAATAGAATTTTAATGTTATCCATTATTGTAGCGATAACAGCTCTTTTAGCGATGCAATGGAAGAATATCCATTTCACTTTCACCGAAGCTAACTTATTACCGGACGACAATATTGTAAATATAGAATACAATGCCTTTTTGAATAAATTTGGTGAAGAAGGAAATTTAGTCATCTTAGGCGTAAAAGACAATGCCATTTTTACTCCAAAAGCCTATACTTCTTGGAGTAAACTGATGAACAGCCTCAAAGGAGACAAAGCGGTTGATTTAGTTATTTCCTTAAACGACTTAAAGAAATTACAGAAAAACGATTCGCTGGAAACCTTCGAATTGGTTCCTTTTGTTAACCAAAGCAAAACCGTTGACAAAGCCTATCTCCAAAAAATAAAGACAGCACTTTTTAATGATTTGCCTTTTTACGAAGGTTTACTTTTCAATAAAAGATCCGGGAGTATTCGTTCCGCAGTTTATCTGGATAAAAAAATTGTAAACACCGCTGCACGAAAAGAATTTATTCTTGGCAAGTTAGTTCCCGCAGTAGAAACATTCGAAAAAGAAACCGGAATTGACCTTCGTGTCTCGGGAATGCCATACATCAGGACACTTAATGCACAAACGATACTTAACGAAATAGGAATTTTCATTGGAGCCTCATTATTGGTAACCTCATTGCTTTTCTTTTTCTTTTTCAGAAGTTTTAGAGCAACCTTAATTTCAATGATTATTGTAATCATTGGTGTGATGTGGTCTTTTGGTTTTTTAGGATTGCTAAATTATGAAATCACGGTTTTAACCGCTTTAGTTCCTTCTTTAATAATCGTTATCGGGATTCCGAATTGTATTTTCCTAACCAATAAATACCATCAGGAGTACAAAGTCCATCGAAATAAAGTCAAAGCTTTACAGCGTGTCACCACCAAAGTGGGAATGGCAACACTAATGACAAACCTTACCACGGCCATAGGTTTTGCCACATTTATCGCTTCCAATAATCAATTATTATTAGAGTTTGGGGTCGTGACTTCTATCAATATCATGGCACTTTTCTTTTTGTGCATTATTGTTATCCCTATTTTTCACAGTTATATTCCACCGCCAAAAGACAGACATATTGAGCATTTAGATCGAAATTACGTTAAGGTTTTTATGGCCTGGATTCTGAGAAACGTAAAATACAATCGGTTTTCGATATATGTGGTTGCAGTTATACTTTTGGTAATTAGCATTATTGGCATTTACAAAATGCGTATTTCGGGCAGTTTAATTGAAGACATGCCTAAAAAAGAGGCGTTTTTTGAAGATATTGTTTTCTTCGAAAAAGAATTTGATGGCGTTATGCCGCTAGAAATCATGATTGATACCAAACGCAAAAAAGGAGTCATGAAATTGTCTACGCTCAAGCGAATGGAAGAACTCGAGGAAACCATTGACGAAATTCCGGAACTGTCAAAACCCATTTCGATTGTCAATTTAGTTAAATATTCCAAGCAAGCCTATTATAATGGAAATCCGGAATATTATGAACTGCCAACGTCACAAGAACAGTCATTTATTTTGTCGTATGCCAAAAATGCCACTAAAAATTCCAAAGACAATTTGATGAAAAGCTACGTGGATTCGACAGGACAATATGCACGAATTACCACTTTTATGCGCGATGAAAGCGGAGACAATATTGCCAAAATTGAAGCTGAAATTCGCAAAAAAGCCGATAAAATTTTCCCGTCAGACCAATATAAGGTAACCATTACAGGAAAAGCACTAGTCTTCCAAAAAGGAACCGGTTACCTACTGGACAATTTACTTTCCTCTTTGATTTTTGCCTTTTTCCTGACGGCGCTTTTGGTCGCTTTTATGTTCCGTTCCTTCAAAATGGTATTGGTTTCCATCATCCCTAATCTATTGCCATTAATGTTAACCGCAGGAATTATGGGCTTTCTGGACATTCCGCTGAAACCGTCAACGATATTGGTTTTCGGTATCGCATTTGGGCTTTCGGTGGATGACACCGTCCGATTCTTGTCACAATACCGCGAGGAATTAAATAAAAATAATTGGAAAATACGCAAATCCGTTTACGCCACATTTACGGATGCCGGCTTGAGTATGTTCTATACTTCCATCGTATTATTCTTTGGATTTTCGGTATTTATGCTGTCCAGTTTTGGCGGAACAATCGCACTTGGCGGATTGATTTCGTTGACTTTATTGTTCGGAATGCTTTCAAATTTGATGTTGCTTCCAGCTTTGGTGTTGACCTTGAATAAAACACTGGCAAACGAACAGGATTTCATCGAGCCAAAAATTGACATCATTGAACCCAGTGATGAGGAGATTGATGCTTTGAAGAAAAAATAGTCTTTTTTTGGAGCTTTTTCCCGCTATCCGCTACAATCTTTATATTTTTTAAAGAAAAAACATAAAGGATTTTCACTGCTATCGGGGCTAAGGAACTAGATAAATTATTTAATTCTTTTACAAGGTTCAAAAACCCGTTACAGGACAAACATCAAAATTTTTAAGAAAAAGACCAAATATTTCCATTAGGTTAGCCCCGATTGCAGGCGATATCCTTTTTTGAGGCGATTTTTTCTTCGCCTCAAAAAAGATAAAGCCGGAAAGCGGGAAATAGCTTCCAAAATAAATTCAGAACAGGTCTTAATTATTTAACTTCTGCAATACGTTTACCCCCATATTATACAAAGTAAATGCTTGGATATCTACATTTTCCTGAATGGTTGCCGCCACGGATTTTCCTGCACCGTGTCCTGCATTGATATCAATTCGGATTAGGGTTGGGTTTGTTCCAGTCTGTTTTTCTTGCAATTCGGCAGCAAATTTAAAACTGTGCGCCGGCACTACTCTATCATCGTGATCGCCCGTAGTGACCATCGTGGCCGGATATTGAATCCCATTTTTTATATTGTGTACGGGAGAATAGCCCTTGATGTAGTCAAACATTTCCTTACTGTCTTGTGCCGTTCCGTAATCATACGCCCAACCTGCACCTGAGGTAAAAGTATGGTAGCGCAACATGTCCATCACGCCTACGGCCGGTAAAGCGACTTTCATCAAGTCCGGACGTTGGTTCATGGTAGCACCCACGAGCAATCCGCCGTTTGACCCGCCACGAATGGCAAGAAATGGTGGAGACGTGTAGTTACCGGCAATCAGGTATTCTGCCGCTGCGATGAAATCATCAAAGACATTTTGTTTTTGCATTTTGGTTCCGGCATCGTGCCATTTTTTTCCGTATTCTCCACCGCCACGTAAATTTGGCACGGCCAAAATGCCTCCGTTTTCCATCCAAACGGCATTGGCAATACTGAAACTTGGCGTCAAGCTTACGTTAAATCCACCGTACCCATACAACATCGTTGGATTTGTACCGTCGAGTTTCAATCCTTTTTTGTGGGTGATTAGCATCGGAATTTTGGTTCCGTCTTTGGAAGTGTAGAACACTTGTTTGGACTCATATTCTTCGCTGTTGAAATCTACTTTTGGTTTTTCATATACGGCTGAAGTTCCTGATTTTGGTTCAAATGAGAAGATAGAACCCGGAGTAATATAGTTCGTGAACGAATAATAGAGTGTTTTTTCTTTTTTCTTTCCACCAAAACCACCGGCAGTTCCTACGCCCGGCAATTGAATTTCACGAACCAATTTTCCAGAATAATCGTATTGTTTCACCACCGAAACGGCATCTTTCATATAATTGGCAAAGAAATAACCGCCGCCAGTTGTTGGAGTTAAAACATTCTCGGTTTCGGGAATGAAATCTTTCCAGTTTTCGGGTTTTGGGTTGTTAAAATCCACGGTAACGATGCGTTTGTTGGGCGCATTCAAGTCGGTTTCAATGAATAATTTCCCACCTTCGTTGTCAATAATGTTGTTGTCGCTCTTGAAATTATCCACAATGGTCAAAATAGGACTATTGGGCTTGGTCAAGTCTTGAATATACAATTCATTTCCATACGTAGAAGTTGATGCTGTAATGACCAAATAATGATCGTCCTCCGTAACGCCCCCACCTACATAACGTCGTTTTTGGTCTGCGCCAAAAATTACTTTATCTTCTTTTTGTGGTGTTCCTAGCTTGTGGAAATACAGTTTGTGTTGGTCCGTTTTTGCCGATAATTCGCTTCCTTTTGGTTTGTCATAACTAGAATAATAGAATCCTTCGTTTCCTCTCCAAGATACACCGCTGAATTTTACATCAACAAGAGTGTCTTCTATAATTTTTTGGGTGATGGCATCCATGATAATGACTTTTCTCCAGTCACTTCCGCCTTCTGAAATGGCATACGCAACTTTCGAACCGTCTTTGGAAAAATCCAGTCCGCCAAGAGAAGTGGTTCCGTCTTTAGAAAATGTATTTGGATCCAGGAAAACAGTTTCGTTTCCTTTGGCATCTTTTCTGTACAACACCGATTGGTTTTGCAAGCCGTTATTTTTGTAGTAATAGGTGAAATTTCCCTCGATAAAAGGCGCACCTATTTTCTCATAATTCCACAGTTTTTCCATCCTTACTTTTAACGCATCCCGAAACGGGATTTGGTCTAAATAATCATAGGTCACTTTGTTTTGGGCTTTTACCCAAGCACCCGTTTCAACAGATTTGTCGTCTTCGAGCCAGCGGTAAGGATCGGCAACTTCAGTATCGAAATACACATCGACTGTTTTTCCTTTATTAGTAGTTGGATATTTTATGGGATTTTGGTTTTGACCAAAGGTTGCTATTGTAGTAGATGCGACCATTATTAAAAAAGTTTTTTTTATTAAATTCTGATTTAAATCGTTACAAAAATAGACAAATAGTTGCTGTTCCTTATTTAAGTAACTGTTTCAAATTAAATCATCCTATTTTTCTTGTTCTTTCGCCCTTTTTCGGCGTTAAAAAACCTTTCAATAGCGGTGCTATTCAAAGGTTTTTTGCCTTGAAAAAGAACAAAATAACGTCGCCAAATTTGGACGCTTATTTCAAAACAGCTACTAAGGAATTCTTAAAAAAGAGTTAGTTGTACCAATGCTGTTTTTATTACAGTTATGTGAATGTCGCAAATTAAAATCAATTCAATTGCGAACTCAGTGCGTTCGCAATTGAATAATTAAATCATTTCTTATATGTTGAGAAATATAAACCATGTAAGAAATATAAGTTCATTTAAGTTAAAACCAAAAAACGCTACCCTGAAGAGTAACGGTTTGATTATAATAGACTTGCCGCGAATTTAAAGAAAGTTGGGTACTTTGACACATAGTTGCTAACTCAGAAAAGCGTTGTCAACCGTAAGCAGATGAAATAGGTTCGCTAAAGCGAAATATAAAAAACAGATTTCCCACAACACTAATCTGCTGAATCTGCAAAATCTGCGTGAAAATTTTTTAGCACGCAGATTCCGCAGATTTTATAGTGCCGTAGTCCTATTTCGAATTCTTAATCCCAACCATTTGAAAAGAGTTAGATAGAATTTCACTAATTCAAAACGAATTTTCATTTGGATTACAAGTATCAAAATGAAACATTTAGTATTAAACTTAAACGAATTTCAAAACCAATCCAATTGTGCCCACAGTGCGGTCATAATTCAAATAATAAAATCAATTCTTAAATGGACTTATATCTCTTATATGTTGAAAACCACAAACCATGTAAGAGATATAAGTTCATTTAAATTAAAGCCAAAAACGCTAGTCTTTCATTTGGATTACAAGTATCAAAAATGAAATATTTAGGACTAAACTTTAACAAATTTCAAAACCAATCCAATTGTGTCTACACTGCGGACATAATTCAAATAATAAAATCAATTCTTAAATGGACTTATATCTCT
Organism: Flavobacterium melibiosi; assembly: GCF_048158545.1. NCBI lineage: Bacteria > Pseudomonadati > Bacteroidota > Flavobacteriia > Flavobacteriales > Flavobacteriaceae > Flavobacterium > Flavobacterium melibiosi. The sequence continues at coordinate 235,639 of NZ_JBLNKU010000001.1, read as the reverse complement.
TATATGTTGAGAAAAACAAACCATGTAAGCAATATAAGTTCATTTAAGTTAAAGCCAAAAACGCTATTCTTTCGAATAGCGTTTTTTATGTTTTTTTGCTTACGCAACAGCGTTACAAAATAAAATTCACCCCAAAAATAATGTTTCTTCCTATGTTAGGAATCCCATCAATTTTTAGACGGGAAAGATGCGCAATGTATCTTTTATCGAATAAATTATTCCCATTCAGGCTGATATCAAAAGCCGTTTTACCCAGTTTTACTTTTCCTCCAAAACCTAGATTCACTAATGAATAGCCATTGGATTCTATTTCAAAACCACTCACGTTATTTTGACCGAAAGTAGTAGAAACATTCAAAGCGGCAAAACCGTCATCAAACCAGTTTTTGATTTTGAACTCTGTTCTAATAGTATTATTCCAATTGTTAGCCGGAATTAACGGCAAATAGTCCCCATTTTGTTTCTTCCCGGTTACAGTTTCAAAACTCGTTTCATAATGCAACCAATCCAAAGGATGCGGATGAAAATGCAGTCCGATTTCTCCTCCATATAACTTGGCGTTATTCTGAATATAATCAAAAACAGCATTTTCATCGATTACCATACCCGTTGGCGAGGTGTAAATATAATTGTTGATATGGTTGTAAAATCCGTTCACAAAAAACTCGAAATGATCCGTTCTGTATTCTAAATTCAAATCGGTTTGTACATTTTGCTCGGTTTCCAAATCACTGTTTCCCACTTCATAACGATTCGTTCCTTCGTGAACACCATTGGACGTTAATTCGGCGAGGTTTGGCGCTCTAAATCCAGAAGCGAGATTCAGTCGCAATGTCAAATCATCAACGAGATTGGTTTTGTAACCCAAAGAAGCATTGAAACTATCGTATGATTTTTCGATAGCTTCAAATGAACCTTCCTCACCGGGAGTACCATAGGCTTGGGTAGTAATTTTTCGATTGTCAAAACGCAAACCGGCTTGAAGTACATTCGTTTTCCATTCGTAATTAGCGGTACCAAAAAAACCAAAATCATTTGTAATTGCATCTGGAATTAAATATTCCTCTCCTGAGTTGGTGTTCGTTTGGTGCATTCCCTGAATTCCAAAAATAGTTTCTACTTTGCCAATCGTTGGCAAATGGTATTTTGCATCGTAATTGAATGTTTTCAATTTCATGTGCAAAATCGCAACATCACTATCTTCAAACTCACTTCGATCATTAGCAACATAACCCAAATCGACATCCAGTTTTGATTTCTGGAAAAAGAAAACGTTGTTCAAACTTAACAAATGATTAAAAACGCCCTGTTTTGGAAATCCTGTTTTCTTACTCGTAGTTTGTTCCGCTCCCGACGCTTCGGGACCATCTTCCGGAATTCCTAAGTCGAGCTCGTTGTAATTGTAACGCAGTACACTTGAAAATTTGGCATTGTTGAACCCAATTCCTGTTTTGAAGTCCGTTTCATTGTAACGTGTATTACTTACTCGTTCGCCGTCTGCACCCGAGGTCGAAGACCGAACTGGCAAAGCAATTTTATAATCGGAATGCATATTGTAACTTCCTCTAGCAAGAAATTTCCAGTTATCAGTAGATGTTTTCAATCCCAAAGAGGAATTACTTCCCAGGGTATTAGAAAATAATTTTTGACTGAAATTAGCTTTGAATGTATTGACATCTGCAAATTTTTCGGGATTAAAATACAAAACACCACCCAAAGCATCCGAACCATACAATAAAGAAGCTGGGCCTTTTATTACCTCAACACTTTCTATTCCTGAGTCATTTAATCCTAATCCGTGTTCGTCACCAAACTGTTGGTTTTCCATTCGAACACCTTGCGAATACACCAAAACCCGATTCCCGCTCAATCCACGAATTACGGGTTTCCCAATAGAAGTTCCTGTAGAAACCTGTGAAACACCTGGGATGGTAGCCAGTCCTTCTATCAAGGTGGCGGTTCCTTTTCGTTGCATCTCTTTGATGCTTTCGTGTTCGACTTTCATCACGTTTTGCGATTGTATTTTATTGAAAGCCGTGGAAACAATCACTTCATCCATCTCAAATATTGTTTCTTCGAGGATTACATCTAGTGTGTTTTCTTTTTGTAAACTGCTTATGGTTTTATTCTGTGTTCCAAATCCTATAAATGTAAAGGTGAGTTTTAATTTTCCGTTAGGGAGATTGGTAAATGTGAATTTTCCATTCTCATCAGTTGTTGTTCCTTTATGCAATTCTGTTGCATATACTGAAACGCCTTTTATGGGTTGGTTTATCTTATTGGTTACGGTCCCCGATATTAAATTTTGCGCTTGGAGCATAGCAGAAAACCCCAAGAATAGGGCTATAATAAATTTTTTCATTGAAAATGATTGTGTTATTCCTCACCCCAACCCTCTCCAAAGGAGAGGGAGACGAGTCCGAAATTATTTAGTAAATAAAATAGAAATGATACCTGCTGAAAAAAATCAACAGAAGCTGAAATAAATTCAGCTTAAATTATTTACAGGTGGTCCGCGGTGGGAATACAAACTTCCAGAAAACGAAAGAATCGTTTCTGAGTCAGCAAAGAAATAAGGTATTTCTTTGTATGGGGTATATAATTGACAGGAGAAATCAGTCGGGGAAATGTAACTGCTGGAAGTGAATTCACAAAGCAAACAATGGTCAAAACCTCTATGCTGATGGGTTAATTCTGCCTTATTAGAATCGTTTTTGTGATAACAGGCCTTTTCTGAAAGTTTTTTTTCCAGATGCTCATACCCATGAAACGATTGAAACACTATAGAGAACAATAGTGCAATCGCAAAGAAAAGATTAATTATGAGCTGTTTCTTTTTCATCCTTGACAAAGGTAACGAAACAATTTAGAAAAAGTAACATGCTTCTTTTTTACCATATAAGAAATTTAAAGAAACATAAGTTTTAAACTTAAATAAAAAATCATTCTCTTAAATGAACTTACATCCTTATCTGTTTTAAAAATCAACTTTTTTTTGGCTAGGAAAAACTGTAAAAAAGAAAACCATTTGTTCTGACAAATTATATTTTGACAAAACAAATGGTTTTAATTTGAACTAAAAATCAAGTATTACACCAATTTAGCAGCAATCAAATATTCTGCAATTTGTATGGTGTTTGTAGCGGCTCCTTTTCTCAAGTTATCAGCAACAATCCACATATTCAAGGTGTTTTCCTGACTTTCGTCACGACGAATTCTACCTACAAAAACATCATCTTTCCCTTGTGCATACATTGGCATTGGGTAGGTATAGGTATCATTGTTGTCTTGAACCACAACACCATCCGTATGATGCAAAATATTTTGTACTTCGCTAATATCAAAATCATTAGTGAATTCAACATTTACCGCTTCACTGTGTCCACCAACGATTGGCACACGAACAGCTGTAGCCGTAACTGCAATTGTATTATCACTTAATATTTTTTTAGTTTCACGAACTAATTTCATTTCTTCTTTAGTGTACCCGTTATCTTCAAATGAATCACATTGTGGAATTGCATTTCTGTGAATTGGATATTTGTAAGCCATTTCACCTTGAACTCCTGCATATTCATTTTCTAACTGTTGTACTGCTTTTACACCTGTTCCAGTGATGGATTGATACGTAGAAACAATAACACGTTTGATGTTGTATTTTCTATGCAATGGAGCCAAAACCAATACCATTTGTATCGTAGAACAGTTTGGATTTGCAATGATTTTATCTGCTGCAGTCAATTCAGATGCATTGATTTCAGGAACGATTAATTTTTTGGTTGGATCCATTCTCCAAGCTGATGAATTATCGATAACGGTTGTTCCCGCTGCTGCAAATTTTGGAGCCCATTCCAGTGAAGTATCTCCTCCTGCAGAAAACAAAGCAATATCCGCTTTCATGTCCACAGCAGTTTGCATACCAACCACTTTATATTTTTTACCTTTATATTCTATTTCTTTTCCCACTGATCTTTCAGAAGCAACCGGGATTAATTCTGTTACAGGGAAATTTCTTTCTGCCAATACTTTTAACATTACTTCGCCAACCATTCCAGTAGCGCCTACAACTGCTATTCTCATAGTATATTTTTATTATTGAGTACTAAATTTGAATGGCAAAAGTAAGTAATATTCAAATTAAAACAAGCGTGTTCACAAAAAATAACAAAATGTTATAAATATAACAATTCATAATTTCGTATTTTAACAAAAAGAAAAACCGCCTCCATACGAAGCGGTTTAGTTAGAATATATAGTGTAGCGGTATTATTTTTTCAATAAATCTCTAATTTGTGTAAGCAATTCTTCCTGCGTAGGTCCAGTTGGAGCAGCAGGAGCAACTTCTTCTTTCTTTTTAGCCTTTTCAGCAGCTCTTAAAATAATAAAAATAAAGAAGGCAATAATAACAAAATTAATTATGGCTTGCACCAAATTTCCATAAGTGATTACAGCTGCACCGGCAGTTTTTGCAGCAGCTAAAGTTTCATAGCTGTTCCCGTCTAGTGTGACAAATTTTTGCGTAAAATCAATTCCGCCAGTTATCAAACCTACAATTGGCATAATAACGTCATCTACAGCTGACCCTACAATTTTACCAAACGCAGCACCAATAACAACTGCAGTTGCTAAACTCAACACATCACCTTTCATTAAAGAAGCTTTAAAATCACCGAAAAATCCCATAATTAATTTTTTTAGGTTAAAATATATTTTTTGCTAAACGAATTTAATCAAAATTTTAATACAATTAACAGCCGTTTGCCTAAATTTATTATTCCCTATAAAACACCCGTTTCACTCGTTGCGAAATACTGGTAAGAACTTCATACGGTATCGTGTTTAATTTCTGGGCAATATAATTGACTGTTGGGCTTTCGCCAAAAATGATTGCGGCATCCCCTTCTTTACAATCAATTTCGCTGATATCCACCATTAACATATCCATGCAAATACTTCCAAGAATGGTCGCTTTTTCATTTTTAATAGTCACAAAACCAATCCCATTTCCCCAACCTCTCGAAATTCCATCAGCATAACCTATGGGAATTGTTGCAATTTTTGTTGGTTTCTCCGCCATAAATCGTCTGCCATACCCCACACTTTCACCGGCAGGAATGGTTCTGATTTGAGAAATTACTGATTTGAGTGTGCCTACATTTTCTAAATATTTCTGCTCTTCACTGTCATTTGAAACACCGTAAAGTCCAATTCCAAGGCGAACCATATCATATTGTGAATCCGGATAATTACTGATTCCCGAAGTATTTAAAATATGCCGAATGGGGTTTATTTGCAATTCTGACATTAATTTTGAGGATAATTTCTCAAACAAATCAATTTGTGAATGTGCAAAATCCTTGTGTTCTAAATCGTCACTGGTAGCCATATGAGACAAAACACTTTGCACTTTAACAGCTTGATTTCCTTTTAAAGTCGCTATTAAATCATCAATTGTATTGTTCTCAAAACCCAATCGATGCATTCCTGTATCAAGCTTAATATGAATAGGAAAATGTTTCAATTTCTTTTGCTCTGCAATTTTCAAGAAAGCACGAAGTCCTTTCAAGCTATAAATTTCGGGCTCCAATTGATGTTGTATAATTGCCGAAAAACTGGTAGTTTCCGGATTCAATACCATAATTGGCAGGTTAATCCCGCCATTTTTCAACGAGATTCCCTCATCGGCGAAAGCCACGCCCAAATAATCCACTTTATGATGTTCCAGCAATTTGGCTATTTCAAGACCACCACTACCATAACCAAAAGCTTTAACCATTACCATTATTTTAGTGTTTGCTTTCAGCTTTGATTTAAAGAAACTCAAGTTATGACTGATGGCATTCAGGTTAATTTCAAGAACGGTCTCATGTGTTTTCTCTTCTAATAAAGCTACTATTTCTTCAAAATGAAACGTGCGTGCTCCTTTAATCAAAATCGTTTCATTGTTAAAATTTAAATCATCAAAACCAGCAATAAAAGCTTCTGTATTTTTAAAAGTAACACAATTTGTAAATTTATTTTCGAATGACGAAATGGTTTCTCCAATCCCGATAATCCTTATAATTTTATTTGAGATTACCAATTCAGCGACTTTCGAGTACAATTCATCATTGGACAAACCACTTTGAAAAATATCCGATAATATTAGCGTCTTTTTTTGACGTTTATTTTGACTTTCAAGAAAATCCAAAGCGATTTTCAGCGATTGGAAATCGGAACTGTAACTGTCATCAATTATACTGCAATTGTTGATTCCGTTTTTCACTTTCAGACGCATTTCAACGGGATACAATAATTCCATTCGGTTTTGAATCGTCTTTTCGTCATATTTAAAATACAACAAAACCATCAGACACGAAATCGCATTTTCAATGGAAGCCTTATCCTGAAAAGGTATTGTCAATTCGAATGAATCTCCTTTATATTTGTATTGAATGCTTGTACTGTCGTTTTTAATTGCAGCATGAAAGACAAAAACATCAGCATCTTTAGAATCAAAACTCCATGTAAATGCTCTTGTTTTTTTTGAAATAAAGGAATCAACAGTATCATTTTTTTGATAAATGACTACTTCTGAATCTTCAAAAAGCAGCATTTTCTCTTTAACTTTTTCTTCTAAACTTGTAAAACCTTCATTGTGGGCAGAACCAATATTAGTTAAAATCCCAATCGTCGGCTTGATAATGGGTTTCAATTTTTTCATTTCTGAACCGGTAGAAATCCCAGCTTCAAAAATCCCGAGATTGTGTTGCTCATTAATTGCCAAAACAGACAAAGGAACTCCAACCTGTGAGTTGTAACTTTTTGGACTTCGAATAATATTATAATCGGGACTCAGGAGAAAGTTCAACCATTCCTTTACTATCGTTTTACCATTACTTCCAGTCAATCCGATAATAGGAAAATGGAAAAGATCACGATAGTATTCAGCCATTTTCTGCAACGCTTCGACTGTATTTTTGACAATCAGAAAATTGGCTTTGGTCTCGAAATCTTGAGGAATATGAGTAACTACAAAGTTTTGAACACCTTTTTCAATTAAATCTTTTATGTAAAAGTGCGCATCATTATTGGCCCCAACCAAAGCAAAAAACAAGGTTCGTGGACCATTTTGCAACGAGCGACTATCGATAGAAATCGCATCAATTGAAACGGTATTTTTGTTGCCTACAAATCGGGCCTGAATTTGAGGAATTATATTTTGGATTTTTAAACTCATTGATTTGCTGCGTGAATGACGCCTATTTAATTGTTGACACGAATTATTATATCGAGAAAAAGCATCGTAACTTTTGCGAAAGCGCAGCAATAAATTGATTCTCTTTCTAAAACTTGCTCAAAAATAACACTTCTTTTCAAAATGAAGACTTCGAAACGTTACAATTTACAGCTATTCCTTGTTTATTAAAACTCGAACGAAATCCCTTTTTAAAGCATTGCAAAAGTTAAAAACACTATAAACTTACACTAACTATTTTATCAGAATCGTTATATTTGTTAGTACAAACAACACTAGAAATCTTGAAAAAAATCCTGCCAATATTCTCTTATATTTTTCATCCAATATTCATACCGATAATGGCAGCCTTGGTTTACCTTTTTTTCAACCTTTCCCTTTTTGTGAATCAGGAAAAACTTTTCGTATTATTCCAAATCTTAATTGTTACGGTAATCATTCCCATTCTACTTTTTTTACTATTACGTGCTGCGGGAAGAATTGATTCAATCATGGTCGCCGAAGTATCACAGCGCAAAATCCCATTGATAATTCACTGTTTTCTCCTTATTTTACTAGTTCGAAAAAGCATCACTTTAGACCGATATCCTGAATTACATTTTTTCTTTTTGGGGGCATTGATGAGTACTTTACAGGCATTAGTATTGTCGTTTTTTAAGACAAAAGCCAGCTTTCACATGATGGGTATAAGCTCCTTAACCGTTTTTGTAATGGGATTAAGCATGCATTATCAAATCCAGAATAGCTTTATGATTACATTTCTAATACTAATGAACGGTTTTGTGGCTTCATCCCGTTTAGAAATGAAAGCCCATACCCCTTCAGAATTGATTCTTGGTTTTCTTTTAGGAAGTGTGCCTCAACTGCTTTTGTTGTATTTATGGTTATAAAATGTAGAAAATAATCCCAATATTAAAGGATTTCATATCGATGGGCTGACCATCAATTTTTGCAGATTTGAATAGTGAGTTCAAACCGTAATAGGCATATACATTAATCGTATTATAACCTGATGAAATATAAACACCATATAGAAATTTATTAAAATCCTTATTTCCCGTAACAATTATTTTACCCTGATCATCACTAAAAAGGGATCGATCATAAATCAAATAACTGAATTTAACCCCTCCATAAATTCTCCAAAACTTATAACTCTCATAGGTCGATGTTCTCCATCTGAACTCAATAGGGACATCCACTAATAGTTGTGAAAACTTATTCTTACTAAAGACTGTTTCTGCATTGATAATTGAATAAACAAAGGTTTGATCCGATTTATAAATAGCAAGATTTTGATTGTAATTATTATAAGAAAGGCCTATTCCGGATGCTATTGCAATGGTTCTATTTTTATTTATGGGCATATCCCTAAGAAAACCAGCAGAAAAACCGGTTGACAATTTACTCTGGGATAAACCATCCGGTTTGTTCGTTAAAGTATTGTAAGTAAATCCAAAATAAAACTGATCTTCTCTATAAAGGGAATCAATTTTTACTTTTGGATCATTTTCAGCAATCACATTTTCTTGGGAAAAAAGATTGAAAACGGATAAGAAAAGAAAACAACTAAGAAATAATCGCATATTGTTTTTGGGTTTAAAATTACTTAATGATTGTTCCGAACCTATTCATAGGTTTCTATTTCTCATTATGACTTTACAAATATAGGATTTTGATACTTTTCTTATACGTATTGCTGACAAATAAAGCTTATAATAAACTAAACACAGAAAAAATTAAATGAACTTATATTTCTCTTATATGTCTAGAAACATAAACCATGTAATAACCATAAGTTTATTTAAAAAATTGTGTAGTAATTAAAATCTGCTCCATCAAAAACCAATTAATTAACATATTGATTTAAGCTATTTAAATATTTCTTGAATAAATTGCTTGTTAAAAAATTAAAACCAATATTTTTACTAGAAAAATTTTTGAAAGGATACTCAAAAACAACTACAAATTACACTTAAAAATAAACAGTTATGCAAATTGGAATTATAGGATTAGGAAAAATGGGCTTCAACCTTGCCCTGAATTTACAACGAAATGGTTATGAAGTAGTAGCCCAAGACGTAAACACTGACTTTGTAAATAAAATAAGCCAGGAAGGAATTAATACTGCATATTCTGCACAAGAATTATGTCAGAAACTAAATGATCGAAAAGTGATTTGGTTAATGGTGCCTGCTGGCGAAATTGTAGATACAGTTATCACTTCATTAATTCCCTTTTTAGAAAAAAATGATATTATCATTGACGGAGGAAACTCTAACTATAAAGATTCTAAACGTCGCTATTCTCTACTCAAAGAATTGGGTATTGACTTTTTGGACTGCGGAACTTCGGGAGGAACTTCGGGAGCATTAAATGGTGCTTGTACCATGATTGGCGGAGATGCAGCCGTATTTGAATATGTGGCTAAAGTTTTCAAGGATATTTCTGTTGAAAATGGTCACTTATATACCGGTGCAGCAGGAAGTGGTCATTTTACCAAAATGGTTCACAACGGAATCGAATATGGAATGATGCAATCCATTGCCGAAGGTTTTGAGGTTTTTGAACACTCGGAATTTGATATTGATTTCGAAAAAACAGCTAAATTATTCAATCACGGTTCTGTAGTGCGCAGTTGGTTAATGGAACTCACCGAAAATGCTTTTTCGAAAGACCCAAAATTAGACAGCATCAAAGGAATCATGCATTCTTCAGGTGAAGGAAAATGGACACTCGAAACTGCATTAGACTTAGGCGTCCCAACTCCTGTAATCGCACTTTCAATCATGATGCGGTACCGTTCCCAAATGCAGGATACTTTCTCCGGAAAAGTAGTAGCAGCACTTCGTAATGAATTTGGTGGTCATGCAGTCGAGAAAAATGAGTAACCAAAAGACAGTCATTTTTAAACAACTCGAAGTGTAATTTCAAATTCAAGAATATGTCTATATTGATTTTAATTGCAAGTATACTTTTATTACTTGTCTTGATTTCCGCAGTAAAACTGAATGCTTTCATCTCATTAATAATTGCTTCTTTGTTTGTGGGAATTGCCAAAGGGATGCTCTTTCCCGATATTATTAATTCGCTCCAACTAGGAATAGGAAGCACGTTAGGATCTCTGATAGTGATTATCGCTTTTGGCGTTATTCTGGGAAATATTCTTTCGGATAGTGGTGCCGCTCAACGAATTAGTTCGGCAATGATTAATGCTTTTGGAATCAAGCATATTAAATGGGCCATGTTACTGACTGGCTTTGCGGTAGGAATTTCAATGTTCTATAATGCTGGTTTTGTGATCTTGATTCCAATGGTTTTCGCTGTCGCAAAAAGCACTAAACAGCCTATAATTTATCTTGGAATCGCCATGGCTTCGGCATTATCAGTAACGCACGGTTTTTTGCCACCTCATCCCGGACCAACTGCCATTGCCGTAATTTTTAAAGCTGACATTGGACAAACTTTACTGTACGGATTAGTAATAGCAATTCCTACTTTGCTGATTGCCGGAATTATTTTTCCTGAGTTCATTAAGAAAATCGTTGCCAATCCTCCCAAAGGATTATTCGAAAGCAAAACATTCGCTGAAAACGAAATGCCATCTTTCGGCATCAGTTTTCTAGCTGCATTAATTCCTGTAATCTTGATGGGATTAGCCACAATAAGCGAATTAAGCCTACCCGAAGCATCTACTTTACGTCATATACTTGGATTTATTGGAAATCCAACCACCTCCATGCTTATTGCAGTATTGTTTGCCATAGTTTTTTTGGGCATTAATCGCGGTCGGAAGATGCAAGATATTATGGATAAATCCAGTTCGGCGATGAGTTCCGCCACCATGATTATCATGATTATTGCAGCCGGCGGTGCTTTCAAACAATTGCTGATTGACAGTGGCATCGGTACTGATTTAGCTGTTTTTTTCGAAACATCAACACTTTCTCCTTTAGTATTGGGCTGGCTTATCGCAACAATTATTCGAATTGCATTAGGTTCAGCAACTGTCGCAGGATTAACTGCTGCAGGGATTGTACAGCCGTTAGTGGCTACTTCAGGAATAAACCCCGAACTTATGGTACTGTCTATTGGAGCAGGGAGTTTAATGTGTTCTCATGTAAATGACACTGGTTTTTGGATGTTTAAAGAATATTTTGGGATTAGCATTTCGGATACTTTCAAAACATGGACCGTGATGGAAACCATCATTGGAATCATGGGATTAATAGGCGTGTTGTTACTGAATTTATTTGTGGGATAATAATTTATCTAATTAAAAATGGAACAGTTTTACATAGGAATAGATATTGGCACCACGGCAACCAAAGCAGTGTGTTTTGACAAGACAGGAAAAGTGATTCGGGAATTTAGCCTGTCCTACCCATTGTATCATCCTGAAGTGAATTGGAGCATCCAAAAACCCAATGAAATAGTAGCTGCTGTTTTAAAATGCATTCAGCAAATCACAAAAGAAATTCAGCCTGAATTTATCAGTTTTAGTTCGGCGATGCAAAGCATCATAGCAATCGACAATGCAGGAAACCCTCTCACCGATGCAATTATTTGGGCAGATAATAGAGCCCATTCATTAGCCGAAGCGTTAAAAGAATCAGAGCAAGGTAAAAACTTCTATCAAAAAACAGGGATTCCTATTCATACTTTTTCACCCATGACCAAAATTGCTTGGCTGAAAGAACATGATGCAACAACGTTTTTAAAAGCCTTTAAATTTATCAGTCTCAAAGAATACATTTGGCACCATCTTACGGGAGAATATGTAATTGATTCTTCCATGGCATCGGGTACCGGACTAATGAATATTCATGCGCTACAATGGGAAACAGAAATCCTTGATTATTTAAAAATTGACGAGTCCCAACTATCCACAATTGTGAGTCCTATGCATCAAAGTAAAGGGTTATCCGATGGTTTTCAATATATACTTGGTGGCGGTGACGGCGTATTGGCAAATTTAGGAACCGGAGCAATGGAAGCCGGCCGCATGGCTTTATCCATTGGAACAAGCGGTGCTGTACGCTTGCCTTCTGACACGCCTTTTATTGATTCCCAAATGCGAACACAGTGTTACCATTTGATGGACAATCAATATTTGAAATTAGGCGCTGTTAATAATGGTGCAATTGTTTTGCAATGGCTGAAAGAATCCATCCTAAAAACAGACGAATCTTTTGAGGAACTTTTCGAACAAGCCAAAACAATTCCTGCCGGATCTGAAGGTTTACTTTTTGTTCCTTATTTATTAGGGGAAAGAGCTCCAATTTGGGATGCTTCCGCTCAGGGAACTCTTTTGGGAATCCGCATTATACATACTCAGGCACATTTAATTCGGGCTACACTTGAAGGTATTTTATTTGGACTATTAAGCATTACTGAAATCTTACTTCCTGATTTCGAAAAAAGACATCAAACGTCAATAATGGCGAGTGGTGGTTTTGGAAAAAGCGACCTTTGGTTACAAATAGTCGCTGATATTTTTCAAATGAAAGTAATCGTAGCCGAAACAATTGAAGCTTCTGCATGGGGCGCCGTTTTAATCGGATTTAAAGCTACCGGTATTTCCGTTCCAAAGGAATCTAAAATTGGAAAAATTTTTCTACCAAATAAAGACTCCAAAGAAATCTACGAACAGGGTTTTGAGAAATTCAAACGGGTTTATCCTTTGTTGAAAGATATTTAAAAATGAACTTTTTAAATTAATCTTAAATGTCTGCTGTAACAAAAAAGTTTGTCACACTATAGACCCTTTTCAATTAGGGATTAACTTCGTTGATCCCTAGAGGGGCGTCTCACAAAGAAATTAATGCTTGGCATTTAATTCCTGATCCTTTTTTGTTTTATACGCTTAGACAAACAAAAAGTTTGTCACGCTATAAATAGAGATTACCTACGGTGATCCCTGAAAGGGGCGTCTCACAAAGAAATCAATGCTTGGCATTTCATGCCTGATCCTTTTTTGTTTTATAGCTTAGACAAACAAAAAGTTTGTCACGCTATAAAACAAAAAATGCTCCCCTTTCAGGAAGCATTAATTTTTTTTGCAGAGAGGATGGGATTCGAACCCACGATGCAGTTACCCACATACTAGCTTTCCAGGCTAGCTCCTTCAACCACTCGGACACCTCTCTATTTTGGTTTGCAAAGAACACAAAAAAAACTGACTTAGAAAAGTAAAATCTGAATATTATACCATTTCTCCCCGTAAAGCCGTTTCAAAGATAGTTTTGAAGTCTTTTGGAGCTATTTTTTGGCTTAATAAATACATTAATTTTGTGATTGCCGCTTCGGTAGTGATGTCTTTGCCTGAAATCACTCCTATTTTTTTCATTCCTGTACTAGTTTCATAATGTCCCATGCTAACACTTCCTCCAGAACATTGGGTAACATTGACGATATACAATCCTTTTTCAATCGATTTTCTTAAAAGTGCTATAAACCATTCTTCGGTAGGAGCATTTCCGGCTCCGTAGGTTTCTAAGACAATCCCCTTAAGATTTTGAATATTAAAAATGGCTGACAGAACGGTTTCGTTTATTCCGGGAAACATTTTTATGATGACCACATTATTATCTAAAATTTTATGAACCTTTAATTTTCTGACCCTTGGTATCGGTAAAAATAATTCGGGATTCATATTTAAATGCACGCCAGATTCTACCAAAGAAGGATAATTAGGAGATGTAAATGCTTTGAAATTTTCTGCATTTATTTTTGTCGTTCTGTTACCACGGTATAATTTGTATTCAAAATAAAGACAAACTTCTCTTATGACCGATTTTCCATTTTCACGTAAAGAAGCAATTTGGATAGCCGTAATCAGATTCTCTTTAGCATCCGTACGCAAATCTCCAATAGGCAATTGTGATCCGGTAAAAATGACTGGTTTTGATAAGCTTTCGAGCATAAAACTCAATGCTGATGCCGAATATGACATGGTATCCGAACCATGGAGCACCACAAATCCATCAAATTCAGCATAATTTTCTTCGATAATCGAAGCAATTTTAGCCCACTCTTGAGGATTCATGTTGGAGGAATCGATGGGATTTTCGAAAGAAATTGTTTCGATCTCGCAATCCAATTGTTTCAATTCCGGGATTCTCTGTAATAATTTACTAAAATTGAAGGCCTTGAGCGCACCTGTTTCAAAATCTTTCCTCATACCAATGGTTCCACCAGTATAAATTAGTAGTATTTTGGCTTTAGATTGCATTTTGGTATTTCAATTTATTCACTACGGGATTTGCATACATCGCAAGAAAACCATCTAAAGCTATTGGATTATCATGGTCAATTCGCATTTCTAGTCTACGCTCAAAAAGTGATTTCTCATTTTCTGTGTACAAATGCGAATAGGTATTGACTTTATTAACAATATCATACGCGATATAATTAGTTGGCCACAACTTGTAATTACTTAATATCGCATCATCAATAACTTGTGCTAATGCAACAATTTGCTTGTTTGAATTGTCATTTTCAGCAATAATCCCATCTATTTCTGTGTCTAAAACTTTCCCTACGTGAATGTGGATTTTTTTCTTCTGTCCCAAAGCGCCACTAAGAATTGTCATGAAATCTTCATTTTTTTCCTTAATGTAAACCTCATTATTCGCTTCAGCCATCAATTGAGGCATTTTCAAAGCATCCGTTGGGTCGTATTCATAGGAAATGGAAACGGGTACGATTTTGAGTTTCTTGAAATAATCCATCAAATTCATTTCATCAGAAGCCATTCCCAGCATTTTCAAAACACCTGGATTTGTGGCATCATTACCATCTTTTGTTCTTCCTTCCCGTTGCGCAATCCAAACGGAACGGTTTTCATGAAGTAACAAATGACCTATATATTCTGACAACAGCTTTGAACTCTGTAACATTTCCCTTGGCGTTAAGCCACGTTGTACCAGAAAATTACGGTTTAATTTCGCCAAAGTCTTCAGAAAAGATTTTTTTACTAAATTATCTCCTATCGCTGATGCGGTCATCACTAATCCATGCTCAAATAAAGAAGCATTTAATAATGTTGTATCTAAAAGAATATCACGATGATTCGAAATAAACAAATACGAAGTGTTCTTATTTAACTTTTCAAAACCAGAAGTTGTTAATCCTTCAGAGCTTTTTTCTAATACTTTCTGAACGGATTGGTAAATAAAATTACATTGAAAATCACGAATAGAATGCGTTTTCCTGAGTTGCTCTTTCCAAACTTCGTCAGCAACATCCGGAAAAGAAAAATTCATTAATGCCTTCATCATTGGATGATGAATCACATCTTGAAGAGCCTCGTTTATTTCGGAATCATAAAATGGCCGAATAGCGTCAAATTTCTGCATTGTTAGTTTTCTATGTTTGTCTGGGCAAAAGAACAAAAAAAAAGTTAAAATAAAATAAATTTGTTTTAAATCCCAAAAATTGCTTTAGAATTCTCCGTTGTTATTGTCGCAATTTCTTTTGGCGTCAGACCATAAATTTCGGACAACTTATTTATAACATTTACCAGATAGCTGCTTTCGTTCCTTTTTCCTCTATAAGGAATAGGCGCTAAATAAGGGGAATCTGTTTCCAAAACGATGTGTTTCAAATCTATTTGATTCAGAAATTGATCTATTTTCCCGTTTTTGAAAGTTACCACTCCTCCTATTCCAAGTTTCATATTATACGAAATGACACGTAATGCCTGCTCATAAGTCCCCGAAAAACAATGAAAAATTCCGAATAAATCGGCTGATTTTTCTTCCTCCAAAATTTCGAATATTTCATCAAAAGCTTCCCGACAATGAATCACGATTGGTAATTTATACTGTTTTGCCAGTTGGATTTGCCTTCTGAAAGCAATTTGTTGCTGTGGCAAATGGGTTTTATCCCAATACAAATCAATTCCAATTTCGCCAATCGCATAGAATTTTCTTTTGGCTAATTCGTTTTCCACATGTTGTAATTCCTGTAGATAATTTTCTTTCACATACGTTGGATGCAAACCCATCATCAGAAAAACGTTATTTGGATATTTATTCTCTAAATCATACATAGATTCCGTACAAGTAGAATCGATTGCAGGAATAAAAAATCGGGAAACGCCCGCATCAATTGCTCTTTGAATCATTTCGTTTCTATCCTGATCAAATTCCTCAGAATATAAATGTGTGTGTGTATCGGTGATTATTGTCGTTGTTTCCAAGTGTAAAGTTTAAGGCTACAAAGTTGCGAAGTTTTTTAAAATTTAACCACAAAAGTCACAAAAGAAAAAAAGATACTCCAGAAAATTCTTTTGTTCTTTTTGTTGTGCTAATAAAGTGCTTCTTTTGTGACTTTTGTGTTAAAAAATTTAATCCAGTTCCTTCAACAATTCCTGAGCTTGGTCATAATCCTCGTAATCTGAAGGAATCGTCAGCAGGATTTCCTTACATGATTTATAGTCTTTCTGTTTTAATTTAGACAAGGCGAGATTCCAAATGGCTTTATTTTTATAGATGGAAGTTCCTGCTTTCAGTTCATTAAAAACTGCTTCAGCTTCTTGAATTTTATTGGTTTCCAACAATGAAATCCCATAAAAATATTGAATTTCAGGAGTTTTTTTCTCTTTTAGAACTGTTTCAAAAAACGGAACAGCGGCTGTATAATTTTTGGCATTGAAAGCCTCTTCTGCTTGTTTCAAATTAGCATCAATAGTGCCTCTTTCGATAAAATAAGCACCCTCATGTTGGTTGAAATCTTCAAAATTTGGATTTGGATTAAAAAGAAACAACCCCGCCAAAATAGCAACTGATGCGGCAACTAAATATATCCAAGGTTTGAATGCTATCACTTTTGCTTTCGGCTTAGAATCTTTAAAATGATTATTAGAAATCGTTTTTAAATTTTCTTTGAAAGCATCAAACGCATCAGCGTTGCCAAATTTATTTTCCAAGTGAAGATTCAATTCCTTGAAAGTGTCAAATGCTGAAGCCAATTCTGGATCTTCAGCCAATTGGTTCTCGAACTTTACTTTATCCTCGGCAGACAATTCGTCCTGAAGATATTGGTCGAATAGTATATAATGTTCCTCGTTCATGGCTAGGTGATTTTTAAAGATTTAAAACGACTCGTTTCCTGAATCCACTGGGTTAATTGCCCCGTACACAATGATTTTTTCTTGCGGACATACCCGTAAGTCACATTGAGTTTCTCGGCTACTTCTTCCATTGATTTAATGGTAAAACTCAGTTTGAGCAACTCTTGGCATTTTTCGCCCAGTTTCTGGAACATCGCATCAAAAAGCTGTTGTTTTTCCTCGAATGCTTCGGTTTCTGTAACCATCTCGGCTGTGGGTTCATTATTAGATGTAAAATCTTCATCAATTGTTACCCCTTTATTTGATGTTTTTTTCAATTCATTCAACCATTTCCTTTTACACAATAAAAAAAAGTAGGCATCAAACGGGCAGGTGAGTTGCAATTTATTGGCTTTAGCCTGATTAAAAAGCAAAATCATAATTTCCTGTACCACATCTTGAGCCTGATCTTCATCACCGGAATTATTCCTTATATAGGAAACCACTTTGGGAACAAACTTCTTATAAATAGATTGAATGATTGCCGAATTATTACTGGCAAGTCCGTCTATATACATTTGGTCTGCATGAATCGCATTGTTAGCCATAAAAAAACATTTTATGGCTAATGTAAAAAAGAATCTGAAATAAATTCAGATTAGAGGGGTAACAATTATAAAACCAATTTGATATAGCTATGTAAACGTTCTTTAAACAACTTGAAATTATCCAACCTCTGAAAAAAGTTTAAAATTTAAGGGTAACAAAATAACAAGAGAGTTGATATAAGAATGAAGCCAAAAGAATCTGAAATAAATTTAGATTAAAGAGGGGTAACAATTACAAAACAAAAAGTATCTACTAAAAAAACAATTAGAAAAAACAATTTAAAAAATTAGAAATCATGAAATCAACGATTCACGCACACCAAAAAAACAATTTGAAACTTGTAAGTAAAACAAATTTTAAAAACATCGGATTATTATTCTTAGCAACAATTTCATTAGTAAGCTGTAACAATGATGGTGACGACACCACTATTTCACCGGCATCAGCAGCAGAGTTTGCAGCTGTTAAAAAAGCGGCTTTAGACGGACAAACACAAAAATTCACTATGACAGCGGCAACAGGCATAATCACACTAACATCAGCCAAAGGCGTTAAAATAAACATTAACGGTGATTGTTTGACCAAAGCAGGAAATCCGGTAACAGGAGCTGTAGATATTGAGTTTGTAGAACTTTTTGACAAAGGTAAAATGTTAGTGACTAACAAACCTACCATGGGAATAATGGGCGATGGAAATAGAAATTTATTGATTTCCGGCGGAGAATTCTTTATCAAGGCAACACAAGGTGGAGTTGAACTGGCAACCACCTGTAACATTAATCTAATGGTTCCCGCAAGTTTAACTGACGGTATAGATGCTGCCATGACATTTTGGACTGGAGTTATAGATGCTAATGGAGACTTGGCTTGGAAAGATGCCAGAGATGCAGCTGGAACAAACGGAGGAAAAGGCGGCGTACAAGCAGAAGGAAACAACTATTATGTTTCTTTTGGGAACTTTGGATGGACCAATGTGGATAAATTCTACAGCGATCCAAGACCAAGAACCACTATTCTTGCTGATGCTCCTGACGGTTATGACAACACCAATAGTGCGATTTATTTATCTTACGATGGCGAAGGGCAAAATGCACTTGCAAAATTAGATACCTACACTGCAGCCGGCTTATTCAGCGAACATTACGGCCAAATTCCAGTAGGATTAGCGTGTCACGTAATTTTTGCAACCGAAGACAACGGACAATGGAGATACGCCATCAAAGCCGTTACCGTTCAGGCAAACGATGTGTATACGTTCACTCTTGCTGAAACTACGCTAGGTACCGAAGCTCAATTAGTAGCCGCAATCAATGCTATTCAGTAGCTTACAAATAAATTTAATAAAAAAGTGGTGATTTGCTCATCACTTTTTTTTACATTTAAAAATATTTTCAAACTTATCCTGAGTCATTGCGAGAAGGAACGACGTGGCAATCAGGAGCTAATCCTGCTATCCGTTTCAATCTTTCCAGTCCTGAACTTGTTTCAGGATCCTGAAACAAGTTCAGGACTGGAAAGGATTTTCACTGCTATCAGGGCTAAAAACCACCCCGACTATGAAACAACTTTTAGCATTCTTCATTTGCATTTCGTCAACACTACTATTTTCCCAAACAAAAGTAAAAGACACCATTACCCGAAGAGCTAATATTGGATACAATCAAAAAGGGAATCTAGTCACTTTCAAGCCTGAAACGCCACCGCTTATCCCAATCGCCGGCGCACCAAAACCCAGTTATTCCTACTTATGGGAAATGGGTGACGGACACTACAGCAAGGAAGCGGAACCCAAACACGTTTACAAAACCAAAGGAACCTATACCGCCCGACTTACCGTCACCAATAATTACGATAACGGAAAACCACCGGCAACAAGACCAAAAAAAGTAGCGATAAACGAAGTTTCAGAAGAAGTTTACAAAGACATTGCTTCCATCGAAGACCAAAACGGATTCTCCATTCAAAAAAATTGTGACCCCATTCCGGAACAGGAAATGGTTGTTATTTTAAGTTACCAAAACATGGTAAACTATGTGAGCAGTGGTAAATTGTATCTTTTCTACAATGAAAAACAATTCAAAAACAACAACTTCGAATTGGTTGATTTTAGAACACATGCCGGAGAAAGAGAAATCAAGGAAAACACCATTGCATCCATAAATGACCTGGACGCTTCTGATTCGTATTTGGCCTCCAATGAAACTTTGGCTCCAGCCAAAAAATACAAAACCACAACCACCGAAGAGGATTTAGACGCCACCCTTTTAGAAGCAAATAAAACATATAAAAACGTTTCCATTCTGGAATTTGACGACAGCAATCCAAGTGAAACCCGAAATGTTTTTTACACCTTCAAAACTACTCCAGAAATGATTAAAGATACCAGCGCAACTGTAACCATGCGAGGCATATTTGTTCCCAACCGAAGCTTCAAAAACCACAAAATAAAAAATCTGGAAATGGAAATCGTTACTTCTCACGATCCAAACAAAATGGGTTCTAACGGAAGTTTCCTGAATTACAGATTGGTGCGTTTCAAGAGAGTTAACTTCAAAACCCGCTTCCAGAACAATGGCGAAGGCCCGGCTAGAATGATTCGGCTAGAAACTGATATTCCGAATATGTTCGACAAAACAACATTTCAAGTTGAAGATATGTACCCTAAATGTCCGATTTGTCCCAAAGGCGAAATCCCAACAACAAGTTGTTTAGACACGATTATCAAGCAAAAACAGATTTTCTTTACTTTCAAAAACATTTATTTACCCGGAAGCAACCAAAAAAATGTAAAAGAAATTGACAGTACCAAAGGCTTCGTAAAATACTCCATGAAATTCAATAAAGACTTTCACAAAACAAAAACCAAAAGTAGAACTGCGATAATTTTCGACAAAAACGAACCTATTATTACCAATTATACCACTACCCGATTCTTACCCGGGATCTCCATTGGCGCCAAAGCCGGGTATAATTTGTATCCCGATTTAGAAAATTCCAAAAGCTATTTTGTTGGCGCAACCATTTCTCCCTTCAAATCCTATCGGTATTACTGGCAGGCTGAATTTGTAAACAGTCTTCATTCCTTTGACAATTCAATTGCTGCAGAGGAAACAATCGTCACAACTGCTAATGGTGTTCGACAACTGCAACGCACCACAAAAGCTACCAGCAACCAAAATGTCAATTGGGAAATCCCAGTTCTGGTTCGATACAATATCAATAATTACATTGGTATTGGAGCCGGATTACAAGCGAACATCAATATTTCGGAAAAACAGGAACAAAGACAAAAAGTCGAAACCTATGAAGGAATAACCGATAAATTTTTAATTAGCACAACCAAACAATCCAACTCGGTTTCCGACTCTTTTACCAATTTAAAAACAGGTTTGCTTTTTGATTTAACGCTAGGCGCAGCTCGAATTGGCCCAAGTCTGGGAGCTCGATATGTGATGAATTTCAAGGAGAATTTCAATTATTTTCAGTTTTATGGGATATGGAAGTTCTGAGTTAGTTTAACCATATAAGGAATTTAAGTTCATTTAAGCCTATAATTATAAACTCATAACTAAAAATCATTCTTTTTTATTTATTCAACACAAAGCTTATATGAACTTAAATTCCTTGTATGTTTTATTTTTTTTTCTTTTAAATCTAAATACTTTTGGACAAAATACTATTTCTAAAGAAGATAAAATTTACAATGCAATTGATGTTTTTGTAGCAAATCCATCCGCTGAAAACTTACAAAACCTTACCAAAAACGAAAAGGAATTTTACAAAAGTCCAAATCCAAAATCTAAGAATGAACTATTGGCGCTTGTAGTATTAAATTGCAATATCGCTTTCTATCAAAACCAATTTGGCAAAACCAATCAAGCGATTTCAAGCTACGAAAAAGCATGGCAAATATATGAGAAAAACAATCCCGACACTTCGGGACAGGATTATGACATCATCGAATATTGCCTGAAGCCATTAGGAAATTTATATACGATTTTAGGTGATTATGACAATGCCGAAAACACCATAAAACAGTATTATTTCATTGCCAATGCCGGGAAAAACCAATCGCAAAAAATAGCGGCCATTCTCAATTTATCGAACGTGTATCAAAGTTCCGGCAAGAGTGTATTGGCTATAGAATTATTAGAAAAAACCATTAAGATTGAAAAACTCTCAAACGCCCAAAAAGGAATTTTACTCAATAACTTGGGAGCCAATTATAGCATTAGCAGTCACGCAACAAGTATAAATCCTGATGCGTATCGAAAAGCTCAAAACGCATTCGAAATGTCTAAAAAATTATTAGAAAAAGAAAAAAATCAATCTGAAACACTATCTAATGTTTACCGAAACTTAGTCTCGATTTATAGTCAGCAACAAGACTTTGAACGTGCCAATTCGTATTTTGAAAAGGCAATAAAACTGTTTTTGGAAACCAACAGTAAAGAACCCAGAAAAATAGCCAAACTCGATTATGAAAACGCTTTACTGCTATTTGAACAGAAAAAATACACTGAAGCAACTGTGTTAATTTCGAATGTTTTCAGAACTCTAATTCCAAATTACTCCAATAAAAAAAACATTCTGCCCAATCAAAGTTCACTTTATTCCGAAACCGTTTTACTGGACGCGCTGGATTTACAAGCTACTATTTTTCAAAGACAAAATCAACCCAAAAAAGCATTGGAAGCCTATGCGCTTTCATTCCATATCGAAGATTTATTTGCCAATCTTTTAGTTTATGAAAACTCTAAAATTATCAATCAAACCCGAGTTAGAAACCGCACCGAAAAATGTATCGCCATTTATGATTTACTCTATCAAAAGGAGAAAAAAAGCAGCTATATAGAAAGCGCTTTCCAATTAGCTGAACGAACAAAATCAGGTGTTTTAAAAAGTTATCTTACCCAAAACAAAACCATTTCAAAGGCCGAAAAATTACATTTAGAACAATTGCAAAACTGGAGTAATGCCATCATCAAAGAACAGCAAAAAGGATCTTTAGCCGATATTTCAAAAATAAACGAAGCCATCAAAAAGCAAAATGAACTAATGCTTTCGCTTAAAAAAATTCGTTTAAAAAACCCCAAATTTATTCCGGAAAATTTAGATCTAAAAGCTTTATTTTCAAAGCTCGAAAAAGACAAAACCATTATGGTTTATTATTTCTCGGGGTTTGAAAAGATGTATTATTTTACTTTGGAAAACGAACAAATAAAATTAAACTCTTTTAGTAATAATGCACATTCCATTGTTAAAATTTGGCAATTCCTGGACTATTTTACTGATGCCAATACCATTACAAATGATATAAAAGGCTACAATAGACAGGGAAAAATCGCTTTTGATTTACTCAAATTACCCAAAAATGCAATCCATAAAAACCTACTGATTATTCCTGATGGAATCCTCAATTTCCTCTCATTTGAAGCTTTAATCACAAAAGAAACGGCCACGAGTAATTTTGCCAAAATGCGCTATTTACTGAATGATTTCAAGATTGCCTATAGCAATTCGGCTACATTTTATTTGAATGCAAAACCACTTTCGGCAGAGCAGCAAACTGTTCTAGGGATATTTCCTGTTTTTGAAAAAACTGATTATGCATTGACTTTTTCGAAGACCGAATTGCAATCCATAAAAAAGAATTTTGAGGGTCGGTTTTTTGAAAATGCAACGGCAACATTCGATAATTTTAAAAGAAATGCCAGTAACTATTCTATTTTGCATTTGTCTACGCATGCTTCCGCAGGCGATATTGAAACGCCAGCCAGCATTAAATTCTACGATCAGGAAATCTTGTATTCGGAGTTATATAATTTGAAAATCAATCCGGAATTAGTGGTATTGAGCGCCTGCGAAACTGGAATAGGAAAACTCTACAAATCCGAAGGAGCGATGAGTATTGCCAGAGGTTTTCAATTTGCCGGAGCACAAAATTTATTATTTTCATTGTGGAAGGTGAATGATTATACAACATCCGTTTTTATGGATAATTTTTATAAAAACTACAAAAAGAGTCAATCTTATTTTGAAGCTAATGCCAATACAAAACTTGATTTTTTAAAGAACAAAAGCATTTCAAATGCCAAAAAATCGCCTTATTACTGGAGTGCTTTTGTGTATTACGGCGGAATTGAAACTCCAAAAAACAATAGTTACTTAATCTATTTGTTAGTGTTTTTGGGTTGTATCGGATTATTTTTCCTGTTGAAAAAATTGTTTTCCAAAGTAAAAAAGAAGATTAGCAAAGTTCCTTAAACAACGAATCCTTCGTGTATCTTTGTAAAAACCCTTTGCCTGACATAAAACTAGATACTGAAATAAATTCAGCATAAATGAAAAACCTCCACGATATTCTTAAGAAAGAAAACTATAAAAAAGTAAAATTTAAGATTACCAAAACACAGCATTTATTAATAAAAGCAAAGATTAACGGCGTACTTGGCAACTTTATCCTTGACACAGGTGCTTCAAATAGTTGTGTAGGATTTGAGAGTATTGATTTGTTTTCATTGGAGGCCAAAAAATCTAAAACGAAAGCGTCTGGTGCGGGAGCAAACGGAATGTTCACGCAAATTGCTTTTAAAAATCAACTGCAACTGGGCAACTGGAAAGATGTAGCGTTTGATCTCGTAATTTTCGATTTATCCCATGTGAATGAAGCCCTCATCCAACACAAATCAAAACCTGTACATGGAATAATAGGTGCCGATGTTTTAATGAAAGGAAAAGCGATCGTAGACTATTTTAATTATTGCTTATATTTACAATAATAACCGTCCTTTAAACCTCAAGAAATATGAAAACTATTTTCAAAAAATTATTGATATTTATGGCACTACTTTTATTTTCTTGTTCTCCCGATAACTTAACTAACGAAAATGAAACAATAACCAATTCAGATTCCAACAATCCCAGTATTTTGAAAACCAGCACTTCAAAAATTCCAAATACTACTACTTCAAAAATTTGGAACTTCGATAATTTAACGGAATGGGTAGATGCTACCCAAGTTGGCAATCCAAATTACTGGATTGAAAATGGAAATTTGCGCATTTTTACCAATCCAAATACTTGGGAAAGATCAAAAATAAAAACGATTACAAGTTTTGCCGCAGGAACATACCGTTGGACTGTTTTTGTGCCTGAAATGGGTGTTGGCGACATGGCAAGCATTGGAGCTTTTTTATACAATAACGATACACGCGAACTTGATTTTGAGATTGGTTACGGAAAGCAGGCCATCCGAGATCAATTGGAAGCAGAACCAGACGATCTTATCGTATATATGACCTCACAGGGCTATCCGTTCCAATCTGTCCAAAAGAAGGTCAAAAGAGGACAATGGTATAATCTTACGCTACAATTAACACTAACCTCAAACGGGCGTTATAATGTAAGTTGGAAAATCAATGATGCAATTATGGCAACTGTTCAACTTAGTTATGGCAAAACCACCAAATTTAAGATCTATTGCAGTGTCGAGAATTTACAATTTATAGGCGACCACATTCCGCAAAACCAAAACTATGCTCTTTTTGATGCTGTGGAATTTAAGGAGAATTAAAAAAAATCCCGTTTAGTAAAACTAAACGGGATAGAGATTCTTCCTTCGTCAGAATGACAAAGTATAGGTATTACAATTCTAATGCTTTTTTAGGATTGTTATCCAACAATAATTCTAATGGATTTTCTAAAGCTTCTTTTACAGCTACCAAGAAACCCACAGACTCACGACCATCAATAATTCTATGATCATAAGAAAGTGCTACATACATCATAGGATGAATTTCCACTTTTCCGTTTACGGCAATAGGACGCTCAATAATGTTGTGCATTCCAAGAATTCCAGATTGTGGAGGATTGATAATTGGAGTACTCAACATACTTCCAAAAACACCACCATTAGTAATCGTGAACGTTCCACCAGTCATATCATCAACCGTAATTTGTCCGTCACGTGCTTTTAATGCTAATCTTTTAATATCTGCTTCAACACCACGGAAAGTCAAGTTTTCAGCATTACGAACTACAGGAACCATTAATCCTTTTGGTCCTGAAACCGCAATTGAAATGTCGCAAAAATCGAAAGCAATCTTATGATCACCATCCATCATTGAATTTACATCTGGGAATAATTTTAATGCTCTGGTTACTGCTTTTGTAAAGAAAGACATATATCCTAAACCAATTCCACCATGTTTTGCTTTGAACGCATCTTTGTATTCATTACGAATCAAGTTGATTGGCGTCATGTTTACCTCGTTGAAAGTAGTCAACATCGCTGTTTCATTTTTGGCAGCAACTAATCTTTCTGCTACTTTACGACGTAACATAGATAATTTAGTTCTTTCCGTTCCACGAGATCCACCTGTAGGAGTTCCCATAGATGGAACTGCATTTACGGCATCATCTTTAGTGATTCTTCCGTCTTTTCCAGTTCCTGTTACTGAAGCTGGTGCTATATTTTTCTCGTCTAATATTTTTCTTGCTGCTGGAGATGGTGTTCCTGAAGCGTAAGTTGCTGCTGGGGCTGCTGCTACTGGAGCCGCTTTTGGGGCTGCTGCTCTAACTTCAGCTTTTGGTTCTTCAACTGCTACCGCTGGTGCAGCACCAGATGGTTTAGCAGCACTAGTGTCAATTAAACAAACTACTGCTCCTACTGCAACTGCATCACCTTCTTCTGCTTTTAATGTAATGATTCCGCTTGCTTCTGCAGGCAATTCTAATGTTGCTTTATCAGAATCAACCTCAGCAATCGCTTGGTCTTTCTCTACATAGTCTCCGTCTTTTACCAACCAAGTTGCAATTTCAACTTCTTTTATAGATTCCCCTGGTGATGGGACTTTCATTTCTAAAATCATGTTCTATTATTTTAAATTATGAATTTTAAATTTTAAATTGTTCAAAAACAATCTATGTGTTTATTGTGTGAACTGTTTTTTAGCCCTGATTGCAGTGAAAATCCTTTTTATTTTTTTTTAAAATAAAAAGATTACTTCACTTAACTTTCATTTTAAGCGGAGTTCAGTGAACTTCGTTTGCAACGTAAAGCAGGTTCCTGGCTCCTAAAAATACTTATTTTAGTGAGATTGCTTCGTTCCTCGCAATGACTATCTATATAAATTTTTATCGAATACCATTCGTATCGCATCGGCCTGACGACGTTTTGCTCTTGTATAACTTCCCGCTGCTGGTGCTGAATATGCTTTTAATGAAGCCAATCTCCATTTTACTAAATCAAAATTCATCAACATATAACTGTAAGCTCCCATATTTTTTGGCTCTTCTTGTGCCCAAACATAATCATCGGCATTTGAATATTTAGCAATAATGGCGCTTAATTGCTCCACTGGCAATGGGAACAATTGTTCGATTCTTACTACGGCTACATCATTACGTCCGTTGTTCTCTCTTTCGGCTGTGATGTCATAATAGAATTTTCCGGTACAAAAAACTAATGTCTTCACATCGGCTTTATTAACTGTCTCATCATCAAATGTTTCTTGGAAACTTCCTGATGCAAAATCTTCTACAGGCGACAAGACTCTTGGATCACGCAATAAACTCTTTGGCGTAAATACAATAAGCGGTTTACGGAAAGTCGTTTTCATTTGTCTTCTCAACAAGTGGAAGAAGTTGGCAGGCGTTGTACAATCGGCAACATACATATTATGTCTGGCGCAAAGTTGTAAATAACGCTCCATTCTAGCTGACGAATGCTCCGCTCCTTGTCCTTCATATCCATGAGGCAATAATAAAACGATTCCGTTTTGATTGTTCCATTTATCTTCTCCACAAGAAATGTATTGGTCAATCATAATTTGGGCTCCATTACTGAAATCTCCAAATTGTGCTTCCCATATAGTCAATGTATTTGGATTTGTTAAAGCATAGCCATAATCAAAACCTAAAACACCATATTCAGATAAAAGGGAATTAAAAATATTGAATTTCCCTACTTTACCTTCCAAATTATTTATCAAAACTACTTCTTCTTCTGAATCTTCAACTTTTACAACGGCATGACGATGAGAAAAAGTACCTCTTTCGACATCTTGTCCAGAAATACGAACATCATATCCTTCTTTTAATAATGACCCATAAGCTAAATGTTCGGCCATTGCCCAGTCCAACTTATTGGTTTCAAAAAACATTGTTTTTCTGTCATTAATCAGTTTTTGGATTTTACTGATAAACTTTTTATCCGCTGGCAAATTACAAATTGCGTTTGCAACTTCCGTAAGTCCTGCTACAGAATAAGCAGTATCCACTTTTTCTAGCATTTGCGTATCAGTAACTTGCTCAAAACCTTTCCATTCATTTTTCATAAACGGAGTGATGATTGTCAAGTCTTTTTTACGAGACGCTTCAAGGTTTACTTCAAGATTAGATTTGTATTCTTTTTCTAATCCGTTCACATAAGTAGCATCAATAACTCCTTCAGACAATAACTTTTCAGCATAAATATCTCTTGGGTTTTGATGTTTTGCTATAATTTTATACAATACCGGCTGCGTGAAACGAGGTTCATCTCCTTCATTATGTCCGTATTTTCTATATCCTAATAAATCGATAAATACATCACGACCAAATTGCATTCTGAAATCTAAAGCGAACGACATGGCATGTACTACAGCTTCAGCATCATCTGCATTCACGTGCAATACCGGTGAAAGCGTTACTTTGGCAACATCAGTACAATAGGTTGAGGAACGGGCATCAAGGTAATTAGTTGTAAAACCTACCTGATTGTTGATTACAATGTGAATTGTACCCCCAGTTTTATAACCGTCCAATTGCGCCATTTGCACAATTTCATAAAGAATTCCCTGACCAGCAATCGCGGCATCACCGTGAACGGCGATTGGTAAAACTTTAGAAAAATCATTGGGAAAATATTTATCTTGTTTTGCTCTTGTAATTCCTTCAATTACTGCACCTACTGTTTCAAGGTGAGAAGGATTTGGAGCCAAATTAATATTTATGTTTTTTCCAGTACTTGTAATTTTATCAGCTGTAAGACCTAAATGGTACTTTACATCTCCGTCAAAATATTCCTGGTCATAATCTTTACCGTCAAATTCTCCAAAAATGTCTTGGGTAGATTTGCCAAAAATATTGGCCAAAACATTCAAACGACCTCTATGTGCCATTCCCATTACAAATTGTTCTACTCCTTTTTCAGCAGCTTTTTCAATCAAGGCATCCAAAGCAGGAATTACAGATTCCCCTCCTTCAAGAGAAAATCGTTTTTGACCAACGTATTTTGTATGTAAAAAATTCTCAAAAGAAACTGCTTCGTTTAATTTATTAAGAATCGATTTCTTTTCATCAGCAGAAAAACTAGGCTGATTGTCATTTTTTCCCAGTTTTTTCTGAATCCATTCCACCACTTCAGGTTTACGAATATACATATACTCGACCCCAATGTGCTGACAATAAATAGCATCAAGATGCATTATAATCTCCTGAAGCGTACAAGGCTGAATACCTATAACCTTTGCCGCATCAAAAACAGTATTTAAATCTGTTCCAGAAAGTCCAAAATTTACGATGTCTAAAGTAGGTGAAGAAGTTCTTCTGTCTCTCACGGGATTTGTTTTTGTAAACAAATGTCCACGGGAACGGTACCCATCAATCAATTTCAGTACGTTGAATTCTTTTTGAAGTTTATCCGAAACAATAGTACAATCAGAGTTATTAACGGCAAAATCTGCCATCTGCTCCACTTTACTTTCACCATTGTAGCTAGCCATCCCAAAGTCGAAACCTTGAAAAAAACTTCTCCAACTTGGCTCAACGCTGTCTGGATTTTCTAAATATTGATCGTATAATTGTGCGAAAAATTCGGTATGTGCTGCGTTTAAAAATGAAAACCTATCCATAATGTTAGTGAATGTACTTTTTGTTAAATAGTTTGACAAAAGTACAATAATCCAGTATATCTAAATTAATTTTTTACGTACTTTTACGTAAAAATTTGTTAAAAAAACCCTTAAAACATGAAAAAAAATCATCATTTAGTCATTTTAAGATCTTTTTTAATTTTGACAACCTTATTCTCTTCCCATTTTTTATTAGCACAACAACAAACGATTGATCCCCAATCGCAAAGTGATTTTTGGAAGAAAGTTCAATTTGGAGGCGGAATCGGATTGGGTTTTGGCTCTGGTTATACTAATATTTCACTGGCTCCTAGTGCTATTTACAACTTCAATGAATATGTAGCTTTGGGTCTTGGTGCCCAATATACTTATGCAAAGCAAAAAAATTATTACGCCTCCCATTTATATGGAGGCAGTATTATAGGACTCTTTAGTCCTATTAACGAAATTCAACTTTCGGCAGAATTAGAACAATTAAGAGTCAATGTAGATTTAGATGGTTCCAATAGCAATTCACAAGATTACTGGAACACCGGTTTGTTTCTTGGTGCCGGTTATAGATCCGGAAATGTGACGATTGGTGCTCGTTACAATGTATTAAATGACAATAACAACATTTACGGTAGCCCTTTTATGCCTTTTGTTAGGGTTTATTTTTAGAAATTAAAAGCTATCACAAAAATCGGGAAAATCGCCACCCCCTTGTCATTGCTAAAAAACATTGAAAATCTATTTTTATTTATTTTTTAACTTCAAACAAAAACGTTAGTTAGAATTAGTTTTTGATGATAATCTTCTTCAGCTTGAGTAATGATCTCCCGAAGCTTCGGGAAGAAAATTGTTCAAGAACTAGAAAATTAGCGTTAAAATGGTCTCGATACACGTCACTTCGAGTGCGAAGCGTATCGAGAAGTTTTGTTCCGTTTTATAACACAAAATCCAGAAGCGTCGGCACGAACTGGCGTTTTGAATAATTGACACAACAGGTAATTGATATAATTATTTAATGTGATTTCAAATCAAATTTTCAAGTTTTATAACTTTTTCTATATAGATTTCCTTTAAGTTACTTTTACTTACTTTAAAAACAATAATAAAAGAAGAATCATTTATAAGGGTATCTTGTTCAAAATCTCTTTTGTTTTGAATTGTTTTCCAGTTCTTACAGAAATAACTTGTAATAGCTTGTGTAGCTTTGTTTCCAATGCCACAGAAAAAATAACTATTTAATATTTCTTGGGAGAATTTTATAGGTAGTTTTATTAAGAAACCGATATCATACTGATCATTCATTTCATAGTAGTCAGTCCAACAACTTTGTTGCAATTGTTGGTTAAAATATCTAACTCTAAAACGTAATGGCTTTTCTGTAAAATCAATATATTGAGTTGCATGCTTTGTCAGAGCCCAAAGTGTAAAATAGTTAGAATAAAAACCTATAGAAAACAC
Organism: Flavobacterium melibiosi; assembly: GCF_048158545.1. Classification (NCBI taxonomy): domain Bacteria; kingdom Pseudomonadati; phylum Bacteroidota; class Flavobacteriia; order Flavobacteriales; family Flavobacteriaceae; genus Flavobacterium; species Flavobacterium melibiosi. Next base: position 204,390 of record NZ_JBLNKU010000001.1, on the reverse strand, counting down.
ACAATTTGTTTTGTTTTGTTTTAAAATTGTTTCGTCAAACTTATAATTTCCATTTTCAAACGTAACAATATCTTGGTCATGAATCCGCTTAGGAAGTATTTGATTATAATCTTGGAAAAGAGTAATAAGTTCTAATACACATTCTGTATCTCTTGAATCATGCGTTTGTTCATTTGCAAGGGCAAACTTACCAATCATATCATTCATTGGAACTAGTTTATTAATCTCAAAAATAGGTTGAACAATAACCGCTTTACCTTCTGCTTTAATTCCTAAAAAATTGTTTAACGTCAGTGAATACTCATTTATATATTGATGCGTATTAGCGTAACCCAAAAATTTTATAAATACAAAGAGATAATCTTCCCTAAAATTAATAACCTCTTTTTGTTTAATTTCATTACGTTTTCTCCAGAGATACATATTGTTAAAAGTGGTAGAAAATGATGTTTGTGAAGTCTCTTCAAGAATTTGCTGAAAATAAGTCTTATTGTTTTTTGGGTTTTCTAACTTCCAAATAGATGTTTCTGAACCTCTATAAGTCATGCCACGCATCATAAATTCTTCTTGAAGTTTGTTTTTAACTTCCATATATAATTTTTCGCAGACGTATTTAGTAAGATTCATAAAGCAAAATATTTTGTTTCAAAGCATTTCAAAAGTATTCCAAAATAACGAATTATTTTTAATAAAAAAAGAATAAAAAAAATAATTAAATGCATTTCATAACTTATAAGTTTGTGGTTTATCCTCTATTTAATAATAGCATGTAAGTTTAAAATAATATAAAAATGGAAAATCAACAAAAACCTAAATTATCGCTTGGGCAAATTTGGAATATGTGTTTCGGGTTTCTCGGTATTCAGTTCGGTATGGGCTTACAATTAGCCAATATGAGTCCTATTTTTCGCTATTTGGGAGCCAATGAACACAGCTTACCGCTTCTTTGGCTGGCGGGACCCGTTACTGGACTTGTGATTCAGCCGATTATAGGGGCAATGAGCGATAATACTTGGAATCGTTTTGGTCGTCGTCGCCCTTATTTCTTGACAGGAGCTATTATTGCCAGTATCATTTTGATTTTGATGCCTTATTCTTCGGCTATTTGGATGGCGGCAGGTTTTATGTGGATTTTAGATGCGGCTGTCAATAGTTCAATGGAGCCCTTTAGAGCAATGGTGGGTGATATTTTACCCAAAGAACAACAAGCGAAAGGCTTTTCAGTTCAAGCATTTTTGATTGGTGTAGGGCAATTATTTTCTAGCATTTTACCTTATTTATTGACACTTTTAGGGCTTTCTACCCTAACAACAGGAGAAAATATACCCGATTTTGTAAAATATGCCTTTCTAATGGGAGCAGCAATTATTATAGGTTCTATACTTTGGACGAGTTACACCACCAAAGAATATCCCCCTTCAGACATGGATGCCTTCCGAAAAAAGCAAGCGGAAAGTGGTGGTCTTTTCGGGGCTTTCAAAGAAATTTTTGTGGCAGTAAAAGAAATGCCTTTGGCAATGCGTCAAATGTGGTGGGTCAAACTTGCTTGTTGGTACGGTCTGCCTTTGATGTGGCAATATTATTCACTTTCGATTGCCCGCCATGTGTATAATGCTCCAACAGTAGAGTCGGCAGGTTTTGCTGATGGGGTTAAAATGGGGGGTGTAGCTATTGCTTTTTATTGCGTTGCACCTATATTAATGTCTTTTGTGTTTACTCCTTTGATTAAGCGTATCGGCATGCGTAAGGTTTTTGCCTTATTCCTAACTATTGGAGCGATTGGTTTCATCGGCACACTATTCACCACTAATATAATGGCTGTTTTTGCACTATGTTTCTTGACAGGCATCGGTTTTTCAGCGATTTGTACCGTCCCATACATCATGCTTTCGACGACTGTGCAACCTGCAAGAATGGGTGTTTATATGGGTATTTTGAACGCTTTTATCTGTATTCCGCAAATTATCAGCATGTTAACAGTTCCTCTTTATTATGATTCTTTGTTGGCTGGCGACCCACGTAATGCGATTATTTTGGCGGGTATTTGTTGGTTAATTGCGGCAGCTTTATGTATGCGCATTACACCGACTGTTGAAAATATCGAAAGGTAAATGTACCCAATAGTGGGCATTGATGGAGAACGTTTAGAATTTAATTAAATCTTTTAAAAAATGAATAAAATAGAAAAAACATGGTGGAAAGAGGCTGTTGTCTATCAAATTTACCCACGCAGTTTTAAAGATAGTAATGGCGATGGTATCGGCGACTTACAAGGAATAATTTCAAAATTAGATTATATCAAAAGTTTAGGTATTGATGTCGTTTGGCTCAATCCTGTTTACAGTTCACCGAATGATGATAATGGCTATGATATATCGGATTATCAAAATATTATGTCGGAGTTTGGCACAATGGAAGATTTCGATGAGTTGCTTAAGGGTATGCACGAACGAGGAATAAAACTCGTCATGGATTTGGTTGTCAATCATTCGAGCGATGAACATTTTTGGTTCAAAGAATCTCGAAAATCAAGGGAAAACCCTTATCGGGATTATTATCATTGGGTTAATGCCGAGGACGGAAAACCTGCCCCTCGTTGGAGTTTTTTCGACCCCGAAGGCGATGCTTGGAAATATGATGAAGCGACAAATGCCTATTATTTACACTATTTTTCGCAAAAACAACCCGATTTGAAATGGGAAAACCCAAAATTGAGACATGAAATATATGACATGATGCACTATTGGTTCAAAAAAGGGATTGATGGTTTCCGAATGGATGTTATTACATTTATTTCAAAAGACCTTTCATACCCACCAATTCCCGAAAAATACCAAGGCAAAATGTGGGATTATTTCTATGCTTCGGGCGAGCGTTTACACGAATACTTGCATGAAATGAACCGTGAAGTATTAAGTAAATATGATATAATGTCTGTTGCTGAAGGACCTGGAACAAGCATAGAAAATGTTTTAGATTTTGTAGATGCAGACCGTAACGAATTGAATATGTCCTATCATTTCGACCATGCTTATTTGGGACTTTTACCTCGAAAAGTGGCTGCTGAGGAAGGTTGGAAATTGGTCGATTTGAAAGCAATATTTACTCGTTGGGATAAGGCTTTGGCTGAAAAAGGTTGGGGAACAATCTATTTTGGGAATCATGACCAACCACGAATGGTATCTCGTTGGGGTAATGATAGTCCCGAATGGCGTGCATTGTCTTCAAAAATGCTCACCACTTTCTTACTCTCAATGCGAGGAACGCCTTATTATTATCAAGGCGATGAAATAGGAATGTCAAATATCAAATTTGATACTATCGAAGACTATCGAGATATTGAAACCATTAATTGGTATAATTTGACTAAAAAAGAAGGGGGAGATTTAGAACAATTTTTATCTTCACATAAAATTACTGCCCGTGACAATGGACGTACTCCTATTCAGTGGGATAATTCATCTAATGGGGGATTTTCAAATACAACACCTTGGATAAAGGTAAATCCAAATTATGAAACCGTAAATGTTGCGAACCAAGAAAACGACCCTGATTCGGTTTTAAATTATTTTAGAAAAATTACAAAACTGAGAAAACTAAATCCAGTATTGATTTATGGTAAATATACCCTTTTGGACCAAGATAATCCAGACACCTATTGTTATACTAGAGAATTGGATGATACTAAAGTAGTAGTAATGTTGAATTTTAAACCAAAAAAGGCTTTAGTTGACTTGGGTATAAATATTTCAAAAACAGAAATTTTAATATCTAATTACAATGAAACTATTACTCAGAAAAGTAATGGAGAAATCGTATTGAATCCATTTCATGCAGTTATTTTAGAATTGAATTAAAATAGCTATAGCAGAGTTCTAATTTGAAAAAAAATGAATAAAAAAACTTTAAATATTGTCGCTTTTGGAGAAGTTTTATTTGATGTTTTCCTGACACATAGAAAAATTGGCGGAGCACCTTTGAATGTGGCTTCGAGATTGACTTCGTTAGGAATTAACGCCCAAATTATTAGCCGAATTGGAAAGGATGAAATCGGGAAAGAATTATTGGAATATATTCAGGCAAATAATATTCCAACTGACACGATTCAAATAGATGAGACTTATTCAACAGGTGAAGTACTCGTTCAATTAGACAAAAAAGGTTCTGCCTCTTACACCATTAATTATCCAGTAGCTTGGGATAAAATCGAAATTACCACCGAAGCAAAAAATTGTGTGGAAAATGCTGACGCTTTAGTTTTTGGAAGTTTAGCTTGCAGAGATGAAAGGTCTTATAATTCCTTGCTAAGCCTTATCCAAAAGGCAAAATACAAAATATTTGATGTCAATTTGAGAGCGCCTTTTTACGCCAAAGAATTGCTTATTAATCTAATGAGGCAGTCTGATTTCATCAAGTTTAATGATGATGAATTGTATGAAATAAGCGAATATCTAAATTCCCCTTTTCATTCAATGGAACAAAACATACTTTTTATCGCTGAACAAACCAATGCAAAAAGCATATGCGTGACAAAAGGAAGTCATGGAGCTGTTTTGTATACCCATGGAAAAATGTATTACAATAGTGGTTATAAAATTAATGTTGCCGATACAGTTGGCGCAGGAGATTCTTTTCTTGCTGGATTATTAAGCAAATTATTTATGAATAAGGAACCACAAAAAGCAATAGATTTTGCTTGTGCATTAGGCGCATTGGTTGCAAGTAATGAAGGTGCAAATCCTAAAATTACAAATGAAGTAATCACAAATTTTATGAATAATAAAGTAATCTTATAAATCATGTATTTAAAAATAAATCACATTCAACTTATTGCATTCCAGTTGCTGATTTACTAAAATTGGAATTACCACACATCTGAGTGTACTGGAATTTACATTATATCATTTGAATCCTAAATATTTTGAATTAGTTAAGCAGATATTAAAGATGAAAATAACATGAATGTTAATGTATAATTATACTCCCTTAATTTACACAAACGTAAAAGTTAAATGAATAATTGTTGTTGAATTTTGTTGTAAAAGCAGGATTTTCTATCCTGCTTTTTTATTGTAAGCAGAATTGTTAAAGAGTTTGAAATTTATCTTGCTATATGGTAAATTTTATTTCAATGTTAATTATTACATTCAACAAGTATTTAGTACTTATTCCTGAACCACACTTTTTGCCATTCTCTTTTTAGAATTAGAAAAGCTACTTGTTCAGAAAGAATTACTAAATCGGAGCCGTCCAGCTTTTTTATTTGTTCTTCAGAAACATCAATTATATAAAGTAGATTAAGATATTCGGCAAATTTATATTGAATTAATCTGTAGATTTTTTCATGTAATTGTATCTTCAATTCATTGGGAGAGATACTCAACGGAAAATCAATTCCTTCATTCGCAAGATTGAAATCCTTATTCATTTGTTCAATTAATTTCAAATATAAGTTTTCTCCTTCCGCCTCGGTAAGTAGTAAATCCGTATTTTTTGGAGCTATAAACATTTAATTTTAGATTAAGGATTAATGAATTTAGATTTTTGATTTTAAGAAACTGCTCTAAATGTTTGATTTTTTTAAATTATACTGATTTTTGAAATAAACCATTATTTATCCGAAGTAAAACTTCTGCAATCAAAAATCGTAACTCTTCAGGTTCGTTTTACCACTAAAAAATAAAACAATATTGTCGCAAAGTCACAAAGAAAAAATAAGTTTTTGAACATATTAAATAATTAAATTATCTCAAAAATAGCTTCTTTGATTTGAAATTTGTGCCTTTGCGTCTTTGTGGCAGAAATTAGCCTAGTGTTTGTACTACTGAATGGTTACCAAAAATCTAAACTTTTCGTCCCATTAAATTTTCACCAAAAGCTCTTAGCATTGCTTTTTTATCAGCACTGACATTCATTTTATCTAATGTTTGGAAAGCTTTAAATGTAAAATCCTGAATGGCGTCTTGTGTTGCTTTTGAGGCACCGGAGCTATTAAAAATCTCTTTCACCGCCTTGATTTTATCTGAATTATCATCTGGTTGAACAGAAAACAAATCCATCAATTGTTGTTGCTGTTCTTTTTCTGAAAAAGCAACGGCTTTTAGATATAAATAGGTTTTTTTGTTTTCAATAATATCACCTCCCACTTGTTTTCCAAAAGTTTCCGGATCACCAAAAGCATCTAAATAATCATCCTGCAACTGAAAAGCCAATCCTAAATTCAGACCAAAATCATAAATTAAATTCGCATTTTCCTTAGAAGTTTCGGCAATAATTGCACCCATTTTCATTGCTGCAGCAACTAAAACAGCCGTTTTATATTCGATCATTTTAAGATATTCCGGAATGGTAACGTCATTTCTAACTTCAAAATCCACATCCCATTGCTGTCCTTCGCAAACTTCGAGAGCAGTTTTGCTAAACAATTTAGCCAGTTTACGAAATATTTTTGGCCGGTATTTTTCAAAATATTGATATGCCAAAATCAACATCGCATCACCAGATAAAATTCCGGTATTTATATTCCATTTCTCATGAACCGTTTCCTTCCCTCTTCGCAAAGGCGCATCATCCATAATATCATCATGAACTAACGAAAAATTGTGAAAAACCTCAACTGCTAAAGCTGCTGGCAACGCTTTTTTATAATCTGCATCAAAAACTTCAGCACTCATAAGTGTAAGTACCGGACGCATTCTTTTTCCTCCAAGATCTAAAATATAATGTATCGGATCGTACAAATTCTTAGGCTCTTTGGCTTCATATTGTGATTGCAAATATTCCGAAATGAACTCCTGATACTGATAAATGGTATGCATAAATTAATTTTTGGCTAATTTACAGTATTCACTCTTTATTCCAAACTACGTTTCTTAATGAAATGTTAAATAATCATAAATACATTGGAAACTATTTTGGTATTCAAAGTTTCCTATCTACATTTGCATCGAAATTTAACATTTCAATTACAGTCATTTCAAACCATTATGAAATGAAAATCAAACCTAAATAAACCCAAAATATTATGACAACAACTTGGACAATTGATTCCACACAATCTGATGTTCTGATTAAAATAAGACATTCTATAATCGCCTATTTAGCAGGAACCATTAACAAATTTAAAGGACATATAGACATTCTGAATAATGAAATTGAAGATGCTTCGATCGAATTTTCTTTAAATGTAAACAACACCGATACGAAACTGGAACAAATTGATTCTCATCTAAAATTGAATGATTTTTTTGACATCAATGAATATCCAATTATAAGTTTTAAATCTACGTCTTTTCAAAAAGTGAACAAGAATATTAATTTTTTGAAAGGAAATTTAACTATCAAAAATATCACAAAAGTTGTTGAGCTTGACGCAGAATTCATTGGAATCAACGCTTATAATGGCGATCAAAAAGCTGCATTTGAAATAACGGGAGACATCAATCGCAAAGATTTTGGATTAACATCAAATGCATTTACTCAAACTGGCGGAATAACTACTGGGCAAGACATCAAACTTATTGCAAATTTAGAATTCACAGTTTAAGTCGTTTTATGTAAATGTTAAATAATTACAAAATAACTGGAAACTATTTTGGTGTTCAAAGTTTCCTTATTACATTTGCACTCGAAATTTAACCTATTTCTATAAATTAAATAAACCGTAACAGGTTAAGAATAAACAAAATGAAAGAGAAAATTATATCAAAAGCAAGTGAGATGTTCTTAAAGCTAGGTTTTAAGAGCATTACCATGGATGATATTGCCGGAGAAATGTGCATTTCTAAAAAAACGATTTACAAGTATTTTTGTAATAAGGAAATACTCATTGAGGAAAGCACTGCAACAATTCATAAAGAAATACACCAGATTATTGACGATGTTATTTTAAAAAATTACAATGCAATTCAGGAAAATTTCGAGATAAGAAAATTGTTTAAAGAAATGTTTAAATCATCGGATACTTCTCCGGTATACCAATTAAAAAAGCATTACCCAGAAATATATGAAAAGGTAATGTCCAGAGAGATTAACGAATGCAACACTATTTTCAAGCAAAATATTGAGAAAGGGATTAAACAAGGATTGTATCGCGAAAATGTAAATATTGAAAGCTATATCCGATTTTATTATCTCTTGGTTTTTAGCATTAAAGAAACCACAAGTTCTGAAAAAGAAGCTCAAAAATTAGAACTTGAAATTTTAGAATACCACACCAGAGCTTTGGCAACGCCAACTGGAATTATTGAACTTGAAAAACACATACTAAAACCTAATATATAATGAAGAATATAATTTTAACCACTTTCTTGATTTTTGCAATCACTGCAAAATCACAAGAAATTAAATCGTTAACGCTAAAAGATGCGATTACCTATGCTTTAGAAAATAAAGCAGATGCTAAAAAAGCCAAACTTAAAGTAGAAAATAGCGAATACCAGATTCAAGAAGTACGTTCCAGAGCATTGCCTGAAATTTCTGCAAACGGAGGATTGACTTACAATCCTATTTTACAAACCACTTTCCTTGATGGAGGGTCTTTTGGTGGTGAGCCCGGATCTACAGTTAAACTCAATTTTGGACAAAAATGGAATTCAACAGCTGGTGTTTCTTTGACACAAACCCTTTTTGACCAATCTGTTTTTACAGGTTTAAAAGCAGCAAGATCAACCAGAGAATTCTATCAGATAAATGATCAGTTGACAGAAGAGCAAGTAATTGAAAGAGTGGCGAATAATTATTATCAAGTATACGTTCAACGCCAAAGATTAAATGTTCTGGACAGTAATTATGTTAACACAAACAAAGTGAAAAACATAATCAAAGGACAATTTGATAACGGTCTGGCAAAAAAAATTGACTTGGATAGAATTTTAGTGAAAATTTCGAATATCAACACACAGCGTCAACAAGTTTTGAATGCAGTTCAGTTGCAGGAAAATGCTTTGAAGTTTTATATAGGAATGCCAATTGAAACAAAAATCATTATTCCCCAAACAGAATTTCAAGTTACGCCTCAAGCATTCTCTGAAGCACCAAATACAGCAAACAGAACAGAATATCTGCTTTTGAAAAAACAAGAACAATTATTAACGTATCAAAAGAAAGCAGATGAAGCGGCTTATTACCCAACGCTTTCATTTTCGGCAGGTTATAATTATATTGGTCAGGGCCCGGAAATACCTTGGGGAGGAAAACCTTCTGATGGCGTTTATTGGTCTGATTTCTCTTCTGTTGGTTTGAACTTAAAAGTTCCCATTTTTAAAGGATTTGGAACTCGAGCAAAAGTAAGACAGGCAGATGTTAATTTGAGATCATTGAAAGAAGACATAAATGATACGAAATTAAGCCTTGATTTAGCTTATGAAAACGCAAAAATACAAATTGACAACAGTGTAATTACGATCAGCAACCAAAAAACAAATGCACAATTAGCACAAGATGTTTTAGACAACACCAGAAATAATTACATACAAGGACTAGCTTCTTTAACTGATTTATTGGATGCTGAAAATTCATTGACCGAAGCTCAAAACAACTACACAACGGCAATATTAGATTACAAACTGGCAGAAATTCAATTAATCAAATCAAAAGGAGAATTAAAAACATTACTAAACAACTAAGAACATGAAAAAAAATATAATAACCGGAATAATCATTTTAGGCGCAATAGCAATCATAGCAGTAGTTTTAACAAACAACAAAAAAGAAAACGAAGCAAAAACAGCTCTTGTAGCTGAAAAAAATGCAAGTGTTTCCGTTAAAGTTGAAACGGTAAAAACAGAAGAAATTTCACTTGATTTTTCGGCAAATGGAAATTTTGAACCACTACAAGAATTGAGTTTTTCAGCAGAAAAACCAGGAAGAGTGGTACGTGTTTTAGTTGATGAAGGATCAACGGTACGTATTGGTCAAACCTTAGCCATTGTAAGAAGCGAACAAATTATATCGGACTTACAAACAGCACAAGCTTCCTATCAAAATGCATTAAGTGATTATAATCGTTTTGAAAATGCATTCAAAACAGGAGGAGTTACAAAACAACAATTAGATCAGGCAAAATTAGGGTTAGTAACTGCAAAATCAAGATTACAGCAAGCTAAAGTTAATATTGGCGATACTAATATCAAATCTACCATTAACGGCATTGTAAATAAAAAATATATTGAGCCAGGATCAGTTCTTGGTGCTGCAACACAAATGTTTGACATAGTAAATGTGTCCAGATTGAAATTAAAAGTTACAGTTAATGAAAATCAAGTAGCCAGCTTAAAATTAGGAAACAATGTGAATGTTAAAGCAAGTGTTTATCCTGATGCTAATTTTTCAGGTAAAATTACTTTTATCGCTCCAAAAGCTGATTCCCGTTTAAACTTTCCTGTAGAAATAGAAATTGCTAATAACTCCTCTAATGATTTGAAAGCAGGAATGTATGGAACAGCTGAATTCGCTTCAAACCAACAAAAACAATCGTTGATGATTGTTCCTAGAAATGCATTTGTAGGAAGTGTAAGCAGCAACCAAGTATTTGTAGCAGAAAACGGAATTGCTAAACTAAAAACGGTTACTGCAGGTAGAATACTTGGCGACAAAGTAGAAATTTTAAATGGTCTTTCTGATGGTGAAACTGTAATTGTTACAGGGCAAATCAACCTTCAAGACGGATATAAAGTAGATATTATTAAATAATTTATTAATGGAAATGGTTCGTTATAAAAAATGATTGACCTTAAAAACTACACAGACCATTAATACTTAATAATCAACAATAAAATATATGAAATTAGCAGAAATATCTATAAAGCGTCCCTCCTTAGTAATTGTATTGTTTACAATGCTAATTTTAGGCGGACTGTTTAGCTACAGTCAACTAGGATACGAATTAATTCCTAAATTCGAAACTAATGTTATTACGATAGCGACTGTATATCCTGGAGCTTCCCCGAGTGAAGTTGAGAATACGGTAACCAAAAAAATTGAAGATGCGGTCGCTTCTTTAGAAAATATCAAAAAATTAGACTCTAAATCATACGAAAGTTTGTCAACGGTTTCTATCACTTTAACCTCAGATGCTGATGTTGATATTTCCATGAATGATGCGCAACGTAAGATAAATGCCATCATTAGTGATTTACCGGATGATGCCAAAACCCCCTCTTTAAGTAAATTCTCCCTAAGTGATTTACCAATCATGACCATTGGTGCCAATGGAAAGATGGATGAAGCTGCCTTCTATGATTTAATTGATAAAAAAATAGCACCCGTTTTATCTCGTGTAGCCGGTGTAGCTCAAGTAAGTATTATCGGGGGACAAGAACGTGAAATTCAAGTCAATCTTGATGCCGTAAAAATGCAGGGATATGGACTTTCTGTTCCTCAAGTGCAACAAAACATTTTGAGTTCCAATCTTGATTTCCCAACAGGAAATATTCAAACACGTGAACAAAAAATATTAATTCGTTTAGCTGGAAAATACAAAAATGTTGAAGAATTAAAAAACCTGATTGTTTCATCAAATAATGGAATTCAAGTTCGCTTGGGTGATATTGCCGATGTTCAGGATACACAAAAAATTGCCGAAAAAGTAGCTCGTATTGATCAAAAAAGTGCGATTATTTTACAAATCGTAAAACAATCTGACGCCAATGCAGTTGCAGTAAGTGAAGAATTATTAAAAACAGTTACTAAACTGGAAAGTGATTACAAAGTAAATCAACTGAAACTAGAAGTCGCAAAAGACAGTACCGTTTTCACATTAGAAGCTGCTGATTCTGTAGTACACGATTTATTGATTGCCGTGTTTTTGGTTGCCTTTGTAATGTTGTTTTTCTTACATAGTATTAGAAACTCATTGATTGTAATGGTTTCTATACCTGCTTCGTTGATTTCAACATTTATTGGAATTTACTTGCTGGGCTATACACTAAACTTAATGAGTTTACTAGGATTATCACTTGTTGTTGGTATTTTGGTGGATGATGCAATTGTAGTATTGGAAAACATTTACCGACACATGGAAATGGGTAAAAACAGAGTACGTGCTTCTTATGATGGAACTGCCGAAATTGGAGGAACTGTAACTTCAATTACCTTAGTAATTGTTGTTGTATTCTTACCAATTGCGATGAGTTCTGGTATGGTTTCAAACATTATTACACAATTTTGTGTTACCGTAATTATCTCAACCTTACTGTCACTTTTAGCTTCGTTTACAATTATTCCTTGGTTGTCTTCCCGTTATGGAAAATTAGAACACATTGAAGGTAAAAATCTTTTTGGAAGAATTATTCTTGGGTTCGAAAGCTACTTAACTCGTTTTATCAACTGGATTACTCACTTGTTAACTTGGTGTTTAGATCATTACAAGACTACCTTAGCGATTGTATTATTGTTGTTTTTTAGTTCGATAGCACTAATTCCTGCAGGATTTATTGGTGGAGAGTTTTTTGCAGCATCAGATAGTGGCGAATTTTTAGTTCAAATAGAAATGCCAAAAGATGCGTCATTAGAACAAACCAACTTTATGACTCAAAAAGCAGAAGCCTTTTTGAAAACTGAAGAATATGTAAAAAGTCAAATCACAACCGTTGGGCAAACCAGCGAAGGTTTAGGAGCATCACAAGCTACCGCTTACAAATCAGAGATTGACGTAAAAATGGTTGATAAAAAAGATCGTTCAGATGAGGCCTCTGTATATTCAGCTAAAATAAAACGTAAATTAGAAAAAGTATTGGTTGGAGCAAAAGTAAAAACCGCCCCTGTTGGTATTTTAGGAACTGCCGAAGATGCTACCTTAGGATTAATCGTAACTGGTTCTTCACTAGAAAGCGCGATGGCTTTTGCCAAACAAGCTGAAGCTGAATTGTATAAAATCCCAGGAGCAACAGAGATCAAATTATCTGTAGAAGATGGAAATCCAGAAATCAATGTCAAAGTAGATAGAGATAAAATGGCAGCACTTGGATTGAGTCTTCAAACTGTTGGTTTAACCATGCAAACGGCGTACAGCGGAAATACAGATGGGAAATTTAGAGCAGGAGAATACGAATATGACATCAATATCAAATACAACAGTTTTGACAGAAAAAGCATTGATGATGTGAGCAACTTGATTTTTATAAATGAAAGAGGCGAACAAATCAAATTATCACAATTTGCCACTGTACAAGAAGGTTCTGGACCAAGTCAATTAGAGCGTAGAGATAAAACAGCATCGGTTACTGTAAAAGGGCAAAATATTGGTGTACCAGCAGGAACTATTGTTAATCAATGGCAAGAAAAATTGGATAAACTGAAAAAACCAACAGGTGTAAATTATATCTGGGGTGGAGATCAGGAAAACCAATCGGAAGGTTTTGGAACATTAGGAATTGCATTGTTAGCGGCTATTATATTAGTTTACCTTGTAATGGTTGGATTGTATGACAGTTTTGCGCATCCATTTGTAGTATTATTTGCTATTCCACTTTCATTTATTGGAGCCTTATTAGCTTTGGCATTGACGAACAAAACCTTGAATATATTTACCATTCTTGGTATGATTATGCTAATTGGTTTGGTTTGTAAAAATGCGATTATGCTGGTAGATTATACGAATCAAAGAAGGGCTGCGGGAGAATCGATAAGAAATGCTTTAATTCAAGCTAATCATGCGAGACTTCGTCCAATTTTGATGACGACTATTGCAATGGTATTTGGTATGTTCCCGATTGCATTAGCATCTGGAGCCGGAGCAGAATGGAAAAATGGGTTGGCTTGGGTAATTATCGGAGGATTAATTTCTTCGTTATTTTTAACCTTGATTGTCGTTCCTGTGATATACGAAATTATGGAGAAATTAATTTCCAAATTTAGTAAAGGAGAAAAAACAGATTACGAAGCTGAAATGGTTGCAGATTATGACCATAAAGAATTGAGTGAGGATGGTTTTAATCCAAAACATACATTGTAAAACTACATTGTTTTAAAACACAAAACCTGTTCAATTCGTTTGAACAGGTTTTTTTTATGGTTAAAAAATTCCTTTTTTCAAGTGAATTGTAACGGTTAAACTTTCTTTATAACATACGTTACAATTCCCCAAATAATCAATTGATTTTCTTCAGTAACTTTTATGGGAGAATAATTAGGGTTTTCAGGCATAAGAAACAAGCAATTTTTCTCTAACTGAATGCGTTTTACGGTAAATTCCCCGTCGATAAAACAAATAGCTATTTTGTTGTTTTGTGGCTCCAAGCTTCGATCCACGACCAAAACATCTTTGTCATTTATACCGGCATCAATCATTGAATTTCCTTTGACTTTGATATAAAAAGTAGCCAATGGATTTTCGCTTAACTGTTTGTTCAAATCAATACTACTTTCCATAAAATCCGCGGCCGGCGAAGGAAATCCGGCAGAAACACCTTCAGACATGAAAGGAATTTTTAAGTCACTTTCAAAGTCGGGCAGAAAGAAAGTGAGTTTTTGATTTTTGTTTAGTGGCATTTTATTTCGAGAATATGGTTGAAATTAGTGGTATATTTAGGAGATAAATGATTCTGATTCATATTCCAGGTCAAACTTAAATTTTGTGTGGCCAACTTTACTTTTTTATCTCCAATTTTGTTATTGAGACGATCCATTACTTTCATTAACTCTAAATGTTTCGGGTTTTCCTCATCAAATAACTGCAATTGTTTTCTATTTTCATCAATAAGTTCCGTAACAATAACCCCGGCTTTCTTGAATTTTATATTTTCATTTCCCTCATATATTTTTTTCAAAATATCAATTGCCGTATTTGAAATTGTCAAAGTAGAATTGGTCGCGAAAGGCAAGGTAACCGCCATATTAAAATAGTATTTGGAAGTTTGCACGGTATGTTTATCAATAACCAACATTACAATAATGGTATGACAACAAGAGTTTTGTTTTCGTAATTTCTCTGCACAAACTGATGCAAAAGTGGCAATACGTTCCCGCAACAAATCAAAATCAGAAATCTGTTTTGGAAAGCTTCTGGTAATAGCAATACTTTTCTTTTGGTCCGCAATAGGTTCTAAATCCAAAACTGATTTTCCTTCTAATTCATATTTCAACCGAAGCCCAGTTACTCCCATTTCTTTCTTAATCCAAGCTTCGTGTTGTGGTGCTATAAAATCTAAAGCAGTGGTAATATTTCGAGCTTTCATCTTTTTATTCATTCGATAACCAATACCCCAAACATCTTCAATCTTTGTCCATTTCAAAGCTTTGATTCGTTTTTCATCACTGTCTATCACATAAACACCATTGGTTCTGTCTTGAAATTTTTTGGCGATTTTATTGGCTACTTTTGATAAAGCTTTGGTTGGAGCAAAACCAATACAAACGGGAATTCCCACCCATTTTTGTATGCGGGTTTTCATTTGAATACCATAATCATGGTAATCTAAAACCTGTAAACCATTAAAATTAAGAAAAGCTTCGTCAATGCTGTAAATTTCGACATTAGGCGTAAATTGGCCTAAAATTGACATCACCCGATTACTCAAATCACCATAAAGGGCATAATTCGAAGAAAATAACGTTACCCCTTTTTCTTTTACCAGCTCCTTGATTTTAAATGCCGGCGCACCCATTGGAATTCCAGCCGCTTTAGCTTCACTGCTTCTGGAAATTACACAACCATCATTATTTGACAATATTGCAATAGGTTTTCCTGCGAATTGAGGTTGAAAAACCCTTTCGCAAGAAGCGTAGAAATTGTTACAGTCGACTAAAGCATACATCGTACAAAATTACTCAATATGCTTTTATGCGAGTAAGTAACATAAGTTAATTTTCGGATTTGTTGATAAGTAAAACAGATTGGCTTTTAAGAAATAAATTAGATTAAAACTCGAAATTGAACCCTTTTTGAGTTAATTTTTCATAAATTTCAGGGTCGAATTTATACAATTGTGCAGCTCGATGGGAAACATCTTGTTGTTTTTCATCCAATAGGACTAGTAATTTCATCTGTAGAATCTTTCTGTGGAAATTGGATTTGTCTAATGTGATTCCTAATATTTCCTCGTAAAGATGTATGAGTTGCAATAAAGTGAATTTTTCGGGCAATAAGTTAAAACCTATTGGAGCTTGACGTACTCTGTTGCGTAATTGCATCAAACTAAAGTCTAAAATTTCGTTGTGGTCAAAAATTAAATTTGGTATGTCGTTAATTTTATACCATTTAGCTTCCTTTAAGGTAAGACTGGCTTTTATATTATAATCTTCTCGGTTTACCAATGTGTAGTAGGCAATGGTTACAACCCTTCTTTCACTTACACGATTTGGATTGGTAAAAGCTTTTTATTGCTCTAAATAGATGTTGTCAAGACTAGTTAGTTCATGCAATATTCGTTGAGCAGCCTCATCTCTTCGTAACCAACCTCCAAGAAGCTCCCCATTTTCCTACACTTTCTCCTTCTGCATGTTGCACTAAAAGAATTTCAAGACTTTCTTTGTTAAATCCAAATATAACACAGTCAATAGAAATTCCATCAATAGCTGGCCAATGCTTCTAGAACGACTTTAGAAATAAAAGGCGATGAAACAACGGGTTGGTCAAAAAGCTGGCGCATCAATCTTTGGGCAAGACTTTGGGACGGCAATCATGCTTATAAAATGTTCCGTGAACTACTTCGCTATGTAGATCCTGATGGAAAGAAAACAGAGAAGTCAAGAAGAGGTGGCGGAACGTATACCAATTTATTTGATGCACATCCTCCGTTTCAGATAAACGGAAATTTTGGCGGTGCCGCTGCAGTTGCAGAAATGTTGGTTCAGTCTAATGAAAACGAAATCAGATTACTCCCTGCCCTACCCGATGCTTGGGAAAGTGGTGTCGTAAAAGGAATTTGTGCCAGAGGAGGATTTGTAATTTCGATGGAATGGAATGATAAAATTTTGAAGAAAGTAACTGTTTTTTCTAAAAAAGGTGGAAATACAACACTTATTAATGGAGACAAAAACCAAAATATTACTTTGAAAAAAGGACAGAAAACAGAATTAATCTGGTAACATTTAATTTTAAGACATTTTAACTTACTGTTGAAATTCTTTATTTAAGCACAGAACTAAGTTCCTGACGGTATTGCGAAGCACTTTTACCCGTAAACTCCTTGAATGATTTATTGAAATAGCTAAAATTATTGAAACCACTTTCAAAACAGATTTCAGTAATGCTTATGGGTTTTTCTGCCAGTAGTTTAGACGCGTGGACCAAACGATAATCATTTACAAAATGAGTAAATGTTTTATTGGTGATTTTTTTAAAATAACGGCAAAAAGAAGGTACAGTCATGCTTACCAATACAGCCACTTCTTCTAGCGTAATATGTTCCTGAAAATTATCTTTCACATAATTAAAAACCGCATTAATACGATCATTATCCTGCATCTGCATTTCCATCCTAAATCCATCAGCATTCAAAACGGTATATTCATTGGATAATTCCAGTTCATTGAGAATGCTTAACATGGTCAGCAACTTTTCAAAATGTGACTGTTTTTCCATAGATTCAATTTTCTTCCCAATATTCTTTTTAGTTTCTCCTTCAAAAGCAATTCCAGCTTTGGCTTGACTAAAAAGATTCCGAATATTCTTCATTTCGGAAATATCAAAAAAATCATTCCCCAGAAAATCCGGTTTCATCTGTATAACCGTTTCATTTTTATTCCCTGTTTCTTCATTGGTAAACCCACAATGAGGCAAGTTACTTCCTATAAGTATTAGATCTCCATCAGTATAATAGGATATATGGCTCCCTATTTGTCGCTTCCCGGATCCTCCATTTACAAAAACCAATTCGATTTCTGGATGATAATGCCATAAATGTGCCTTACTGTTGGCATTTTCAACATATTGAGAAAAGTAAAAGGAACTCCCAAAGGATGGTGCTATAATTTCAAAGGCAGGCGGTACTATTTTCATCGACTACGTATTTAGAATTAGTACAAAATTACCTAAAACAGACACACAATTATCTTTTTTAACCTTAATCGATTTCGTAAAAGGTAAAATAGCACATAAATTAGAAAATCCTGTACTACTTCATAATGAATCTCTTAGGGTAATTTAGCATCAGATAAATAATCAATTATAAATCTAAACATTTACATTATGAAAAAGATTTTAAAATTTAGTTTAGTCTTAGCCGCAGTAGCATTAACTGCCGTAGAAGCACATGCAGGGAACGCTGATTTCTCATTAGATTTAAAAAAAGAAGAAGGAAAGACTGTAAGTTTTACTTTAAGAGAGATCAAGAAAATCGACTTGTCGATTTATGACACCAGTGACAATTTAATTTATCAAGAAAATGTTACTTCTGACGACGATATTAACAGAACATATGATTTAACGGCTTTCCCTGACGGAGTATACTATTTACAAGCTGAAAGCGACCTTAAAATCTCAAAGTATAAAATTGAGGTTGTTGGTAAAGTAGCTAAATTATCTGCTGATGCTGTTTCTGAGGTTTATAAACCTTCTTTAACAACTAAAAATGGAATAATAACACTTAACATGTTAAACGTTTCTCAAACTCCAGTTACTGTTAAAATTTACAACTCAAATGATATAGAGGTATATAAAGAAACCTTACCTTCTGAAATAAATGTGGGTAAACTATTTGATGTAAGTAACATTGAAGGAGACAGATGCACTTTTGTGATAACTTCTAACGGGAAAACTTTTATAGAAACCGTTGATGCTAAATAGTGATTAAATAAATTGTAGTAATTTGAGAAGGCTGTCTTTTTGGGATAGCCTTTTTTTGTTTTGAACTATTTTAAATTGCTAAAGGTTTCCTATAATTTTATCCATAACCCAACTAGTATGAGCACCGGTTAATCCTGTTGAAGGATGTTTACTATTCCCAAGAAGATGTTCCCGCATTTGCTTTGCATGATACAACTGAATATTTTCTGGATGTTCAACAAAGACTTCGGTTTTTCCTTGCTCATTAGAAAGCACTAAAGGCTCATTTTCAAAGACAGAGAATGTAATTTTTCCTTTACTTCCAAAAATTTCGACTTTATCTTCCCGCTCATAACAACCAAAGTTCCAACTTCCAGTTCCAGTGATTCCAGATTCATGAACCCAACAAGCTGTAGCGGCATCTTTGGCAGAATACAATCCCTGTTGATTAAGACTTATACCAGAAACCTCTTTTATATTCCCTAAAAGATGAATAAACAAATCCAGTCCATGACTCGCCAAATCATCAAAGTATCCACCAGTAGCAATCTCAGAGTCAGTTCTCCAATTATATTCTCCAGATAAATCTTGAGTCGTTGTAGCTTTACTCAAATGCCATCTTATATGTCTGACTTCACCAATGCTATTATAATCTAGCCATGTTTTTATCTGTTCAAAACGAGGTAAAGTGCGCCTGTAATACGCAACGAACAAAGGTATATTTTTTGCTGCAAAGGCTTCATAAATTGCGAGACTATCCTGATAATTGGGTGCCAAAGGTTTTTCGATACAGCAAATTTTTCCGGCTTGAGCCACCTTAAGTCCGTAATATTTATGAGTATCCGGAGGTGTCGCAATGTAAATCGCATCAATTTCTGGGTCATTAATTAAGTCATCACCATTAGTGTAAAATTTATCTATTCCATGTCTTTTAGCATAATCGGAGGCTTTACCAGCATCTCTTCGCATTACTGCTTCAATTTTAAACCCATCTGTTTTCTGGTACGCAGGACCACTTTTCATTTCGGTAACATCACCACATCCTAATATTCCCCAACGAATCACTTTTGTTTTTTCAATCATACTAATCATTTTACATTGATGCTGGCCTCCCGATTTTATCGACCCAATTCCTTAATTCTGCAAGAAAACAAATTAATTAGGCTGAGAGTAAATTTAAATATTTATTGTGAAAGACAAAACCTTCATAAAGGTTATTTAACAACCATTGGAAATAAAACAACTTTTCGTTTTTGCCAAATTCATTGGTATAGTACCTATTTTGATAGTTGTATTCAGTAAAATGGTAAGAAAAAAATATCGTAAAAATAGAAATTGTATTTAAAAAATACTAAATATTCATTCTATCATAAATTATTATATTCTATTTTTAAAAATAGTAACTTACTGATTTAAAATTACTTACACTTATCCAACCAAGTAACAACCTACAAGTACAAAACCGTGATTCTAATTTTTGGCACGCTACTTGAATATCCCTAATCCAATAAGTAAAAAGCGAAAGCCGAAAAGCTCAAGAGTAGGCAAAACACAAAATAAATTCGATTATGAAAAAAATTACCCTTTTAGTAGCTAGTATCTTCCTTATTGGAGGTGGTGTAGCGAATGCAACAGAAAAAACCAATTTTTCTCTTGAGAGAAGATTGCCTGTTGATTTTAGAAATGCGGAACCAATTGTGTTCATCGAAAGAGGAATCGAATTTTTTGTATTCCCTGACGGACAATTAGATTTTAATACACGTCCTTCAACTGGCGGTTATAAGTACAATAAATCTAACAAAAGAGGCTCATTAAATAAAACGTATGGCGCACAGACAAATACCCGAAACAAAAATTACGGTGTAAAAGTGGAACACGATAATATGGGCAGAGTGAGAAGAATTGGAAATGTCTCTATCAACTATGATTCGAATGATAGAATTAAACGAGTTGGTACTGTCTATATGGCCTACAACCGTTATGCCTTGGAAAGAGTAGGTGGATTAGAAATTATCTACAACCGTCGTGGTCAGATTGTTGATATTGTTGGATCTGTAAAAGGAGGTAGAGCTTATGAATACAGCCAAAACGATTATGACAATACCGATTATGAATATGGAAATAACCAAAATTCAAATGATCAGGATGACTACTATTATAAAACTAATGGGCCTAAAGCCAAAAAAGAAAACACTAGAGTAGTAGGTAGTGTAGATATCAGAATAGATAAAAGATTTTAGTTGATTTTAAATGGTTGGTTTGAAAAATCCCGTTGGTATTCTTATCAACGGGATTTTTGTTTGAAGCTATTTCCTGCTATCCGCTGTATCTTTTTAAAAGGCTAAAAAAGCCTTATAAAAAGGATGCCACTCCTATCAGGGCTAAACCTTTAAAAATAGATATTTAGGAATCAACACAACTCCAAATAGCAGAGCTAAAATAAGAAGAATTTTTATCTATTGAACACTCCGCTCTAACTGTTTTAATTACAACCATCAACTCCACAGCTATCTCCATCAGTAGTATTCAATACAGTTACTTTCGAATCAAATTTACCTTCTTCCCATACTTTTTCAAGTGTTTTTACAAACGTTTCAACATGTTGCGCACCCGAAACTGCATATTTACTATCGAAAACAAAAAAAGGAACACCTTGAACACCGACAGATTGCGCTGCTGCAATATCCTGCTGTACATCACTTGCGTAGGCATCGGAATGCAGTACTTCATCAATCATTTCGACATTCAGCCCTACTTCCAGTCCCAATTCTTTCAATGTGTTCAAATCATTAATGTTCTTGCCATCGGTTAAATACGCTTTGAAAAGTAATTCTTCTAAGTCATTTACCAAATTATACTTTTTAGCCAAATGCAACAAGCGATGTGCATGCAATGAATTCGCCATAACTGCTTTTTCAAAATGAAAATCCAGTCCTGAATTCTTAGCATTTTGAGTCATATTATCAAGCATTTCTTGTGCCCAATCGGTATCTTTTCTATATTTTTCTGCCAAATGTTCTACCATATTGTCTTCCGGAGAAGCTACAAAGCCAGCGTCCAACTGAAAACTTTTCCATTCAATTTCAACCGCATCTTTATGTTCGAAATTTTGTAATGCATCTTCTATTCTTCTTTTTCCGATATAACAAAACGGACACATGATATCCGACCAGATTTGTATTTTTAATGTATTTGCCATCTTCCTTTATTTAGTAAACGATTAAATCATTTGTATATACAAATTTAATAAAAGTAGTTTGAAATCAATTCGACATTATGCTTTTATTAGGAATTGAGAGATTGGTTTTATTCGAAATAATTCATAAAAAAACCATCAAAATTGCTCTTGATGGTTTTCTGTATATTTTTAAAGCTTTAGTTTATGCCAATAAATCCAACACAAATGAAGGGAACAAACCTAATGCGATATTCAATACAATCGCTATAACGGCAACTGCATAAATAATAACCGGAGTTCCTTTTCGTTCTTCATTCGGTTCTTTAGTATACATCGCCAAAATCAATTTGAAGTAGTAACCAACGCTTATAATAGAATTCACAACTGCTACGATTACTAAAGCCAAATAACCGGCTTGAATCGTTTGATTGAACAAAACCAACTTAGCAAAGAATCCGGCAAAAATTGGAATACCTGCCATGGAAAGTAAAGCTGCAGTAAGAATCGCTGCTAACAATGGGTTGGTTTTTCCTAATCCGTGGAAATTCACAATATCTTCGTTGTCTCTATTTTTACAAACGTATAATATCACACTAAAAGCAGCGATTCCTGATAAAGAATACGCTGAGGCATAATACAATAAACTTCCTGCTGATGTAGACAAACTCAACAAAGTCATCAACATAAAACCGGCGTGGGAAACCCCTGAAAAAGCCAACATACGTTTTACGTTTGTTTGTCTCAATGCCATAATATTACCAACAGTCATCGAAGCCATAGAAATCACGACCACAATAATTTTGAATGACTCAGAAATATCAGCATTCATTACTGATAACAATTTGTATAAAGTCGCCATAGCAACTACTTTCGCTAAAGTGCTCATCAATGCCGTTGTCAACGCCGGAGAACCTTCGTAAACGTCCGGTGCCCAGAAATGAAATGGAACTGCAGCCACTTTAAACAACATTCCGATTGTTACCAATACAATTCCTATTGGGAACCAAACTGGCAATTCTGCTGATTGTGATAATTCACTGATTTCTGTAACATCAAAACTTCCCATGGCTCCATAAATTAAACAGATACCAAACAGAATGATTCCCGAAGCAAAAGATCCCATTAAGAAATACTTCATTCCCGCTTCGTTACTTTTTAAATTCATACGATCACTTGCCGCAAGAATATAAAGTGCAATAGACAATACTTCGATTCCTAAAAAGAACATCGCTAAGTTCCCAAAAGAAACCATCGCCACTGCTCCTGCCAATAAAAATATTTTTATGGCAATATAATCAGAGATTTTAGATTGATGATTTTCGTAAAAATTATGTCCTAAAGCCACCAAGAAAATGGTAAGCACAATAAACAATGATGAAAAAGTACTTGAAAATTTACTGACAACAATCATGTTGTTATAGTAACTCTCCGTTGAATTAAATTCAGATATGGTTAAGCCCAACACTCCCAATAATCCAAGTATTGTTATTGGAACAATGGCTTTCCTTAAATTAAATATTTCAAATAAAAGGCATAAAACACCTAATCCTATTATAGCTATTAATGTATTCATTTTTTGATTGTTTGATTTAGGATTTACGAATTAGGATTTAACAAACCGACTAATTCTTTATATCTGAAACCTAATTTATTTGTATTAATAATATATTTTTATTGTACTAATTTTTTTACTTTGAACAGAATCATTTTTAATATCTCACAAAAATCTGAAATCAAAAATCGTTAATCTTCATTCTAAAATCAAAATCCTAATTTCTATTGATAACTTTAAGAATTTCTTCCAGACTTGGGGTAATCAAATCGGTAATTGGTTTTGGATACATCCCAAAAAAGAATAAAACACCAATTATTAGTACCAAAGTTATTCCTTCATTAACTGTTACATCAATAAAAACTTTAGAATTGGTTTCTCCTAACATTGCATGTTGAAACATTTTCAACATATAATACGCTCCTAAAATTATCGTTATTCCTCCTAGAATGGCAAACCAAATATTAATTTGTGAAAGACTGTATAAAACGGTGAATTCTCCAATAAAGTTGAAAGTAGTAGGCAAAGCAACCGATGCTAATACCAAAATCAAAAACATCGAAGTGAATTTTGGTGATTGCGTACGAATACCGCCCATTTCAGCAATCGCTCTGGTTTCATATCTTCTGAAAATAATTTCAGCTGCATAAAACAATCCAACAACTACAAATCCGTGTGCAATCATTTGTAAAACTGCTCCACGCAATCCGTCTAATGTCAAAGTATACGTTCCAGCTGCTATTAATCCAACGTGAGCCAAAGAAGAATACGCTAGTAATTTCTTTAAATCTTTTTGTTTCAATGCAACAATAGATCCGTAAATCACACCCGCAACTCCAAGTCCGATAAAAATGTACATGTATTCCTTAGCAGCCAATGGCGCCAATGGCAATTGCCAACGGATAACACTGTACAATCCCATTTTTAGCATGATACCAGACAAAAGCATTGTCCCAACAGTTGGTGCTTTTTGGTACACATTTGCTTGCCAAGTATGAAAAGGAATTAATGGAATCTTAATCGCATACGCCAAGAAGAAAGCCAGGAATATCCAAAATTGTTCCGTTGCTGTTAAATTCAATTTGTATAAATCTTCTAATAAAAGACTTCCCGCTTGTTGGTACATATAAACAAAAGCCACCAACATAAATAGAGAACCTGCCAATGTGTAGATAAAGAATTTAACAACTGCTTTTTTGCGTTCTTCTGCGTCTCCGTTACCCCAAATTAAAGCGATAAAGTAAATAGGAATTAATGATAATTCCCAGAAAATATAATACAACAAACCATCTGATGCCAAGAAAGTTCCTGCCATTGCAAACGCCATAAACAAGATTAAAGCATAAAATGATTTTGAATTTTTATAGTCATTCCCAAAAGAGGAAAATATAATTATTGGAGTCAAAACTGTGGTCAATAAAAGCATTGCCATTGATAATCCGTCTGCTTTTAGAGCAAAAGAAATATTAGGTTGGGTAATCCACTGGTTGATGAAACTGATATTTTCACCTAAATTATAGTGATTTAATAATACAATAAAAGCGCCTGCAGCAGCTAACCCAAAGAACAAAGCCACTTTTGAAGCCAGTTTATCGCCTGCAAGAAAAGTTGCAAACGCACCAACCAAAAGTATAATTAATATTAGAGATACATTCATAGTGTAAGATTATTGAGCTAAAAATAAATAAGAAACAATGGCACAAAGCCCTAATACGAAAACAAAAAGATAAAGACCAATGCTTCCATTTTGTATTTTCTTTCCTTGGTAACTTATTTCGTTGGTAACTTTTGCGAATCCAAAAACTAAAGCTGACAAACCTGTTTCTATAGTATCTCTGAAAAAACGAGACAAGAAATTAATTGGTTTAACAAAAATAGCGTCATAAAATTCATCAACATAATATTTATTGTAAAGCACTTTAGAAAACCCTGTAATTTCAGCATCTTCTGTAGGAACTGTATTTTGTTTGATGTATTTAGCGTAAGCAATACCAATTCCTACTAATCCACCCACAACGGCAATAGCCATCAAGATATATTCAGTAGTGCCTAAATGGTGTTCAGCGGTTGCTAATTTTGGCAAAATAGGAGTCAAATAGCCATTCAACCAACTGTTTCCAGGCAAACTAATCAAACCACCAATAGTAGCCAAAATTGCTAAAACAATCAAAGGAATGGTAATCAAAGAAGGACTTTCGTGCAAATGGTGTTTTTGTTCTGCAGTTCCTCTAAATTCTTGAAAGAATGTCAAGAACATCAAACGGAACATATAAAAAGCAGTCATTATGGAAGCAACCGAAGCCACAACCCATAATGGAATATTATGATGGAAAGCCACTAATAAAATTTCGTCTTTCGAGAAAAACCCTGAAAACAATGGAACTCCTGAAATCGCTAAAGAAGCAATTAACATCGTGATAAAAGTAATTGGCATGGCCTTTTTCAAACCACCCATTTTACGCATATCCTGTTCCCCGTGCAAAGCGTGAATTACAGAACCTGAACCTAAGAACAAACAAGCTTTAAAGAAAGCATGTGTGATTACGTGGAAAACAGCCACTTCATAAGCCCCTAAACCTAAAGCCAAAAACATTAATCCCAATTGAGAAACAGTTGAATAAGCCAATACTTTTTTGATATCATTTTGAACCAGTCCAATTGTTGCGGCTACCAAAGCAGTAACGGCTCCAACTATCGCGATTATAGATTGAACGCTTGGAACCAAATCAAACAAGAAATTTAATCTGGTAATCATAAAAATACCAGCGGTAACCATCGTAGCTGCATGAATCAAGGCCGAAACAGGAGTTGGCCCAGCCATTGCATCCGGTAACCAAGTATACAATGGAATTTGTGCCGATTTACCACAAGCTCCAATAAACAGAGCTAAAGCAGCAACCGCAACCCAAAAGTCATTATAATCTGGCGCAGTAGTTATAACTGTTTTTAATGTTGTAAAATCTACAGTTGAAAATAAAGATCCAAGAATGAAAATACCAATTAATAATCCTAAATCCCCGATTCTGTTCATGATGAATGCTTTCTTAGCTGCATCATTAAATTCTTGGTTTTTATGCCAAAATCCAATTAACAAATACGAACAAAGACCTACGCCTTCCCATCCGATGAACATTACTAATAGGTTACTTCCTATTACCAAGGTAATCATGAAGAATATAAACAGATTCAAATACGCGAAAAACTTGTGCATATTTTCATCATCGTGCATGTAACTGATCGAATATAAATGAATCAAAGATCCAATTCCAGTTACGAAAAGCAACCACAAAATTGACAATTGGTCCAATTGAAATCCAAAATCAACTTTGAAATTACTGATTTGGATCCAGTCAAAAAGAGCAATACGAATTCCTTCCGGTTGCGCTGCAATTCCACTGAAGAAATAAGCAGTCGCAATAAAAGAAACCACAACTGATACGGTTCCAATTATTCCTGAAAGTGATTTTCCAAGGCTTTTACCAAAGAAAACATTGATTAAAAATCCTAAAAAAGGAGCAAGAACTAAAACTAAAGCTATATTGGTATTCATTTCCATTTATCCTTTTAAGTTTTTTAAATTATCGATAGTAATTGAGCCTAAATTTCTAAAAATAGAAACCAAAATTGCCAATCCTACCGCAACTTCTGCCGCAGCAACAGCCATCGAAAAGAACACAAAAACTTGTCCTTGCGCATCTTGATGATAGGTCGAAAATGCTACAAACAATAAGTTTACTGCATTCAGCATAATTTCAATTGACATAAATACGATAATGGCATTTCGTCTGTACAACACTCCGAAAACACCAATACAAAAAAGTATTACGCTCAGGAATATATAATTTTCAATACCAATGTGGTTTAAAATATTGTTCATCTTATTTTTGCAATTTTTCTTTTTTAGACAATAACACAGTTCC
The DNA here is from genome assembly GCF_048158545.1 of Flavobacterium melibiosi. Lineage (NCBI taxonomy): Bacteria > Pseudomonadati > Bacteroidota > Flavobacteriia > Flavobacteriales > Flavobacteriaceae > Flavobacterium > Flavobacterium melibiosi. Next base: position 177,034 of record NZ_JBLNKU010000001.1, on the reverse strand, counting down.
AATCATAGCAACCAAAAGTAATATAGAGGCAAATTCAAACGGAACCATATATTCATTCAACAGTATTTTACCCAATACTTTTATAGATTGATAATCTTCGCCGGTTGTTACATATTCTCCAACAATAGGTTTTGAATTGATGAAAATGGCAATCAAAACCAAACAAATCAAACAGAAAGAAACAATAGCTCCTAATCGCGTAATTCTAGGTCGGTGTACTTCTCTTTCTTCGTTTAAATTCATCAACATGATGGTGAACAAAAACAAAATCATAATTGCTCCAGAATACACAATAATGTGAACTATCGCCAAGAATTGAGAATTCAATAATAGATAATGACCCGCAATCGAAAAGAAACAAATCACTAAATAAATAGCGCTGTGAATCGGATTTTTGCTAAAAATTGTCAAAAATGCGGTTGCTAATGTGATAGCAGCCAATACACAAAAAATTATAAGTATCGTAGACATTAGTTAGCGTTTTTAAGTTGAGCGTTTTTCATTGCCATTTCAAGCGGCATGACCAATTTGTCTTTTCCAAAGATAAAATCTTCTCTCTCATAGCTCGAAGGAACTAAAACTTTAGAAGTTGTCAGGTAAATGGCGTCTTTTGGACAAGCCTCTTCACACAATCCACAAAAAATACAACGCAACATATTAATTTCATATATCGACGCATATTTTTCTTCCCTGTACAAATGTTTTTCATCTGCTCTGCGTTCTTCAGCCTTCATCGTAATCGCTTCTGCAGGACAAGACAACGCACATAAACCACAAGCCGTACAGTTTTCTCGACCTTCCTCATCACGCTTCAACATGTGCTGACCGCGATACACCGGACTCATCTCACGTACTTGCTCCGGATATTGAATCGTTACTTTTCTTTTAAACAAATGCTGAATCGTAATTATCAAACCTTTGACAATCGCAACAAGATACATTCTTTCCCAAAAAGTCATCTCCTTGTTAGAGACTTGCTTTTTTCTTCCCGATAAGGATATACTTTCTATTGACATTTTTTATTTTTATTTGAAGCTTAATCCTGCTATTCGCTGTATCTTTTATTTTTTAAAGAAAAAAACAAAAGGATGCCGCTACTATCAGGGCTAGGGCTTTTTCTATATAAATTATATTTAATTCTAATTTACTCCCCTTTAGGGGCTAGGAGGCTTAAAATCCTAAATAAGTAGCAATTTCTGCTCTCAAAATTACAATTCCGGTAATTATAATATTAATGATCGACAATGGAATTAATATTCTCCAACCCAAATGCATCAATTGATCGTATCTGAATCTTGGAATAGTCCAACGAACCCACATATACAAAAAGATGAATCCACATAATTTTATAAACAAAGCACCGAATCCTAAAACATTGGCAATATTTACACCCCAATTTTCAACAACCCAACTCATTCCAGGATAATTATATCCTCCAAAGAATAAAACCGCTAAAATCGTAGAAGAAATAAACATATTCGCATATTCAGCAAATAAATAGAATCCCATTTTCATCGATGAATATTCGGTGTGGTATCCTCCAATTAATTCACTTTCGCATTCCGCTAAGTCAAAAGGAGTTCTGTTCGTTTCTGCAAAAGCACAAATTAAGAATATAATAAAAGATAACGGTTGATAAAACACATTCCAATTCATTCCAGCTTGTTGCGCCGAAATCTCTCTTAAACTCAACGTTCCGGTCATCATCAACAAAGCAATCATCGAAAGTCCCATCGCAACTTCATAAGATACCATTTGCGAAGCAGCACGAACCGCACCCATCAAAGAGAACTTATTATTAGATGCCCAACCACCAATCATGATTCCGTAAACACCTACTGAAACAACTCCAAAAAAGTATAACAATCCAATGTTCAAATCAGTAGCCTGCAATAAAATATCTCTTCCAAACAAATGCAGTTTGTCTCCCCAAGGAATTACGGCACTGGTCATTAAAGCGGTACTCATTGCAATTGCCGGACCTACAAAAAACAAAAATCTGTTCGGTGTATTAGGCTCAAATTCTTCTTTCGAGAATAATTTTAAACCATCGGCAAGCGGTTGAAATAATCCAAAAGGACCCGCTCTGTTTGGTCCAACACGATCTTGAAGCCAAGCGGCAACTTTTCGTTCAGCCCAAGTCGAATACATTGCCATCAACATTGTCAAAGCAAAAACTGCAATAATAATGACACTTTTTTCTATGATAATAGTACTATCCATTATTGCCCAAGCTTTTTTGATTAATAATGTCTTCTTCGGTCAATGGAATTTCGACCATGCTTATTTTCTTACGGTCTTCTTCTCTACCTAAAAGGATATGATCTTCGGTAGCAATCTCCACTTTTTGTAATTTTCTGTTGTATTTATTTTGGTTGATAACCGAATCTTTTTCGAATGCTCTCGGTCCTTCAATAGTCCAATCTGCAATATCTTTGTGGTCAAAACGACATCCATTACAAATAAATTCGTCTACTTCATGGTACTCGTCTTTTCTTCCGGTAACACGTTGGATTTCGTCACCAAACATCCAAACTGTAGTTTTTCCAGAGCAAGTAGGGCAATTTCTGTGTGCGTTATAAGGCTTGCTGAACCAAACTCTAGATTTAAATCTGAACGTTTTGTCTGTTAAAGCTCCTACCGGACAAACATCAATCATATTCCCAGAGAACTCATTATCAACCGCTTTTGAGATACAAGTCGATATATTAGAATGATCTCCTCTATCCATTACTCCATGTACACGATCGTCAGTCAATTGGTCTGCAACCATTACACAACGGTAACAAAGAATACAACGGTTCATGTGCAATTGAATATTTAGACCAATGTTTTCTGGCTCAAATGTTCTTTTTTCTTCGATAAAACGACTTTCTGATTTTCCGTGCTCAAAGCTTAAATTTTGCAAATCACATTCTCCTGCTTGGTCACAAACTGGACAATCTAATGGGTGATTGATCAATAAAAACTCTGTTACTGATTTTCTGGCTTCGGTTACTCTTGGTGAAGATTTACTGTTCACTTCCATTCCGTCCATACAACCTGTTACACAAGATGCCATTAATTTAGGCATTGGCCTTGGATCAGCTTCACTTCCTTTTGCAACTTCCACTAAACAACAACGGCATTTTCCACCGCTACCTTTTAGTTTAGAATAATAGCACATTGCCGGCGGAACTACTTCTCCACCTATCATACGTGCTGCCTGCAGGATTGTTGTTCCTGGTTCTACTTCTATGCTTTGACCGTCTATGGTTACTTTCATTTTCTGAAATTCTTGACTTTATACGATTACTTTAGAAACTAAATGCTTTACTTTTTCAAAAGGTTCAGCAACAAAATGATCTCTATTTTTTATTTTTTCCGGGAAACGAATATGGTATTCAAATTCTTCTCTAAAGTGACGAATTGCTGCTGCGACTGGCCAAGCTGCTGCGTCACCTAAAGGACAAATTGTATTTCCTTCAATTTTACTCTGAATACTCAAAAGCAAATCGATATCTTCTTCACGACCGTGACCATTTTCGATTCGGTGCAATACTTTTTCCATCCATCCTGTTCCTTCACGACAAGGGGAACATTGCCCACAACTTTCATGGTGGTAAAAACGAGAGAAATTCCAAGTATTACGAACAATACAAGACGTATCATTGTAAACAATAAATCCACCTGACCCTAACATAGATCCAGTTGCAAATCCACCGTCACTTAACGATTCGTATGACATCAAACGATCTTCACCGTTTGCCGTTTTATAAATTAAATGGGCTGGTAAAACGGGAACAGAACTTCCTCCCGGTACAAATGCTTTCAAAGGTCTATCAGAACTCATTCCACCTAAATATTCATCAGAATTCATGAATTCGTAAACACTTAAACCCAATTCAATTTCGTAAACACCTGGGTTTTTGATATGCCCAGAAGCCGAAATTAATTTGGTTCCTGTAGAACGTCCAATACCAATTTTAGCATATTCTGCGCCTGTATTATTGATAATCCAAGGCACAGCGGCAATAGTTTCTACGTTATTTACAACCGTTGGATTTGCCCAAAGTCCTGAAATAGCAGGAAAGGGTGGCTTGATGCGAGGATTTCCTCTTTTCCCTTCCAAGGATTCAATCAATGCAGTTTCTTCACCACAAATGTAAGCTCCGGCACCACAATGAACATAAAGTTCTAAATCGTATCCTGAACCTAATATATTTTTACCCAAAAATCCAGCAGCTTTTGCTTCGTTAATGGCTCTCTCTAATATTTTATAAACCCACATATATTCTCCACGAATGTAGATGTATGAAAGGTTTGCACCCAATGCATAACTGGAAGTAATCATTCCTTCAATCAATAAATGAGGAATAAATTCCATCAAATAACGGTCTTTGAAAGTTCCTGGTTCTGATTCATCCGCATTACAAACTAAATGTCTTGGTTTTCCTGATTTTTTATCAATAAAGCTCCATTTCATTCCTGCCGGGAATCCAGCTCCACCACGACCACGCAATCCTGAAGTTTTCACTTCCTCAACCACTTCATCCGGTGTTAATGTTTTTAGGGCTTTTTCTACTGAAGCATAACCCCCGTTTTGACGGTATACTTCATACGTTTTAATTCCTGGAATATTTATTTTATCTAATAATATTTTTTGTGACATATTATTTATCGTGTAATATTATTGTATCGTTTTTGCAATCTTCAATTAACTGGTCGATTTTTGCTGCCGTCAAGTGTTCTTTGTAAAAATCGCCTAATTGCATCATTGGAGCGTAACCACAAGCACCTAAACATTCAACTCCTCTAACTTCAAAAAGACCGTCTGGAGTAGGTTCACCCACTTTTACACCTAATTTTTCACAGGTATAATCCATTAAATCCTCCACCCCATTCAAACAACAAGGAGAAGTTTGACAAAACTCGAACATGTATTTTCCAATTGGTCTTTGGTTGTACATCGTATAAAACGACACTACTTCGTAAACTTCAATTGGTTTAATCAAAAGGATTTCGGCTACTTTATTCATTAATTCAATACTCAACCAATTCTCGTGAGCATCTTGAACTTCATGCAAAACAGGCAATAACGCCGATTTTCTTTTGTCTTCAGGATAATGACTAATCAATTCATTGATGCGGGACATCAATGCTTCGGTCATATTTATTTCTTGTTTGTGATACGTTCTTTCCATTTTTATTTTTTTTGCCACGAAGGCGCAAAGTCACAAAGTTTTATTTTAAAATCTAAAATCGTTAATCAATACTCTTTATGCGTCTAATTCTCCGGCAATAACATTTAAACTTGACAAAATAACAATTGCATCCGACAGTAATGAACCTTTGATCATTTCTGGATACGCTTGATAGTAAATAAAACAAGGTCTGCGGAAATGCAATCTATAAGGCGTTCGACTTCCGTCAGTAACCAAATAAAAACCTAGCTCTCCGTTTCCACCTTCAACAGGATGGTATATTTCGGCAACTGGAACAGGAACTTCTCCCATAACAATTTTGAAATGGTAAATCAACGATTCCATACTCGTGTAAACATCTTCTTTTGGAGGAAGGTAATAATCCGGAACATCAGCATGAAAGTCATTCCCTTCGGGCATTTTTGCCAATGCTTGACGAATGATGCTCAAACTTTCCCAAACTTCGGCATTACGAACACAAAAACGATCGTAAGTATCCCCAGATTTTCCAACAGGAATAATAAAATCAAAATCTTCGTAAGAAGAATACGGTTGCGCTACACGAACATCATAATCAACACCTGCGGCACGTAAATTTGGACCAGTAAATCCGTAAGCCATTGCTTGTTCAGCTGTTATAGCTCCAACGTTTACAGTTCTGTCAATAAAGATTCTATTTCTTTCGAATAAGTTTTCAAATTCTTTCCAAGCTGCTGGAAATTCCGCTAAAAACACATCTAATTTTCTAAAAGCTTCTGGCGACCAATCTCTTTCGAACCCACCGATTCTTCCCATATTAGTAGTTAAACGGGCACCACAAATTTCTTCGTAGATTTCGTATACTTTTTCTCTAAATTGGAACACATATAAAAATCCGGTATAGGCTCCGGTATCCACCCCAAGGATTGAATTACAGATAATATGATCTGTGATTCTTGCTAATTCCATTACAATAACTCTTAAATATTGTGCTCTTTTAGGAACTTCAATATCCAACAATTTTTCTAATGTCATCCACCAACCCATATTGTTTATAGGAGATGAACAGTAGTTCATTCTATCAGTAAGAGGGGTGATTTGGTAAAAAGGACGGTTTTCAGCTATTTTTTCGAAAGCTCTGTGAATGTAACCAATGGTTGGTTCCGCTTCCAGAATTCTTTCTCCATCCATCAACAGGATATTTTGAAAAATACCGTGTGTAGCTGGGTGAGTAGGTCCTAAATTAAGAATCGAAAGCTCGCTTCCATCTTCGTTTAGTTGGGCTGCAATTCTTTTAGCATAGCGATGCTCTGGTGGTAATAATAGTTCTGACATTTAGTTAATGTGAAAAATTATAATAGTGTGTGTTTTTAATAATTGTCGGTTGTTCTTCCAAAGAAACGGTCATCTTTATCAGTTCTTCCGCTATCTTCCATTGGGAATTCTTTTCGCATTGGAAAAGAAATCATTTCATCCATATTCAAAATACGTTTCAATTGTGGATGACCAATGAAGTTTATCCCATAAAAATCATACGTTTCTCTTTCCATCCAGTTAGAACTTAAGAAAATGTTTGATATCGTTTTTATTTCTGGGTTTTCACCGTTGATAAATGCCTTAATTTTAATCCTTTTGTTTTCGTACCAATTGTGCAAATGATACACCACTGCAAATTGATGATCCACATCATTGTCAGGATAGTGAATCCCACACAAATCAGTTAAAAAATGAAAACGTAATGTCGGGTCATTTTTCAAAAAAAGAATCACCGCCGTAATTTTATCAGCAGCGACTTCAAATGAAAATATATCCTTTTCCTGCTTGAATTCAAAAACAGCCGAATCAAATGTTTCAACTAATTTTTCTTGGATTTGTATTGTTTCTAGCGCCATTATTTTATTTGATATTATAAGAAGCCAATAATTCTTGGTATTCTGGAGAACTTCTTCTTCTTACAGATTCATTTCTTACTAATTCCTGCAATTTCATAACACCATCAACAATTTGCTCTGGTCTTGGTGGACAACCCGGAACATAAACATCAACCGGAATTACTTTATCAATTCCTTGCAAAACAGAATAGGTATCAAAAATTCCACCTGAACATGCACAAGCACCAACAGCAATAACCCAACGAGGTTCCGACATTTGTTCGTAAACCTGACGTAAAATTGGCGCCATTTTTTTCGAAATAGTCCCCATTACCATCAACATATCCGCTTGACGAGGAGAAAAACTCACTCTTTCAGAACCAAATCGTGCCAAATCATAATGCGAAGCCATTGTTGCCATAAATTCAATCCCGCAACAAGACGTTGCAAAAGGCAAAGGCCACAATGAATTTGCACGAGCCAATCCCACAACATCATTCAGTTTTGTAGCAAAGAAACCTTCACCAACAACACCTTCTGGAGGGGCAACCATATTTATACTTGAATCACTCATCTTTATAAAATTGTGAATTATCAATTATGAATTATGAGTTCATAATTTAAACTTTAAAAACATTCTTTTAAATACTTTAATTGAAATTTTTACAATTCGTAATTTCTAATTAATTTTTATTCCCACTCTAATGCTTTCTTTTTGATGATGTAGAAAAACCCCACCAAAAGCAAAAGCATAAAAATTACCATTTTAACCATTCCTTCCATTCCCAATTCCTTGAAGTTGATCGCCCATGGATACAAGAAAATTACCTCAACGTCAAACAAAACAAACAAGATGGCAACAAGAAAATATTTTACTGAAAATGGTATTCTCGCATTTCCTACGGATTCTATCCCACATTCGAAGTTTTTATCTTTGATTTCAGAAGATCTTTTAGGGCCTAATTTCCCAGAAACTAATATAGTTCCTACAACAAATCCTACAGCTAGGATAAACTGCATTAAAATTGGTATATAATTTAATTGATCGGATTGCATATTATCGATTTTTTTGAATAAAAATAAGCCACAAAGATAACTTTCAAATTATTAAATAACAATAAAAACTCAAAAATACATCGCAACTACAACGTTGTAAATCTACAATTTTTATTAATTATAAATAAGAAAAAAAATTATCTTAAGATGTGTTTAACGTTTAAGAATATAACAATCTTAAACAAAGGTGTGTTAATTTCAAAAATAAGAAAGATTTAAGACCAAAAAAAAACGTTCCGAATAAATCGGAACGTTTTACCATTCGTAGGCAAAAAAAATTAATTTTTTTATGCTTAGATCACCGCTACTTTCGCAGCAACTTTTCCTTTTCTTCCTTCTTCTTCTTCATAGCTAACTCTGTCACCTTCGCGTAATTCTTCCGCGTTGATTCCTGATGCATGAACAAAAATGTCTTTTCCTGTTTCTTCGTCTGTAATGAATCCGTAACCTTTAGATTCATTGAAAAATTTAACTGTACCTGTACGCATTGTAATAGTAATAATAATTTATAATGGAGCAAATGTAATATTTAATATAATACGAAATGCTATCTTCTGTTTTTATTTTGTAAAAATATTGATATTCAACGTTTTCTAACAAATTTTATCGACAAACTACATTTAGTCAATTTTTATGTGTAGCTCTTTTAACTGCGATTCGTCAATTGTAGATGGCGCATCAATCATAACATCTCTTCCAGAATTATTTTTTGGGAAAGCAATGAAGTCACGAATCGTTTCCTGACCCCCAAGAATTGCCACTAATCTATCCAATCCAAAAGCCAGACCTCCGTGTGGTGGCGCACCAAACTGGAATGCATCCATCAAGAATCCGAACTGCGCCTTAGCTTCTTCTTCAGTAAAACCTAAATATTTAAACATCAATTGTTGTGTCGCTTTATCGTGAATACGAATTGAACCTCCACCAATTTCATTTCCATTCAAAACCATATCATACGCATTAGCACGAACTTTCCCTGGATTAGTTTCCAATAAGTGCATGTCCTCTGGTTTTGGAGATGTAAACGGATGATGCATCGCATGGTAACGACCACTATCCTCATCAAATTCCAATAATGGAAAATCAACAACCCAAAGCGGAGCAAATTCAGTCGGGATTCTCAATCCTAAACGAGTTGCTAATTCCATACGCAAAGCACTTAACTGCCCACGAGTTTTATCAGCTGGACCAGAAAGCACAAAAATCATATCGCCCGGCTGAGCACCGGTGGTTTTTGCCCAATTGCTCAAATCATTTTGATCATAGAATTTATCTACGGATGATTTATAGGTTCCGTCTTCATTGCATTTCACATACACCATTCCCGATGCTCCAACCTGAGGACGTTTAACCCAGTCAATCAAAGCGTCAATTTCTTTACGAGTATAATTTCCTACTCCGGGAGCAGCAATACCTACTACTAATTCCGCAGCATTAAAAACTGGGAATTCTTTGCTTTTTGCCACTTCGTTTAACTCTCCAAATTCCATCCCAAAACGAATGTCCGGTTTGTCATTTCCGTATGTTTTCATCGCATGTTCATAGGTCATTCTAGGGAATTTCTCTACTTCGATGCCTTTTATTTCTTTCAATAAATGTCTTGTCAATCCTTCGAAAACATTCAAAATATCTTCTTGTTCCACAAAAGCCATTTCGCAATCGATTTGTGTGAATTCTGGCTGTCTGTCTGCACGTAAATCTTCATCACGGAAACATTTCACGATTTGGAAATATTTATCCATTCCACCCACCATCAACAATTGCTTAAAAGTTTGAGGTGATTGTGGTAAAGCGTAAAATTGCCCTTCATTCATTCGGGAAGGAACAACAAAATCTCTAGCTCCTTCTGGAGTAGATTTAATCAAATAAGGTGTTTCTACTTCGCAAAAATCCAAATCCGAAAGATACTTGCGCACTTCCATGGCTACTTTATGACGAAAAAGCAAGCTGTTTTTCACAGGATTTCTTCGAATGTCAAGGTAACGGTATTTCATTCTGATATCTTCTCCACCATCTGTTTCATCTTCAATTGTGAAAGGAGGTGTAAGCGAAGCATTAAGAATATTCAGTTCAGTAACTAAAATTTCTATCTCGCCTGTAGGAATATTTTTATTTTTGGCTTCACGCTCAATAACAGTACCTTTTACCTGAATTACAAATTCACGACCAAGCGTTTTCGCTAATTCGAAAACTGTTTTATCAGAACGACCTTCGTCAAAAATTAATTGCGTAATTCCATAACGATCACGTAAATCAACCCAATTCATAAATCCTTTATCACGTGATTTCTGAACCCAACCAGCAAGTGTAACTTCAGTATTAATATGTGAGGCGTTCAATTCGCCACAATTATGACTTCTATACATGATCCAAATTTTAGATTATTTAGCCCTTTGGGCCCGGGTGCAAATTTAGGACTAATTATGAATAATGAATTGAGAATAGTAAATTTTTACACTATTGTTTTTTATCGCAATTTATTTCCCAATGTTAAGCTTTTGTCCAATGTTACTAAATTGTTACCAAAAAGTTTTTTTAATGTAAAGTATTTGTTAATTTTGATGAAGAAATACGAAACATTAATAACTCAAGATATGAAAAAGTGTATTATTTTAGTTGCAATATTGTTCTCAGGGATAATTTTTGCACAAAAAGGGGAACCAGTATTGGAGCCTTTTGGTAAAAAGGTTAAAGCAACTTATTTTTTTGAAAACGGTCAAGTGCAGCAAGAAGGTTTTTTCGAAAATGGAAAATTAGAAGGAGTTTGGGTTTCTTTTGACGAAAAAGGAAACAAAACTTCATCTGGTGAATACCAAAATGGTCGTAAAACCGGAAAATGGTTTTTTTGGTCTGAAAAAAGCGACAATGGCTTTAGTAATTTAAGTGAAGTTGATTATTCCAACAACAGAATAGCTTCAGTTAAAAACTGGAAACAAGAAGTAGTAGTTAGTATAGACTAAAGACTATTCTTTACTTTATAAAAAAAGCTTTCGCCTAAAACGAAAGCTTTTTTAGCTTTTTTCTCTTTTCACAAAAATATTATTCATTACTATATTGACTGGAAACAAAATTTAAAAAGGTTTTAAACCAGCACTATATTTTTTTAAATTTACAGTGTAATAAAACGCTCCTTTTTTGTGAATTGAGCATATCTTTATCTTCCAACTTCTCCAACAATTTTGTAGACAACAACTTCCTATTGAAATTTCCTTGATTAAATTCCATATTATAAACAGCCTCATAAAGGCTCTGTAATTGTGGCATGGTAAACTTATCCGGCAACAATTCAAACAATCCATGGATGTCGCGCCACCTGTAACACAATTTTTACTTGGCTAGTTCGGCAATAGCCGAATGGTCAAAAATTAATTCGGGTAATTGATTGATAGAAAACCAAGCGGGATGATAATCTTCATTGATTTGTTGATTGTATTTTTGAATATCAATCAAAGTAAAGAATGTAACAGAAATGATTCGCTCCACACCACCTCTTTTGGGGTCTGAAAAACAATCCAGCTGCTCCATATAAAGCCATCCAAACCGGTAAGTCCTTTAAGTACCGAACCGCCGCTTCTTCGGCACTTTCATCATCTTCTAAAAACCTCCTACTAAACTCCATTTCCCTTTAAATGGCTCAAAACTTCGCTTTATGACCAACAATTTCAAATCCTGTCCATCATATCCGAATATGATACAATCAACCGCAAATGAAAAATTATTATTTTTTTTAAATTCCACTCCATACCAATTAAACTTTACATATACCTCTTTAAAATCAAAAGCCCTTTAGTTAAACATTTCAATTAATTAATCACTAACTGAAAAAGCTTAACTAAACGGCATTGATCTGATTACAATAGTAATCAAAAAAACTAGGTTTTTTTTAAAATAATATTACCAAAACTTAGCGTACAAAGCAAAAATAATCAATAATGTGATTACGATTAATACTGTTGTTTGAGGTTTTACCTTGAACATTTCAGTATCTAACTCAAAGGCTTTTGGATTCACTTTTGGTCCAGCAAAACTCACTGCAATCATAATAAGCATGGTGAACATAAATGACAATCCCATACAGATGTGAAATGGTATTTCATATCCGCCTTTTCCATTGGTGTAAGCGGTGTATAATAATGTTTCCGTTCCAAATAATGCTGGTGCAAATTCGTTAAACAAAACCGACAATAAGAAACCGGAAATCACCCCTATTATTGCAGCAGTACCTGTAGTTCTTTTCCAGAACATCCCAAGGAAAAACATAGCAAAAACTCCAGGACTAATAAACCCTGTATATTTTTGGATATAGGTAAATCCACCTACACCACCAATTCCTAATATATCATTCCAAGTAAATAAAACAGCAAGAAGCATGGCTGCAAAAACAGCATATCTTCCTATGTTCACCTGACTTCTGTCACTCGCATCTTTTTGAATGTATTTTTTATGCACATCTAATGTATAAATAGTAGAAATACTATTCACTTTTCCAGCCAAAGAAGCAACAATTGCAGCAGTTAAAGCCGCTACAGACAACCCTTTTAAACCAGTTGGCAAGAACGTTAACACCGCAGAATAAGCACCATCTTTACCACCTACCAATTGAGGTAAATGTCCATTTTCATATAAAACATAAGCAGCAATACCTGGCAACATAACAATAAGCGGCATTAATAATTTCAAAATACCTGCAAACAAAATACCGGTACGCGCCGTTTGTAAATCGGCACCCAAAGCTCTCTGCGTAATGTATTGGTTACAACCCCAATAATTAAGATTAATAATCCAGATACCCGCCAAATAGGACATCATTCCTGGAAACGTTAAGTATTTATTAATATCATTTTGAGAAGAAGTTGCCGTTGGTTCCGGGATAATCATTTTGAAATGCTCCGGAGCTTCTCTCATTAATACCTTGAAACCTGCAATAGCATTTTCGCCAACTCCAAAATATTGTCCAACTGTAGTCAAAGCAATGTAAGACGTAACCAGTCCACCGATTATTAAAACAGCAACCTGAATTACATCCGTATAAGCAACCACTTTCATACCCCCTAAAGAGATCACTAAAGCAAAAACGGCAAGCCCGATCATAATAGCGTGTAAATATTCACCGCCAGCTAATCCATTAATGGCAACAGCACCTAAATATAAAATAGAAGTCAGGTTTACAAATACATATAAGAACAACCAGAAAACGGCCATAATTAAAGCAGTTGATTCGTTATACCTTGTTTTTAAAAACTGAGGCATCGTGTAAATCTTGTTTTTTAAATAAACAGGAATAAACCAAACGGCTACAATAATCAAAGCAATAGCAGCAATCCACTCATAAGCGGCAACTGCAATTCCTAAAAAGAATCCTTCCCCACTCATTCCAATAAACTGTTCAGCGGAAATATTAGAAGCAATCAAAGAGGCTCCAATAGCCCACCATGTCAATGTTCCCTCAGCAAGGAAATAAGCTTTGGCATCATGTTCGTTTTTCTCACGTTTGCGATAAACGGTATATCCGTAAGTGGATACCACGATAAAATAGATAATAAATACTGCGTAATCAGCAAAAGCAAGGTTCTGGTTCATGAGTAATTTGTTTTTTAGAAATTAATATAAATGAATGAGATTATTGTCTTGTATTATATATTGTTTTTATAAGTGTAATTATACTGCTTTTTTTAAATAAATCACACTTAACTTAGCTTAAAATCATTTAATTCCATTAAAGAATGGATTATAAAATATGATATGTATTTTAATTTTATTGTTTTTTTATGAATTATGAAAGTCAAAAGTAAAATAAAAATATTTATTTACATCATTTATAAATGTATTTTTTACATTTATTATTATCATATAAGTTAAGTCTTATAAAAATAACCTTTAACCTACCTATTTTACAACCCAATTTTATAAGCATTTCATAACAAAAATTGATTTAAAAAATTTTAACGACTGTTTCTGACCTTCTGCTCCCATTTCCATGCACTGGCAATAGCTTCTTCGAGTGTTGATTGAGTTTTCCAATCAAGAATGGTATTCGCTTTATCCGTATTGGCATAAGCCGAAGTCACATCTCCTTCTCTTCTAGGAACAATCGTGTAAGGTAATTTTTGTCCGCTTACTTTTTCGAAAGCTTGAATCACTTCCAAAACAGAACTTCCTGTCCCGGTTCCCAGATTAAAAGTTTCTAATTTATCTGAATTCTTTTTGTTTACTAATCGTTGTAAAGCAATAACATGGGCTTTCGCCAAATCGACTACATGTATATAATCGCGAACACAGGTTCCGTCAACAGTAGGGTAATCATTCCCATAAACCGATAATACTGCACGTAATCCCATTCCGGTTTGGGTAATAAAAGGAACCAAATTTTGTGGTACTCCCATAGGCAATTCTCCAATTTCAGCTGATGGATGCGAACCAATAGGATTAAAATAACGCAACAAAATAGCGTTTATACTACTTACTTTTGTAACATCAGCAATGATTTCTTCGCCAATTTGTTTGGTATTCCCATAAGGTGACATTGCCGTTTGAACAGGTGTAGTTTCGGCAATTGGCATCACTTCGGCTTGACCATAAACAGTGCAAGAAGAACTGAAAATAAAATGAGCATCTGGTTTTTGTTGTAATTCCTGAAGCAAATAAACCAATGTATTAATGTTATTTTCATAATATAATAATGGATTCCCCACACTCTCTCCAACTGCCTTAGAAGCTGCAAAATGAATTACACCAGAAACATCAGAATGTCTTTTGAAAAAATCCTGTACCGAAGCTTTCTCTCTCAAATCCAGCTTTTCAAAAACAGGCGTTTTTCCTGTTATAGCAGCTATTCCTTTTAAAACTTCTTCAGAAGAATTAGAAAGATTATCAATAATTACAACCTCAAAACCTTCATTTTGTAATTCAACTACCGTGTGCGAACCTATAAAACCTAGACCGCCCGTAACTAGTATTTTCATATTTTATAATTTTTACAATGTGCTTAATGTGCTTTTTGAAACTTTATTTCACCTCCGTTATTTCAAGTACCACACTAGTTCTCAACAAATTTACATTCGGATTAATTCCTACCTTCATAAGAAAATCACCTGAAAAAACATCTTCAGAAGACATCGTAGAACTGGCTCCTGGATATATATTTAATTCTTTTACTGCATATTTTTTATTTGGATCTAATCCTTTCAAAACGACCGGAAGTGGAGTTGCTGTCAACATAAATCGATTGTTAACCAAATAATTAAAAACAACTGCCTTACTCTTGTCTTTATCAACATACATTAATGCCGAAATATCATTTTCATGCGGATTCACTAAACGATACAAATCACCATGCCAAACAATATCTTTGAATGAACTATAATTTTTTATCGCTTCTTTGCAGAACAACTTATCCTTATCGCTTAAATGACTAACCACAATATCAAACCCTAATTTCCCCATACTCGCTACATCAACTCTGAATTTCAACGGCTGTTTTCCCCAGTCAGTGACATGGTTATCCGTTGTAATGGAAGGGAAGAAATAAGAATAATCCCATTGCATAAATATTCTTTCAATAGGCTCCGTATCATCACTCGGCCAGAATTCTGTAAAGTATTTTAATAGTTCATAATCTCCACGTCCTCCTCCACCTGAGCATAACATCATAGGAACTTTAGGATATTTAACCCGAATTCTTTCCAGTACTTTATACAAACCTCTTATATAATCAACATATAAATTAGATTGTGGAATGCCTTTTTTATTAAGATAGGCTGAATACGCGTTGTAAATAACCGCATTACAATCCCATTTTATAAATGCCAATTCCGGATTTTTCACAAAAAGGTCGTCTACAATTCCAAATACAAAATCCTGCACTTCTGGATTTGACAAATCAAGCACTAATTGGTTTCTATAATATACTTCCGGTCTTTCCGGTTGGCGAATTACCCAGTCCAAGTGCTTTTCATATAACTCACTTTTAGGATTTACCATTTCAGGTTCAATCCAAATTCCAAATTTAACTCCTTCTTTTTTGGCTTCTTTTACTAAATAACCTAATCCATGAGGCAACTTCTTTGCATTTTCTTTCCAATCTCCAAGACCCGCTTTATCATCATTTCTAGGATATTTATTTCCAAACCATCCATCATCTAACAAGAACATATCTACTCCAATGTCTTTAGCATCTTTAAATAAATCAGCAATTTTATTTTCATCAAAATCAAAATAAGTTGCTTCCCAGTTATTTAACAAAGTAAGACGTTCTCCTTCGCCATCTAAAACTCTATATTTTCTTGCCCAATCATGAAGATTTCTACTTGCTTCACCAGTACCATTATTAGACAAAGCATATATCAAAGACGGTGTTTTAAAAACTTGATTCGCAGGCAAAAGATATTCAGAAGCAAATGGATTAACTCCTGCAATAAGACGAAGATTCTTATACGAGTCAACCTCAAAATCTAATTTAAAATTACTACTCCAAGCCAATTGTCCAAGCATAACTGTACCTTCAGTTTCTGAAGCAGGCTTCCCAAAAGATAAAATAAAATTAGGATTTTGAAGCAACATCGCTCTTGTGCCCAGTTTAGAATCTACTGTTCTAATTCCCTGCAAAAGCTTTGACTCAATAGGCTGCATTTCCTTTAAATACTGCCCTTGAAAACTAGTCAAGTAAAAATCTTTATTGGTGAAATACAAATTGGCCGAAGCAAATTTCTGTAACAGAACTGCCTTTTTTTCATTATGCTTTATTTCTGACCATTGTTCGATTACATTCTCCTTTGCCCAAATTTTATAAAACAAAGTTACCTCAAATGGGTAAACAGGATCTTTTAAAACGATACTTGTAAGGGATGAATTAGCGTCAACCTTTTCTGTTTTATGACTTACATATTTAAGTTCCAAAGATGGATTTCCGTCAGCATGCTTTACTTGAATAGCTGGTTCCGAAAGATTCCAAGTTCCCGCAGGAGTATAGACTCCATTATAAATTCCGGCATTTTCATCCTTGAAATTATAAGCCCCAGAAGCTGATGGATATTCACTGACATTTGTCAGAGGTTTCCCAAAATAGACTGTCATCAAACGATTATTACTATCTGTCTGCAACAACATCATATTGCTATTGGTTACAATAGGTATTGTAACTTTTTGCGCCCATAAACTGATTACACTAAACATAAAAAACAATGTAAAAACACCCTTTTTATTGAAACAGAATTTTAGTTTTTCTTTCATAATAATTAATTTTAACAGCTTCATTTGTATCAGCTCAATTTATTTCACCCCTATTTATAAATAATAAAAAGGAGTGAAATTTTAATTTTTTATTTCTTTTTAGGTTTAATAACAAAGCCATAACTATACTCTTTGTCTTTCAATTGGTACTGTTCGTGCGGCATAGCACCCCAACTATTGTCTCCACCAACTCCTCTTTGCGCTAAATCGACACAAATCACTACTTCATTTCGTGGTGTAATATCACTAGTATGACGGTACTTTTTTGTCAAACCTGGATCAAAATCTTCAGGATAATTATGTAATGCACTTACTCCTAATGGCTGTAAACCTTCTATTTCAATTCCATTTCCTGAATTATTTGTAAGTGTTAACCAACGAACATCTGTTTTATATCCATTCTCTTGAGGACGTGTGTAAGGAACATATTGATCAGCAACCTTACTTTGGTAAATTCCCTTCAGAGATGATGTGTTTCTATCTTGATAATTCTCCCAAGGTCCTCTTCCGTAGTAACTAAAATTATCCAACTCTTTTTTGAGAGAGAACAACATTCCAAAACGAGGCATTTCGGCCAATGGATTGTTTCCTGCTTTGAATGAATTCTGTACTGTTAAACTACCGTCAGAGTCCATTGTGTAAGTAATGGTATAATAAGACGCTACATCTTTTAAGAAAAGGTGAGCTACTACTATTGTTTTACC
This sequence comes from Flavobacterium melibiosi, assembly GCF_048158545.1. NCBI lineage: Bacteria > Pseudomonadati > Bacteroidota > Flavobacteriia > Flavobacteriales > Flavobacteriaceae > Flavobacterium > Flavobacterium melibiosi. The sequence goes on along the minus strand of NZ_JBLNKU010000001.1, from coordinate 159,013 downwards.
TGCTACTTCTTTAACCTCCATAGTATCCAAACTACTAAATCTTCCTACTGTTCTCCATACATTACTGCTTACTTGCATATAATTCCCAAAATCATTATCCGTAGGTGCTCGCCAAAAATTAGGAACCGGCATTTGATTAAAAAAATACTCCCCATTAGATTTATATTGTTGCATCAAACCCGTTTTCTTATTTATTGTCACCTCAACACCTGCAGCGCTAAGGGTGATAGCATCTTTAGTTTCTTTAACAACAGGACTTATCCCTTTTGCTGCTGATTTAACAAAATAGTTACTCTCGCTAATTGAAAACTGTTCTCTGGCAACTTCAAAATTTTGCGGTAAAACTTCGGTACCCTCTTTTGTGTAAGCGTAAATATTCAAAAGATATTCAACTCCATCTATTGATGCTAATTTTGGTAATTCAAGTTGTATTTGTTTCTTGGATTGTGGCACAAGATTTATATCAACTGCACCCGTCTTAATGACCAACCCGTTTTCTAAAACCTCATATTTGAAAAGGTATTTATCCAAATTTGTATAACCAAATCCGTTTTCTACCTGAATAAGACCTTGTTTCAAATCAACCCCTGTGAACAGAATATCCTGATACACTTTTTTTACTTCAAAAGCACCTGGGTGTGGCGTACGATCTGGCCAAACTAATCCGTTATGACAGAAATTTTCATCGTTGGTGTAATTTTGGCTTCCCATATCTCCACCATACGACCAATATTTGCGTCCTACTTCATCTGTCATCTCGAATCCCTGATCTACCCAATCCCAGATAAATCCTCCCTGCATGTTATTGCTGCTGCGAATAATATCCCAGTATTCCTGAAAATTACCACTACTATTCCCCATGGCATGTGAGTATTCACACATAATAAACGGACGTTTCACCTCTTTGCGTTTAGCATACTCTTTCATATAATCCATACTAGGATACATAGGACAAACTACATCGGTATTTTCTTCTTCACCAGCTTGCTCAAATTGAACCAATTGCGTTTTATCCCTGTTTTTTATCCAATTATAAGCCTCTTGAAAAACAGGTCCGTTTCCACACTCATTACCCAAAGACCAAAGAATAACAGAAGGTTGGTTTTTGTCTCGTTCTACCAAACTGTAAATACGATCCATGTGAGCTGCTTTCCACTCTGGCAGATAAGCAGGATGCTTTGTTTTATCGAAAGAACCTTGCAATTCAGCACCCATACCATGAGTTTCAATGTTAGCCTCATCTACCAAGAACAAACCATATTGATTACACAACTTCACCCATTCCAGATTAGAGGGATAATGACTACTTCGCACCGCATTGATGTTTAATTGCTTCATCATGCGAATGTCCTTCATCATGGTTTCTTTATTTTGATAATGACCCGTTTTAGGATTATGTTCATGGATATTTACACCATGCACCATGATTCGGATGCCGTTAACCAATAACTGTCCGTTCTTTAATTCTACTTTTCGGAAACCGATTTGAGTAGAAACCGTTTCCACGGACTTTCCAGTATCATCTTTAAGCGTAAGCAATAAAGTATATAAATAAGGATTTTCATTGTTCCATAAAAGTGGTGCATCTACTTTTTCATTAAAGCTAGCTGATTCCGTTGAATTTGCTTTTAAATTTATTTTTATCGTTTTTGTAAAAACTTCCTTTCCTGTTGCATCCACCAATTTAGCCTCTACAGTTTGGTTGTTTTTTGCAACCTTGTTCATGTTCTTAAGTTTAACATCAACGGAGAGACTTCCGTTTTTATAAGAATCATCAAGATCAGGACGAGCAAAGAAATCTGCAATACGAGTATTAGCCGTACTATAAAGATAAACGTCACGATCTATTCCTGACAAACGCCAAAAATCTTGATCTTCTAAATAAGAACCATCACTCCAACGATACACCTCAACAGCTACCTGATTTTTACCGGCTTTTACATATTTAGTAATATCAAATTCTGTTGGACTTTTCGTATTTTCACTATACCCTACTTTTTCTCCATTTACCCAAATATACATCGCTGAAGTTCCTGCTTCAAAATGAAGGTAAACACGACGTCCGTTCCAGTTTTCTGGCAACTCGAAAGCACGTCGGTAAGACCCTACTGGATTATCTGCATGATCAATGAACGGTGGATTTTTAACGAATGGATAGATTATATTAGTGTAAATAGGAATTCCATACCCACCTAATTCCCAGTTTGAAGGCACAGAAATTTCTTTCCAGTTGGTTGTATTAAAATCTGTTTTGAAGAAATCTTTAGGACGCTGATCGGGTGTTGGTGCCCAATTAAATTTCCATTTTCCGTCTAAGGTAAGAAACCAAGGAGAACGGGTATAATCATCAGCAATAGCAGATGATTCATCAGCATAAGGTAAAAATGCAGCTCTTGCAGGTTCTCTATTAATCTGAAATATTGCTGGATTTTCCCAATCATTAGTCATTGGCTTTTCTTGTGCGAACACAACCAAAGAAATAATGGTAAAAATGCAGGATAAAATTGTTGCTTTTTTCATGTTTAATGAATTTTTAAGATCGAAATACTTTTATCTGATAAACTTAAAGCTATCGGATGTTTTTATAAGAGATGACAAATGATTAATTCACTATGATATAGCTCATTAACCATTTGTCAAATTCTTATTTTAACCTTTTATTAATTAAAATGTATGGACCTTATTACCAATTGGCATTTTGTGTCATTTTTGGGTTGTTATTCAACTCACTTTCCGGAATAGGAAAGTAGTTGTATTTAGCCGAGTAATTAAGATAACCGCCAACTTGACTTTCTTTAATTACTTTTTCTAAAGTACCCCATCTTCTTAAATCATACCAGTGAATCCCTTCACGAGCAAATTCAACATTTCTTTGATGCATAATCTCATCCATCATTTGGGTTTGACTCCACCCTGTCATTGTGATAGTAGCCAACTTCGCTCTGTCTCTTATTCTTTTAACTAAAGGTATTGCTTCACCAACTTTTCCTTGCATCGTTTTTGCTTCAGCAAGCATTAAAAGAACATCAGCATAACGCATTGCATATTCATTCAATTCTGATTTCCAATCCCCTTCGTCATTATTCCACCAGTTTTGATTTTTTCTTATCCATATATCAGTCGCCTTAAATTTAGTTGTGAAATTATAATTATAATAAACACTTCCCGGATAATCCCATGCCAAAGTAGCAAGTGCTCTTGGATCAAAACTACCATCCGTAGTTTTCTCTTTAGTCATCGCATCTAATAATTTTTTAGTAGGCAACAGCTCAAACCATCCTCCAACTTCTCCTGGCGCTAATTCTTGAGCCATAGTAGTTGCTCTTGTTCTTTCGGATGGATTTCCACCCCAAATAGTAGCACCACCTTGTCTGCTGAATTGAATTTCAAACACTGATTCCTTACTATTTTCATGCTTACCATCAAATAATTGTGCGTAATCATCCAAAAGACCAAACCCATTTGCGGTTTCGTTATTTACCAGTTTAGAAAATTGCTCTTCGGCTTTTGCCCAATCTTTTAAATACAAATACGATTTTCCAAGGTAAGCGATTGCAGTATTTTTTGTCACTCTGCCTTTTAAAGCTGAAGGATAAATTTCAGGTAGCGGACTTGTTGCTGCAGACTCAAAATCAGCAATAACTTGTTTCCATACCTCTTCTTCTGTCGATTTTTCTTTGAAATAATCTGCTGATTCCTTTACTAAATCTGTAAAAATCGGAACACTACCAAATTCATTCACTAAATTAAAATAATTCAATCCTCTAAGAAAAGTAGCTTCAGCAACTATTTGTGCTCTTTTTGTTTCATCAATATTTTTGATTTGAGGAGCATAATTGATTACTTGATTCGCACGAAATATCCCAATATACATTGCTTTATACATTCCAGTAGTTTCATTTGTACTAGGTGTATTCTTATAGGTAGAAACAGCATAACGACCAGGGACATCATTTCTTGCAACGAAATTTTCTGTTCTGTTTTCTTTCAACTGCATTGCTTGTATTTCCCAATAACCTGCGTTATTGTTATCTACTAAAACATTGTAAACAGTCGCTAATCCAGACTCCAAATCCTCAGGAGTTTGCCAGAAAGAACCGGTTGTTACTTTACTAGGGTTTTGTAATTCTAAGTTATCAGAACAAGAACTTAGCAAAGCCAGTCCTCCCATAAAATATAATATAATTAATTTCTTTTTCATTTTTCGTTGATTTAAAAGTTAAGTTGCATACCAAAAATAATAGTCTTGCTTAATGGATACGATTTATAATCTATTCCTCTACCTCCAAGTCCATCAGCCGAAACATCAGGATTGTATCCTGTATATTTAGTAGAAGTGAAAAGATTATCTCCTGCAACATAGAATCGACATCTGTCAATTGCTATTTTTTTACTTAAGTCATTAGGAAACGTATATCCTAATTGAATCGTTTTTATTCTCAGATAAGAACCATTTTCAAGAAAACGGTCTGAATAATCAGCTCCATTATCATTTGGATCATCAATATTTAATCTTGGGAAATTAGAGTTTGAATTAAAAGTAAATGAATCTAAAGTTGAAGCAGCATAATTCGTATTTGCTTTTACTGTTGCTAAATCCGTATTATTTCCATTATATATTTCATTCCCTTGAACCCCTTGAGCGGCAACTGTCAAATCAATTCCTTTCCAATCTGCTTGAATACGTAGCCCATATTCGAAATCAGGAAAAGCACTTCCTCTAAATTGTCTGTCTCCAGCATCAATTTTTCCATCTCCATTAAAATCAACATATCTTATGTCTCCTATTTGTGCTCTAGGTTGAATAGGACTTCCATTTACATTATGCGCATCCAGTTCTTCTTGTGTTCTGAATAATCCATCAGTCTTAACAAGGAAAAAAGAATAAATAGGATACCCTACCTTACTGTAAGTAACAGCAGACCCGTGAAATGACCCACTAGAACCTGCAAGAATCTGACTTCCTGTGCTCAATTCTTCAACACGGTTTTTTACACTTGAAATATTAGAAGTTATAGAGAAATTAACATCTCCTACTTTTTGATTAAGCGTTAACCCCATCTCAAAACCTTTATTTGAAACCTTACCTGCATTAGTATAAGGGTCATTACTAGAACCAACTGACAAAGGAATTGGCACACGTAAAAGTAAATCTGATGTGTTTTTTTGAAAGTAGTCAAAAGTATAATCTAATTTACCATTCCATAAACCTAAATCAAAACCAACATTGGCAGTTGTAGTTGATTCCCATTTTAATCCAATCGCAGGATATTCTGTTTGAATATTACCGATCCAAAGTGTATTTGGTTCTCCTGTACCATAGCTTATTCCTGATGTAATCGATCCAAGATATTGGTAATCTCCAATTTCTTGATTTCCTAATATACCATAACTTGTACGTAACTTGAATTCAGATACAGGTAAGTCTAGGTTTTTAAAAAATTCTTCTTTTCCTATTCCCCATGCTGCAGAAATTGACGGGAAATTCCCCCATTTATTTTCTGGACTAAAACGAGAGGAACCATCACGTCTAAAAGTTGCCGTAAGGATGTATTTATTATCGTAAGAATATATCGCACGTCCAAGATAAGAAATCAATTTACTCTCAGTAGCAATCCCTGAAATAGCGGGTTGTTCAGCACCAGCCAGAACAAATATACCATCTGGCATTCCTTGTACAGAACCTAAAATAGAACGAAAATTATTTTGATAAACAGTATGCCCTGCTAATAAATTTACAGAATGCTTACCGAATTTTTTTGAGTAATTTAAAGTATTTTCGATTTGATAATACTGGTTTAAATCACTTCCTTCCGCTAAAGTATTTTTTAAATTCTTGAAGAATCCACCTACTTCATAACGTGGCGTATAGTTATAACTCTTATGCTCAGAAAGCGTTACCCCTACATTTAATTTATATTTAAAGCCATCAAAGAAACTTGCCTCAGCATAGGTATTAATCAATGCTTGGTAGTAATCATTTTTAACATCAAAAAGATTCAAAGCCGCTACTGGATTGAATATATCGGTAACCGCACCTGACGCTCCACCATATCCGCCTATAGCATCTTCATTATAAATTGCAAATCCAGGAATCATAGATATAGCAGCCCCAAGAATATTTCTTCCTTGACCTGGCATGCCTGGCAAATCATTTCTTTTTTCTTTGGTCAACATTACTGTTTCTCCAATTTTAAAAATCCCTTTTTTGTAATCCGATTTAACTCTTAAGTTAACACGGTCATAATTTGTTTCTTTTATAACTCCTTCTTGATTAAAGTAGCTTAATGACATATTATATTTTAAATTATCCGATCCTCCAGAAAGCCCTAATGAATAATTTTGTGTTGGGGCATCTCTAAATATTTCATTCTGCCAATTAATTCCCGCTCCAGGAACTTGAGGATTTAGCGCAATGTCTAATGGTGCTTTTCCTGCTGCACTATATGCAGCATTACTTACTTTTGCCCATTGTTCTTGATTTAATAAATCTAGTTTTTTAGTCACACTGGCAACACCATAAAAAGAATCAAAGGTAACTTTCATTTCTCCCTTTTTTCCGCTTTTTGTAGTAATCAAAATTACACCGTTTGCAGCTCTTGAACCATAAATTGCAGCTGCAGAAGCATCTTTCAAAACTTGAATTGATTCGATGTCACTTGGATTTAGGTTATTCATTGATGCAACAGCAATATCATCAACTAATATCAAAGGATTGTTATTGTTTAATGATCCGGCACCTCTAATCTGAATTCTAGTTCCAGAACCAGGAGCACCACCTGCAGACTCTACAGTAACACCGGCAATTTTACCTTGTATTGCACTTCCTAAATTTGTATTACTTTGAGAATCTAATTGTGCCGCTTTTAATCCTGCAACGGCTCCTGTCAAATCACTTTTTTTAACAGTACCATATCCAATTACAACTACTTCTTCTAATGTATTATTTTCTTCTTGGAGTGAAACATTTACTACATTTCTACCAGCAATAGCTTCTTCAACTGTAACATATCCAATGTAGGAAAAAACTAGTCTAGCATTAGGGTCAGCTACGTTTAATTTATAATTCCCATCACCGTCAGTCATGGTTGCATTTGTCGTTCCTTTGACTACTACAGAAGCGCCAATAACAGTTTGAGATGTTTTTTGATCTACAACAGACCCTGTAATAACATTTTGAGCCTGTAAACTAATACACGAGGTCATAATGATTATTGACAAAGTGAGTTTAGATGTTAAGAATGCTTTAATCCTTAACAACTGATTTACGTTCTTAATGGTTTTCATAAATTCATGGTTTTAAAAATTGGTTGGTTAATAAATTTTTTTTTTTGTGTGTTTATTTAATTATCCTTTTAAAAAGAGACAAAAGATTAGTAGACTTCCTTGAAAAAGAAAGAAATTGAAATTGAGCTCGAAATCAATTTATTCGGAATTTTTACTGTCTTTTGTTTCGTTTACGAGGAATGCTTATAATGAAGTTCTGATAATTTTTTTAAAATTTCAGCACTTTTCTCAGGGGTAATATCTCTTTGCGATTCGCCTAGCATTTCATACCCAACCATGAATTTTTTTACGGTTGCGGAACGTAACAATGGCGGATAAAAATGCATATGAAATTGCCATTCCGGATGCGGTTCCCCATCAGTTGGCGACTGATGAATTCCTGACGAATACGGAAATGACGTTTTAAAAAGATTATCATATTTTGCAGTTAATTGTTTTAAAATCGTCGCAAAAGCCGTTTTTTCTGCTTCGGCAAAATCGGTAATTTTTCCAAAATGACGTTTGCTGATTATCATCGTTTCATAAGGCCAAATTGCCCAAAAAGGAACTAACGCTACAAAATGATCATTCTCAATTACAATACGTTCGTTTAGTTTTAATTCTTCTTGCAAATAATCCTGCAGCAACGTACTTCCATGTTTTTCATAATACGCTTTCAGATTATTTTGCGTTTTTTCCACTTCGGTCGGCAATGAAGATTGTGCCCAGATTTGTCCATGCGGATGCGGATTGCTGCATCCCATCACACTTCCTTTATTTTCAAAAATTTGGACGTGATTGATGTAATCTACATTGCCCAAATCAGTATATTCTTTTTGCCATGTATTAATAATGTCTTCAATAGCAACAACAGACATTTCCGGCAAAGTCAGATTGTGTTTTGGTGAAAAACATACCACTCTGGAAATTCCTCTTTCTGGTTGTGCTTTGAAAAACGTTTCTTTTTTATTATCCTCAAAAACAATCTCCTCTTGCTTTAAAGCAGCAAAGTCATTTTCAAAAACAAAAGAGTTTTCATATGCTGGATTTACCTCACCATTCGCTCTAACATTTCCTGGACATAAGTAACAAGTTGCATCATATTCCGGTAAAGAATCCGAGCTAACTGTTTCATTTTGTCCCTGCCAAGGTCTTTTTGAACGATGTGGAGAAACCAAAACCCATTCGTTGATTAACGGATTATAGCGTCTGTGCGGATCTTCGTTGATGTCAAAATTTTTCATCCTAATTATTGTTATAAAGTGATGTACCGTTTCCGATTTTAACATCATAAATTTTTAATTCTATTCCAAAAGCATCAAAATAAAGTGCCGAAAGTTGTTGTTTAATTCGCTCTTCATGTCCTTTTTTTATCAAGTTGATGGTACAACCTCCGAAACCACCACCCATTAATCGGGAACCAACTACAGCTGTTTCTTTTTTTAGCGTATCAACAATCATGTCTAATTCTGTACAACTTACTTCATAATCCTTGGACAATCCTTCGTGGGTTTCAAACATTAATTGTCCTAAAACTTCAATTTTTCCATTATCTAAGGCTTCACAGGCTAGTTTTACTCGATTGATTTCTTTTACAACAAAAAGACACCTTTTGAAAACATTGGCACTCATTAAATTTTGCAATCCTAAAATATGTTGTTCATTACAATCTCTAAAACTAGTTATCTCAGGAAAATTATTTTTTACAATAGCGATACCTTCTTCACACTGCTCTCTTCTTTCATTATAGGCCGATGTCATCAATGAATGTTTTACATTTGAATCGAATAAAATCAACGAATAATCATTAAAATCCGCATTATGGTATTCATATTCCAATGTTTTGCAATCAATTTTTATGACTTTATTTTCTAAACCCATAACACTTGAAAACTGATCCATTATCCCGCAATTGATTCCTACCCAATGTTCGGCGCTTTGCCCCATTAATGCAATATCAATTGGTTTTATATTCAAATTAAAAAGTTCATTTATTCCAAACAAAAAACCACATTCTAAAGCTGCCGAAGAAGATAAACCAGAACCAACAGGAATATTACTGCTAAAAACACAGTTGAACCCTTCAAATTCAAAACCATTTATTTTCAATTGATTAACAACACCACGGATATAATTTGTCCAAACATTATCCGTTAGTTCCATTGAACCGGTAACATCAATTTCAAATTCATCATCAAGATCTATCGCGATTATTCTTGCTGTATTAGAATTACTTTTTTCGAAAGCAAAACAAATAATTTTATCAATCGCTGCAGGCAAAACATATCCGTCATTATAATCAACATGTTCACCGATAATATTAATTCTTCCTGGAGAAAGCACTATTTTTTGTGGCTCGGCACCAAATGTCTCTTTAAAAAAAGCAGTCGTTTTTTTAATCAAAATATCATTCATTATTTAGAAATTGTAAGCGTTCCATTTTGCAATCGTTCGGAACTTGACGTTATTTTTATTGATTTTTTTAAGCTAGTTGTTTTAAGAATAATAGTAGCAATTCCTGCCTCGGCTTTTACTGGATTTTCACCTACTAATTCCGCATCACCTTCGCTTAAAGCAAAAGTCACTTCATTAATTACATCAGGAATAACCGTTCCGTTCTCATCTGTAATTTTGGCATAAACAAACACCATGTCGGGAAAATCCGGATTAATTGCTTTTGATGAAACATCGTAACTCAATTCGATTTTAGTAGCACTTTCTGGTGTTTTCACAATAGTAGAAACTACCTTTTCACCTTTAACAAAACCTTCGGCACGTAATGTTCCCGGAATGAATTTTTCAACTTTAAAAATAAATGGTGCATGCTTTAATTCATCATTGTTTTGATTTATTGTTGGTTTTTGTCTATCCACCAAAACATCATTCAAATACAAAGAAACTTCATCACAATTACTGTAAACGGTCACATCCAATGGAGAATTTTTCGTCCAATAATTAGCAATTTGCACCATTGGACCCGAAACTAATTTCTTGTCCAAAGCAATGTTAGCATCACGCTGACTTTGGTAAAAATGATAGGCAAATTTTGGGATTCTAAAAATATCGCTTATTCCTGAACTCTCTAAATCATTGCTATATCCACGATTGTAATCAAACATCACCCAGTTTGCTTCGCCAATAGTCTGTGTTCCTTTTCTATTCGAATTTGCCGCTTCCTGAAAATTATAGGCTTGTTGCAATAATCGCTTTTCACCATTACTACGCAACTGACGAGAAGTTCTTTCCTCTTCTTTCAAATTCGAAAATTCCTTTTGATTGAATCCTGCATTTTGTGCATAATATTCCCAATCACCGTATTCAGCTATGAAAATTTTTCTGTTTCCTTTATTGTATTTTGTCCAATAATCCGGTGCTTTCCCATGTTGACGCGCAGGAATAAAAATATCGTAATTCGAATTATCAATCCAACAGGCGCTGTAATTATTAGGAAAAGGCAATTCTTCTTTTAAGGCTTTAGTCGCTTCAGTCATGAAACTTTCGCTCATTTCAGTTTCATTCAAAGAGGCTTCCCAAAAAATAATACTCGGATGGTTTCTGTCTCTTCTTGCCATATCCCGGATATCTTTAATAGCATTTTTTTGGAAGGTTTCATTTCCAAAAAACTGCCAACCCGTCAAACTGTTCATCACCAAAATTCCCAGTTCATCACAAGCATTTAGGAATGCTTCAGCGTGTGGATAATGTGACAATCGTACAAAATCAAAGCCTGCATTTTTAATTTTTACCGCATCACGGTACTGCGATTCATCAGAAATAGCGTATCCTAAATATGGATATTCCTGATGTTCATTTGTTCCTGTGATGTATAATTTCTCATCATTGAGATAATATCCATCGTCTTTTATTTCGGATTTTCGGATTCCTACTTTTTCCGAATAACTATCAATCATTTTATTATTTGAAATGACCTGAACTTCTAGATTATATAAATTTGGATTTGAAATTGACCATAATTTAGGATTCTTAACCACAATTTTTTGTGTAATTCCTTTATCTGAATTGGATTTTATCGCAAATACTTCCGATTTGAATTCCAGTTTTTCCCCTTTTTTATTTGTCAAAATAAATTGCAATGAAATATCTTTTGCAACAGCAAATTCATTTTTTAAATGAACCTGTACCGTTCCTAAAGCACTATTTTTATTGACATCATTAAAGTTTACATAAATTCCACCACTTGCTTTTTTATCCGCTTGAACTGCATTAGTTATGTATAGTTTATCTGTTTTAATGAGATAGACATTTCTGTAAATTCCACCATAATAATTAAAGTCTAAATCTTTCAAAGGTTTTCCCGGCAAGAATTCCGGATTGTCTTCATTGTTGACTTTAACTTTGATGATGTTGTCTTTTTTTGGTTTCAAAAAAGCAGTAACATCAGCCATAAATGGCAAATAACCCCCTTTGTGATTGGTCACTTTTTGGTCGTTTACCCAAACATCCGCTTCTTGCATCACCCCTTCAAAATAAAGAAAGACTTTCTTGTTTTTGAAATTCCCGACTTTGAACTTTTTTTGATACCAAGACGTTCCCTGAAACTGGTTGTTGACTACCAAAGGTTCAATCTTTGCCGTATGAGGAATCGTTATTTTCTCCCAATCGGAAGCTGTTTTTTCTTCCCTTTTGAATTCCCAATCAAAACCAAAGTTCACTTTAGTTCTAGATTGCGCCTGTACTTTTCCAAAAGAAAAATTCAGTACAATTAGCAACAGAAAAATAATAGGTTTCGAAATCGATTTCATTTTTTGAATATGATAAAAGTTTTAAACAAATAAAAAACAGCAATTATTATAATTATTCTTTGTTAGAAGGATTGGAACTTATAAATCGTTTTATGATGATAAGTCTCCTCTTTTTTCAAAACCGAATTTGGAAAATGTTCATGATTGGGTGCATCAGGAAAATTTTGTGTTTCGAAACAAATACCGCTCAACGAATGATAATCCGCATTTTCTTTTCCTTTTATAGCATTGAAACAATTGCCGCCAACATAAATGTGAACTCCGGGTTGATTCGTATAAACTGCCATTTTTAGATTATTCTTTTTATTAAAAAGCGAAGCCGAAAATTCATTTTCTTTTTCTAAAACAAACGTGGTATCAATTTTTGAAGGACATTTTTTTGGCTGACTAAAATCAAAAGAAGAATTAGCAGTGTTTAAGAACCTTCCAGTTGGAATATTTTCATTTGTCGTCTCCAACATTTTTTCGGAATTCACAATCAATTCCTGTTCTGAGATATCGGACTGGTGGCCATCAAGATTAAAATAACTGTGATGCGTTAAATTGACAATAGTATCCTCAGTAGTATTTGCTTTGTATTCTATAATCAATTCGTTTTCCTCAGATAAAGTATAAGTTAACTCAACTGATAATTCTCCTGGATAATTCTCTTCATTATTTGGACTGAAATAGGAGAAAGTTACTGATGGGTTTTTACCTTCAGTAACATTTTCAATCTTCCAAACCTTTTGGCTGAAATTCCCGTTTCCGCCATGTAATGAATGATTATTGTTGTTTTTATTTAATTGAAAATTTTTACCATTCAAACTAAAAGTACCATCCTTTATTCTCCCGGCAAATCTCCCCACTGTTGCTCCAAAATAAGGAGCACTTTCTAAATTAAACGATTCTATATATGCTTCTAAAGTATCAAATCCCAAAACTACATCCACAATCTCTCCGTTTTTCAATGGCATTTTCAATGATGTAATTGTAGCACCATAATTGATAACATTCAATTGCATTCCATTTTTGTTAAGCAATTCACAAGAATCGATAACCTCACCACTAGGCATTAAACCAAATAATTCCATTGTATAATTAGACATAAAATATGATATATGTTTTATTTTTATTCTTTTTTTACGAAATATTAAATTCAAAATTATACGATTAATCTACATTAGCATACCAGTACCTACCAGTTTTTCGTATATTGCGCAAAAAATGTTTTTTTATGAAAATTATTTCGATTCAAAATAATCTTGGTTTACCAAAATATAAGCAGATAATTCTTTCAGTTGAAAAGGCAATAGAAGAAGAAAAATTAAAAAAAGGAGACCGACTTCCCTCCGTAAATAAAGTTTGTTTAGCCTCTTCATTATCACGTGATACTGTTCTACAGGCATACGATGAATTGAAAAAAAGAGGTATTGTATACGCCATTCCCGGTAAAGGTTACTACATTAAAAGTGTTGAAATCACTATAAAACAAAGGATTTTTTTACTTTTTGATGAGTTAAACATTTTCAAGGAGGACACCTACAACTCATTTGTAAAAAATATTGGAAAAAATGCACAAGTGGATATCTTCTTCCATTATTTTAATGTGCAGGTTTTTAAAAAATTAATAAATGACAATAATGGAAATTACACGAAGTACATTATAATGCCAACGAACTTAATCGATGTAGCAGAATTTATAAAAACCCTACCAGTAAATGAAGTTTTTATACTAGATCAGACCAATATTGAACTACAATCCTATCCCGCAATTTACCAGAATCATAAGAAAGACATCTTTGATGGGTTATGCAAAGGAAAATCTAGGTTAAATAAATATAAAAAACTCATTATGATTTTTCCGGGATTTAGAGAACCGCCGGGAATGAAAGAAGGTTTTTTGAATTTTTGTGATGATCATTCATTTGATTATGAAGTAATTACTGAATTTACCGATAGAGAAATAAGCATCGGTGAAGTATATATAATCCCAAACGACAGGGATCTGGTTCGTGTGATCGAAAAATCAAAGCTTCAAAACTTAAAGTTAGGCAGTGATTTTGGCATTATTTCCTATAACGAAACTCCTCTCAAAAAAGTAGTAGCAAATGGAATTACAACAATTTCAACGAATTTTGAAGCCATGGGAAAAATTTTGGCACAGATGATTTTAAAAGGAAAAAAAGAGCAAATAGAAAACAAATGTGCTTTGATCATTAGGAATTCATTATAAAATACAATTCCCTTATTTGCATTCATAATTTTAAAAAAATAGAGATACTATCCTTTATTAGTAAAGAAAATGAGATTACCGTTTTAAAAGAACAACAAAAATAATTTATTTGTTATTGTGAAATAAATTTACATATATTTGCAAATGTGTTTTTTACACTTATTATTAATTTTATGTTATTCACTCAAAAAAACCATCATATTTGACTGATTTAAAACCATATAATAAAATAATTAAATACAGCAATACGTTTTTAAAGCAATTAGCACATTTAATTTGGAACCAATCATTTCAAAACAAAACCATTTGAAATGGATTTAGAAACTTTAAAATTTCTACGTTAAACGCCTATACTAAAAACGAATCCTTTACTTTTTCTATTTAACACAAATTATTATAATTAAATTATGAATAAAGAAATTGACCAATTAGCAGCCGATAACATAAGAGCACTCGCCATTTCCATGGTAGAAAAAGCAAAATCAGGACATCCCGGTGGCGCCATGGGAGGTGCTGATTTTATGCACATTTTGTATACAGAATATCTAAATTTTGATCCTACAGAAATGGACTGGACTTTTAGAGATCGTTTCTTTATGGATGCCGGGCATTTATCCGCATTAATGTATTCTCAATATTATTTATTAGGCAATTATAAAAAAGAAGACCTTCAAAATTTTAGACAATGGGGTTCTGTTACACCTGGCCACCCAGAAGTAGATGTACGCAGAGGTATCGAGAATACATCAGGACCTCTTGGTCAAGGACACGCTATGGGTGTTGGAGCAGCAATTGCAGCTAAATTTTTAGACGCCAGATTTAAAGGACTCTTCAATCATAAAATATACGGTTTCATCACTGACGGTGGTGTACAGGAAGAAATTTCTCAAGGAGCCGGAAGAATCGCGGGACATTTAGGATTGAATAATTTTATCATGTTTTATGATTCTAATGATGTGCAGCTTTCTTCCATGACCGATGAAGTTACCTCGGAAGATACCGCGATGAAATATGAAGCTTGGGGATGGAATGTAATAACGATTGACGGTCATGACCATACTCAAATTAGAAAAGCGCTGAATGAAGCTCAAGAAGAATCCGAAAAACCTACTTTAATAATTGGAAAAACAATTATGGGAAAAGGTACTGTTACCGCAACTGGTGCCATGTATGAAGGAGAATGTGAATTGCATGGAAAACCAATTGGTGAAACCAAGGCAGATTATGCAAAAACACTTATCAATCTAAAAGCAAATCCTGAAAATCCGTTTGCCATTTTTGAAGAAGTGGAAACGCATTATGCGAAAATACTAGCGATAAAAGCGGAGAAATCAGCCTATAAAAAGCTTCAAATAGCCAATTGGAAAAAAGAAAACACAGAACTGTCTCAAAAGATGGATTTGTTTTTATCTGGAAAACTACCCGAATTAGATTTAAGCGCCGTTATCCAAAAACCCAACGCAGCCACTAGAGATGCTTCATCTGCAGTATTGGCCTATTTAGCGGAACATGTGGAAAACATGATTGTTTCTTCGGCAGATTTGTCAAACAGTGATAAGACAGACGGGTTTTTAAAAAAATCATCTGTTTTACAAAAAAATGATTTCAGCGGAGCCTTTTTACAAGCTGGAGTTGCGGAACTGACCATGACCGCTATTGCAAATGGAATTGCACTTCATGGAGGCATTATTCCTGTAGTGGCAACGTTTTTTGTATTTTCGGATTACATGAAACCTGCCATTAGATTAGCAGCGATTCAAGAACTTCCTGTAAAATATATTTGGACACACGATTCTTTCCGAGTGGGTGAAGACGGACCAACACACCAACCTATTGAACAGGAAGCACAAATTCGTTTAATGGAAAAAATAAAAAACCATTCTGGAGATCAAAGTTTACTCGCACTTCGCCCTGCAGATGCTATAGAAACTTCAGTAGCCTGGAATATGGCGTTAAACAATACAAAAACACCAACAGGTTTAATCCTTTCGAGACAAAACATCAAAGACATACCTGCACAAGGAACTTCAAGATATGAAGAGGCAACTGCCGCCACTAAAGGAGGTTATTTGGTAAAATCAACAGAAAATCCTGACATCACTTTAATTGCAAATGGATCAGAAGTGGCAACACTTTTGGAAGCGGCTCTTATTTTAGAAAAAGAAAAAAATCTAAAAATAAACGTAGCTTCAATTATATCTGAAGGCTTGTTCAAACAACAATCAAAAGCATACCAAGAAAGCATCATTCCAAAAGGGAAATTAGTATTTGGATTGACTGCCGGGCTTCCGGTTAATCTTGAAGGCTTGATTGGTGATAGTGGAAAAGTGATTGGATTGGATCATTTTGGTTATTCTGCTCCAGCAAGTGTATTGGACGAAAAATTTGGATTTACCAGTGAACACGCTTGCGAGGAAATCCTAAACTACATTGAAGAAAGTAAATAAACATTTAAATAAATAAAGACATGAAATTTTTTATCGATACAGCAAATTTAAAAGACATAAAAGAAGCCAATGATCTGGGAATCCTAGACGGCGTAACCACAAACCCATCGCTAATGGCGAAGGAAGGAATTACGGGAGCTGAAAGTATTATAGCGCATTATGTAAAAATATGCGAACTGGTTGATGGTGATGTAAGTGCCGAAGTAATTTCGACAGACTTTGCAGGTATGGTTGCCGAAGGAGAAAAACTGGCTGCTTTACATCCTCAAATCGTGGTAAAAATTCCAATGATTAAAGATGGTATAAAAGCGATAAAATACTTTTCGAATAAAGGAATCAGAACCAACTGTACATTGGTGTTTTCTGCGGGACAAGCATTACTTGCTGCCAAAGCCGGAGCCACTTATGTATCCCCCTTCATAGGAAGATTAGATGATATTTCTACTGATGGGATGGCATTAATTGCCGAAATTAAATTGATTTACGATAATTACGGTTATGAAACACAAATTTTGGCTGCATCAGTTCGTCACGTCATGCACATTTTAAATTGTGCAAAAATTGGAGCCGATGTAATAACAGGCCCATTAAGCGCTATTGAAGGATTACTAAAACACCCACTTACAGATAGTGGCTTAGCTACTTTCTTAGCAGATTATAACAAAGGGAATAGTTAAATGCAAAAACCTTTAATCATTTAGAACTTCCCGATTTTTAGCCATTTATATAGTAAGGCAGTTTTAATTCATTAAGAAATAATCTGAAATCATTGAGATTGTAGTAATTCAAGGGAATACGATTATTTCTGTTCATTTTTCTTAATTACAAAAAAAAGGAAGTCTCGTAATGAGAGGCCACTGAAAAACTTCGCTTATTTTGATTAGAGTCGTTTTTTAGACAATAAAAAAACGCTTGTAACAGGATTTTTAAACATCCGTTATAAGCGTTTTTCTTTTTGTAACTGTTTTTTATTATAGGTTGTATGAGTCTAATTTTGACTTATATAGATTCATTTTGAATAATGCGCGTGTAGCTTGCGATTTTCTACATTAATTTCAGTATTCGTTTTAAGTTGACGGCAAAAATTGCTATTGCACCTTGCATTTGCATATTGGTAATGCCATACGATATTGCTCTATCATATCCATGTACATTTTTTAACTCACTGTTTTTCGCTTCTATTTTGTATCGATGTTTTGCTTTTTCTTTAAAATAATCAGTTTCTTGAAAGGCGATTTGTTCTTGGTGTAAGTCTGATTTTATCGTTACAGAATACGTCTTTGTCTTTGCCCCCTCTTTATAACAACCCTCTTTTAAAGGGCAACACTTGCATTTTTCAACATCAAAAAAGTACGTGTCTTGTTGATTCTCTCCAACATTTTTTTTACCCTGACGAGCCTTTCGTATGGCCATGTGACCAGCAGGACAAACAAATCTATCGGCATCTTTATTGTAATCAAATTTATCGTCGTCTTTTCTATATCCTTGTGCTATTGAACGGTTTAACTTTGCTATTACTTTAATGTTTTGCTCACTTGTGAGTTTAAGATTTTCTTTTCCTGAATAAGCTCCATCGCCAATAATTGTATCAACATTAATTCCGTTTTCTTTACTAATTTCTAAAAGTTTAGGTAATTCTGGCCCATCTCCTTTTTCGCCTGATGTCACTACTGCTGCTGTAATGATGCGCTCTTCGGTCATCGCTAAATGAGTCTTGTATCCAAAGAAGGAACTATCAGCGGATTTATGACCAATTTTAGCATCTTTATCTTTTGATAACGTAAAATTTTCCTGAGTGT
The DNA here is from genome assembly GCF_048158545.1 of Flavobacterium melibiosi. NCBI lineage: Bacteria > Pseudomonadati > Bacteroidota > Flavobacteriia > Flavobacteriales > Flavobacteriaceae > Flavobacterium > Flavobacterium melibiosi. The sequence goes on along the minus strand of NZ_JBLNKU010000001.1, from coordinate 140,523 downwards.
CTTCTATCGTTTCTTTAAGCAAGTTTAATTTTTCTTTCACCGCAGGTATGGAACTTAAAGCTGGCTCTTTTTCTATACGTCTCTCCAACTCTTTACAATAGGTCAATTCCTTTTCCAACTCATTGGAGTTGTTCTTCTCTGGCATACGTTCTTTCCATTGGTCATCAAATAAATATACCGTTTTTCGTAGTAGTTTTGAACGTTCTCTCAATACTTCAATTGCTGAAAATGGATTCGATCTCGATAAAGTATGAGTGGCATCAACTATAATAGACTTGGAACGGATGATGCCCTTTTCAACGGCTATAGATACTGTTTTGCCAATCAATAGATTTAATAAATCGGTATCTTTCAAACGTAGTTTTCTAAATTTTGTCAACGAACTAGAATTAATGACATCTTCCTCTGGTGCCATTTCCAAAAAATACTTAAAGGACATATCAAAACGGGAACGCTCAACTACATCAACATCTGAAACGGTATAAATTGTTTTCAGAAGTAAATACTTGAACATACGTACAGGACTTTCTGCTGTGCGACCATTATTTGTACAATATTTATTTAGCAACTCATCGTAGATAAATGAAAAATCGATCAATTCATTGATTTTTCTTAGCAAATTATCTTGGGGAACGATTAAATCGTATAACGAAGAATACGGACTGAACTGAATTTTTTGTTGTTGAACTAACATCTAAAAAGCCATATAATTACAGTTAAAAATAAGAAAAAAGGAGCAGAAATCAAAGATTTCTGCCCCTTTTTATTAAAAATTAATTCTCAAAAAAGACTTTTTCAGTGGCCTCCGTAATGAGGCTTCCTTTTTTTATTCATTGAAATTCTAAACAATTTTGTTAATCCAAATGTTGACTTCAAATTCAGAATCTAAAACCATTTATAAATTCAAAACAAAATCATTCAATAGTTTTGCGTCGTATTTTTCTTTGTCAAAAGTATAGAGATAAGATCCTTTTCTGGACGACATCATATCTTTCTCTTCTAATTTTATCAGAATATCCAATGAGTTTATTTTGCTGATGAAATTTCTTTTATCCAATTCTTTGCTAAGAATCGCTTCGTACAATTCCAAAAGTTGGCGCATGGTGAATTTTTCCGGTAAAAGTTCAAATCCAACAGGTTTTATAGAGGTTCGATAACGCAATCTTCTAATGGCATGTTCTACCATAGAATCATGGTCAAAAATTAATTTAGGAGCCTGAGCAATACTAAACCATTGTGCATGATAGTTTTGAGTTAATTCTGCGTTGTGATTCTCAATATTAATTAATGCATAATAAGCAACCGATATCGTTCTTTCGACAGGGTCACGATTTATTTCACTGTAGGCATATAGTTGTTCCATATAGATATCCTGAAGACCTGTATACCGATCAAGAATTCTAATTGCGGCAGTATCTAATACTTCTTCTTTTTTAAGAAACCCCCCTATTAAAGACCATTTCCCTTTTTCAGGTTCAAAATCTCTTTTAATCAAAAGTATTTTTAAACCCTCATCATCAAAACCAAAAATGATACAATCTACCGCCAATAAAACTTTATCCGCAGAACTATAACTATTAAGCATACTACTTTTTTTAGGGTAAATATATAAACTTCCTTAAAGGTTTCATAATTTTATTAATGTAGATTTTACACTTAGTAAGCTTAAAAGAAAAAAATGACAACCTTAAATCGGTATAAAATAAGATGTTAGAAACTTTATTAAAAACAACAATTTGCGTTATTCTAAATGCTTTTATAAGGAGCAAAATAGATTAATAAAAATAAATTTTTCATCTATTTTAATCGATTGCGATGATTAGTAGCGATTTATTGGTTTGAAATCCGGTTCATTTACTGAAAATCACAAGCTATAAACAAGACTTTTTTTACAATATCACTCTGATTTATAGGTAAAAAAGTTTAAAAAGTAACTATTCAAATCTTTTTTTGAAATAATTAACATAGGTAGTTTTTTATAGAATTGCTTGTTATTTGATTAAAAGTGTATATTTTACACAAATTAATTATATAAATGCATGTTTTTTTCACAAAACCACAATATTTAAATATTGTTTTTACACTTAATTTACAAAATGTCTTTTTTTTGCTGTTTTTTTTATCAGATTAATTTGTTTTTGTAGATTTTTTTTAACTAAATTTACAAATGTAAAACACACACTTATAAAATTAAAAAAACTATGCCCTCTTATGAAAAAACAAGTATTAGTATACGGACTTTTTCTTTTCTTGACTGCGGTTTCGGTATCAGCTCAAAAAACAACCTGGATTTCGACTACTGAAAGTGCTCCTTGGCAAACATTTGATATTCAATCAAATTCTGGGACAAATGCAACTCAGATTGAAATTTTCCCTAATAAAGTTTTGCAGCAAATCGATGGTTTCGGAAGTTGTTTTAATGAATTGGGATGGACATCACTGAATGAACTAAAACCTAAAGACCGTAAAAAAATATTTCAGGAATTATTCGAACCTGGTTATGGTGCAGGATTTACTATTTGCAGAATGCCAATTGGTGCCAATGATTTCTCAAGAGACTGGTATTCCTATGATGAAACAGAAGGTGATTTTGGACTTAAAAATTTCAGCATCAAGAATGACCTTGAAACTTTAATTCCTTTCATTAAAAGTGCTCAAAAATACAATCCGAAATTACAATTGTGGGCATCCCCTTGGAGTCCGCCGTCATGGATGAAATACAATAAACATTACGCCCTTGCAAAGGTGCCATCGGTATTTGGAACTGCAGAAAATGGTATTAGTGACAATCAACTTGGCAAGGAAGGAGAAGATATGTTTATTCAGGAAGATGCTTATTTTAAAGCATATGCTATCTATTTCCGAAAATTCATCGAAGCGTATAAAAAGAAAAATATTACAATCGGGATGGTGATGCCGCAAAATGAATTCAACTCTGCCCAATGGTATCCGAGTTGTACATGGACGCCAGGAGGACTTTCGAAATTTCTAAAATTTCTGGGACCAGAAATGGCAAAAACCAAAACGGATATCTTTTTCGGCACTTTTGAAAGACCAAGTGAGCAACTGTTCAAAGGAGCCTATTCCAAAGAAGTTTCCAGTTATATCAAAGGAGTTGGTTTTCAGTGGGGCGGAAAAGATGCTGTTGGGAAAATTCATCAGGAATATCCTCAACTTAAGATTTACCAAAGTGAACATGAATGTGGAGACGGACAAAATTCATGGGAATATTGCGAATATGGTTGGGATTTAATCAAGCATTATTTTCAGAATGGCGTAAATGCGTACCTATATTGGAATACTGCGCTGAATGAAGGTGGCGTGAGCCGTTGGGGCTGGAAACAGAATTCACTGATTACAGTCAATAAAAAAACCAAAACCTATACGTATAATCCGGAATATTATATGATGAAACATCTCAGTCATTTTGTAAAACCAGGAGCACATCTGATTGAAAGCAGTAGCGTAAAGACAAAACTTGACCGTGATGACGTACTCTTTAAAAACAAAGTCAATCTGGATAGTAATACGGATAATCTACTTGCTTTTAAAAATCCAGATAGCAGCATTGTGGTTGTAATTTATAATCCTGATGCCGCTGACAAAGCAATTACTTTGAGATCTGGGAAAACAGTCTTGAACCCGATATTAAAATCTAAATCTTTCAATACATTTCTTATAAAATAACTTTGAGAGAATTTTAAATCTAAATTTCTTGTTTAAAAGCGAGAGCCTTGAACAAGATTTTTTTACAATTTCAAGTTAAAATAAGTTCGAAATATCAATATTTTAATGTTTTATCAAAATAATTAATCTGTGTGATTTTTTTAAAGAATTATTCATTTTTTCGATTAAATGCGTCAATTTGACACAAATAAATAATAAAACAGGCATTTACATTACAAAATCACAATATTTAAAACTCACTTTTGCATTAAAATTATGGAATATTCTTTTTTCTTAATATTTTTTTATATTATCAATTTGTTTTTATAATAATTTTTTAATTAAATTTACAAATGTTAAATACACACTTAATAAAATTATTCTATTCAAATACTTTTGTATTACCAAGAAAAGAATGATTGTTAACAATAGTATTCCTATTATTTTTTCTTTTACTCTTTATACTTGAAAGGCTAAAATTATAAAAGAAAGTAATGTATTTAGGATTCGAATAAAGATTAAAAAATAAAATTGAGCATTGCTCCAAAAGAATATAAAAATATAAGCTGAAAGAATTGCAACATCTTCTTTTGAAGATATATTCAACAATGAACTGTTGATTTTTTTCGTCTTATTTATGTTTTACGACTATTAAGGTCAAACGTATTGTAGTGTTCTACAAATTAATAATTATTAACCAAAACCAAAAAAAAAAATGAAATTAACGAAATTACTTATTTTTTGTTTTTCGTCTATCTTATTCTCAGTTTATGGACAAGCACAGGATGCTACTGTTAAGGGGAAAATATATGATGAAAACGGGATGTCCATCCCAGGAGCAACGATTTTAATAAAAGGAACCACCAAGGCCACGGCTTCGGATTTTGATGGGAATTATGAAATAAAAACGCCAACAAATGGTACTTTGACCATTAGTTTTGTAGGGTATAATACGGTACAAGAAACTATAAAAGGAAGAACTCAAATTGACATTAAACTTAAACCTCAATCTCAGGATTTGAATGAAGTTATTGTTGTAGGTTATGGTACTCAAAAGAAAAGTGTTGTAACCGGTGCAATATCCAGTGTAAGAGCCAAAGATCTTGAAAAAGTACCTAATGGTCGTATTGAGCAAGCTTTACAAGGTAGAGTTTCTGGTGTTACAATTGCTGCAAGTTCTGGTCAACCAGGTTCTGCTTCAACGATCCGTGTTAGAGGGGTAACTACTTTCGGAGAAGGTGGAAACGATCCTCTTTGGGTTGTGGACGGTGTAGTTGTAGATTCTGGAGGAATAGGATTTTTGAATCAGTCCGATATTGAGTCTATGGAAGTCTTAAAAGATGCTGCTTCAGCTGCAATTTACGGGACACGTGCTGCTACGGGAGTAATATTAGTTACTACCAAAAAAGGAAAAGCCGGAAAAATAACTGTAAACTACAATGGATTTGTAGGGACTTCAGCACCAGAAAAGACTTTAAATTTATTAAATGCTACTCAATATGGTACCATTTTGAACGAAAAGTTAATTAATGCTGGTCAACCTGCTAGATTCTCAAATGTAGCTGCTTTAGGAGTTGGTACGGATTGGCAAAAAGCAATTTTTAATAACAGTGCTATGCGTTACTCTCATGAATTGAGTATCAGTGGTGGAAATGATGTTTCTAATTTTTATGCATCTTTTGGAATTCAAGATCAAGAAGGAATTGTTGCTACAGAAATTTCAAACTATACCAAAAAGAATTTCCGTTTAAATTCTACACACAAAATATCTAAAATATTTACTTTGGGACAAACTTTTGGTTTTTCTCATCAAAAATCAGTAGGTATTGGTAATACTAATAGCGAATTCGGAGGACCATTAAGTTCTGCACTTAACTTAGATCCTATTACTCCTTTAGTTGAGATGGATCCTGCAAAAGCTAATTCAGCTCCTTATAGCACAAATCCAGTAATGCGCGATGCAAACGGAAATCCTTACGGAATTTCAAGTATTGTAGGTCAACAAATGACTAATCCTTTGGCTTATGTTAAAACAAGACTTGGGAATTTTGGATGGTCTGATAATCTTGTAGGGAATGCTTATTTAGAAGCTGCTGTTACAAGTCATATCAAAATTAGATCTACTGTTGGGGGTAAATTAACGTATTGGGGAGATCAAGGATTTACTCCTGTTAATTATTTAAGTGCCACTGCAAACACACTTAAAAACAGTTACGCTAAAACTGAAAATAAAAGTTTTGCATGGAATATTGAAAATATAGCGACGTATTCTAATCAATTTGGGAATCATAACTTAACTGTATTATTGGGTCAGGGATCTTATGTAGACAATATTGGTGGTGGTTCTGGAGCTACAATGTTTGGGTTGCCTATTACAGATTATCGTGATGCGTCTTTCAACTTTGATATACCTCAAACAGACAGAAGCAGTACTACATATGATTTGGTAGAACATAAATTGTCTTCTTTATTCTCTCGTGTGAATTATGATTATAAAGAAAAGTATTTGTTTACTGGAATTATACGTCGTGATGGTTCTTCTCGTTTTGGAGCCAATAATAAATTTGGTGTATTCCCATCGTTTAATTTAGGATGGAATATTACCAAAGAGGACTTTTGGAAAGAAAACAAAGTCATTAGTAATTTAAAAATCAGAGGGGGTTATGGTGTTGTGGGAAATGATGCGATACCAAACTTTAGATATCTTTCATTAGTGGTAGGTGGTCAAAACTATTCTGTTGGAAACTCAGGAGCAATAACTACAGGTTATGCTAACCTTACTCTTGACAACCCTGATTTGAAATGGGAACAAACTTCTCAAGGGAATATTGGTTTCGAATCCAAATTTTTCAATACTATAAATCTTACTGTAGATGTATACAAAAAAACAACTAACGGTATTTTACGTCCAATAACTATTCCAGGTTATGTAGGTGTTGTTGCAAATCCTACAGGGAACATTGCTGACATGGATAATAAAGGTATTGAGGTAGAGTTAGGCTATAAAAAGAAATTTGGCGAAGTAAATTTCTCTGCAAATGGGAACGTTGCTTATTTGAAAAATGAAGTTACTTATGTGGCTTCTAGTTCAAATTTTATTATTGGAGATGCCACTTTTCAAAGTTATGGACCTGTAACTAGAACTCAAGTAGGACAATCTTACAATGCATTCTACGGGTTGAAAACAGCTGGAATTTTTCAAAACCAAGCTGAAATAAATGCTTATACAAATGCTTCTGGTGGATTAATTCAGCCTAGGGCAAAACCAGGAGATTTCCGTTGGGTTGATTATGATGGTAATGGTTCAATCGATGATAATGACAAACATATTTTAGGAAGCAGTATTCCAAAATACACATTTGGTATAACTTTAAATGTTGATTATAAAAACTTCGATTTAATGGCTTTTGCTCAAGGAGCAGCCGGAAATAAAATCTTCCAAGGATTGAGAAGATTAGATATTTTGGAAGCAAACTATCTAACAGAAGCAATGGGACGTTGGACAGGCGAAGGAACATCTAATAATTACCCTAGATTAACCAATGATGACAGCAATGGAAATTTTGGTCAGATGTCTGATTTCTACTTAGAAAAAGGAGATTACCTACGTTTGAAAGTAGTGCAATTAGGCTATACTTTACCTACTCATTTAGTTTCAAAAATAGGAGCGAGTAAATTACGCCTTTACCTAACGGCTGAAAACTTATTGACAATTACAAAATACACAGGATTTGACCCTGAAATTGGAGGAAGTGTATTTGGTATTGACAAAGGTGTTTATCCACAAGCAAGAACATTCATGTTTGGAGCGAACTTACAATTTTAATAAAAACAAGAATTATGAAAACAACAAAATTTAAATATATATTTATTGCAACAGCAATGATCTCCTTAGGATCATCATGCTCCGAGGAGTTTGTAAATTTGGAACCAAAAGGTTCATTTGTTACCGAGAATTATTATGAAAACCAAGAACAAGCTACAGCTGCTTTAATGGGAGTTTATGATATTCTTGGTAGAAACACGGGCGCTTTTTTTAATATGATTGGTATGATGAACGCAGGTTCAGATGATCATTACGCCGGTGGTGGTGGAGAAACTGACGGTGAAGGAATTCAATATATTTCCAGACACGCCCTTACTGCTACAACTGTACCGGAAGGTTTATGGAACTGGCCTTACCAAGGAATTTTTAGAGCTAATACCTTACTTTCAAAATTAGAGGGTGTTGACATGTCAGATAATTTAAAAGCCAGATTTACTGCTGAGTCAAAAGCATTACGCGCTATTTATTATTTCAATTTGGTGCGAATATTTAAGAATATTCCATTGACATTAGACCCTTTAACAGCAACTAATATGTATGATTTAGAGCAAGCAACTCCAGAAGCTGTTTATGCTCAAATAGAGAAAGATTTGATAGAGGCAGCAGCAGATTTACCTGCAAGCGTTGATGCTACTACTGAATCTGGTCGTCTTACAAAATGTGCTGCTCAAGCCATGCTTGGAAAGGTGTATTTATACGAAGGAAAAAAGACCGAAGCTGCCGCTATTTTGGCGCAAGTAAACGGCACGCCAGGTTCTGCGAATCAGTATGGAAACAAATTGTTAGCTAACTTTAATGATTTATGGGTAGTTTCCAATAAATTTAATACAGAATCAATTCTAGAATCATCCCACACAAGTGCAGGTAATACTGAATTTGCAACTTGGATGACTGGTAATGATGAAGGGAATACATTGAATGTTATGGTAGGTCCTAGAAGTTATTCTAGACCAGTTGGTTCCACAGCTCCAGATTTAGCGTCTGGGTGGAGTTTTAATGTGATTACACAAGACTTATATGATGCCATGAAATTAGACCCAAGATTCGGAGCTACAATATTGGATATCAAAGCTTTAAAAGCAGCTGGACAAGCAGATTATATAGCTGGATATCAAGACACTGGATATTTCTTAAATAAATTTCTTCCAAGAAAATCAGATATACGTACTGGAGGTGGTGCCGCTGAGATAAATTACAAGCAAGATTCTTATATAATTAGATTGGCGGATACTTATTTAATGGAAGCGGAAGCATTAGGTTCAGGAGCAAGAGCACAAGCATTGATCGATGCTGTGAGAGCAAGAGTTGGTTTACCATCTGTACCTGTTACACTTGCTGCTATTAAAAACGAAAGAAGAATGGAACTTGCAGGTGAAGGACATAGATTCTTTGACTTAGTAAGATGGGGAGATGCAGCCAGTAAACTAGCAAACAGAGGTTTTGATGCGGGTAAAGATGAAATTTTCCCTCTTCCAACAAGGGAACTTCAGGGCACCAAATTAAAACAAAACCCTGGGTATAATTAAAATAGTATAATACAGTTGCGCTTACTTAATGTTTCTAAAGTAAACATTAAGTAGACCAACTGGTTTCAAAATGAGCCAAATGCAAGAAATGGTTTATTAGATTCGAATACAGAGACTACCTTTACAATTTTCAATTGTTGATAAATAGTACAAATATAGAAATCAAGGTAGTACTAAAATAAGTTGGTTTGAAATTAGGTTGGTAAATAGCCCATATTCTTATGTTTATGGGCTATTTTTAAATTAACAAATGCATTAAATTAATTTTGAGAAAGTACAGTATATTCGCAAAATTCCAAACACAATAATTAGAAAAACAGCATAAAAATCATTCATTAGAAATAAGTAATTAATTTTAAATCCTAAAACTGAAATGAATAAAATAATTTTTTTCTTCCTTTTCATTTTCTGCCTGCAAACAGTTGTATTCGGGCAAAAAATCAAAATGGACAAACTTCTTTTTGGAGTTGCTTATTATGATGAGTATATGCCTTACGACCGGTTGGACAAGGACGTTCAAATGATGAAAGAGGCAGGAATAAATGTAGTCCGTATTGCTGAATCAACCTGGAGTACGGTTGAACCGCAAGATGGTGTATTCAATTTTACCCATATTGACCGAGTACTAAATGCCATGCACAAGGCCGGAATAAGTGTAATTGTAGGCACACCAACCTACGCAGTTCCTACGTGGTTAGTACGAAAATATCCTGATATATTAGCGATAACTCCAGATGGGCCTAATCGATATGGAGCGCGTCAGAATATGGATATTTCTAATCCAAATTTTCGTAAACATGCTGAAATTGTAATTCGGAAAATTATGGAGCACGTAAAGGATCATCCTGCCATAATAGGCTACCAAGTAGATAATGAAACTAAAGCATACAATACTGCCGGTCCTGAAGTGCAAAAACTTTTTGTGAAATACATGCAGGAAAAGTTCAAATCACTGGACGTGATTAACAAAGAATTTGGTCTGGATTATTGGAGCAACCGGATCAATAACTGGGATGATTTCCCTTCAACAGTTGGAACAATAAATGCAAGTCTTGGTTCTGAATTTTCGAAGTTTCAGCGTAAACTGGTAACTGATTATTTGACCTGGCAAGCATCAATAGTAAAAGAATACAAACGACCTAATCAGTTTGTAACACAAAACTTTGATTTAGACTGGAGAGGATATTCGTATGGCATTCAACCTGATGTGGATCATTTTGCCGCTGCAAAAGCAATGGATATTGCAGGAGTGGATATTTACCATCCTACACAGGACAAACTTACCGGTATCGAAATCTCTCTTGGAGGAGATTTAACCCGTTCCATGAAAGGCGGGAAAAACTATCTGGTTATTGAAACCGAAGCGCAAGGGTTTGCACAATGGGTACCTTATACCGGGCAATTAAGATTACAGGCATTTAGCCATCTGGCATCAGGAGCAAATATGGTCGAGTATTGGCATTGGCATTCCATTCACAATTCTGCCGAAACGTATTGGAAAGGCTTACTCAGCCATGATTTTGAACCTAATCCAACGTATGATGAAGCCAAAACCATCGGTAAGGATTTTGAAAGACTAAGTTCTCATTTAGTCAATCTTAAGAAAAAAAATAAAGTAGCTGTTCTTTTTAGCAACGAAGCATTAACCGCATTCAAGTGGTTTGGATTCGGTTGGGGCTCTAAGGAAAGTTATAATGACATTCTTCGTCCTTTGTATGATGCCTTATATCGTATGAATGTTGGAGTAGATTTTGTTGATCCTTCAAGTGATAATTTAGAAGACTACAAATTGATTGTTGTTCCCGCTTTATATGCTGCACCCGATAGTTTATTGCAACGCTTAAATCTCTTTGTGAAAAATGGAGGCCATGTTATCTATACCTTTAAAAGTGGATTTTCGGATGAAAATGTTAAAGTCAGAACGTCTAAGCAACCCGGTATTATTGATGAAGCCTGCGGTATTAATTATAGTCAATTTACTATTCCTGAAAATGTTTCTTTGAAAGGGGATCCATTTAACGTTGGTGCCGAAAAGAATAAAGTAAGTACATGGATGGAATTGATTACACCTACTACAGCAAAAGTTTTAGCTTACTATGACCATCCGGTTTGGGCGAAATACGCAGCAATAACTGAAAATAGTTATGGTAAAGGTTTTGCAACTTACATTGGTTGTTCGACAAGTACCGCTGTTACTGAAAAAATAGTAGAAGACGCATTAAAGAAAGCAGAGCTGTGGGGATTAGATCAACAACTATCTTTTCCTTTGATTACAAAGTCAGGAGTAAATGAAAAAGGCAAAATAATTCATTATTATTTTAATTACTCATCAATTGCAAATACATTTAGTTACCCATACAAAGAAGGTAAAGAATTACTTTCTGCAGAAAGTGTAATAAAAAACAAAGAGGTTCAATTAGAACCATGGGGAGTAAAGATTATTGAGGAAAATTAGTTAGTGAAAAAACTAATCATATTTAAAATATGATTAGTTTATAGAGTTGCAATTTGGTTAATTGCAACTCTATTTTTATGTAATTTATGATAAATATTACTTCTATAGACTATTGATTTACCGCTCGTATTACATGGACCATTTTATTGAATCTATCGTCAATATCCTTTCTTTTTAAAAATCAAAAGTGATTCAAAATTTACAATTATGAAAAATATTTTATTTATAATGCTTTCAGTTTTCGCAAGTACAAATTTATTCGCCCAAGTTGATCTAAATCCGAAGAAACTAAATTTATTTGATAAAAATACGGTCAAGCCGAGAATGCGCATAATTATAGACAATGATTTTGGTGGAGATCCTGACGGATTATTTGAACTGGTTCAACATTTACTTTCTCCTTCAGTTGAGATTAAAGGAATCATTGGGTCACACCTTAAACCCGGAGATGGTTTTGATAATTCGAATAGTACAGCTCTAAATGCCAAGAATAAAGTGTTGGAACTCTTAAAAATTATGCAGTTACAACATAATTATAATGTATATCAAGGATCTAATGAGGGGTTAAAAGATTTAAACACACCGCAACAATCAGCAGCAGCATCTTTCATTATCAAAGAAGCAATGAGAGAAGACACCAAACTGCCACTATATATGGTTTGTGGTGCCGGACTAACGGATTTAGCAAGCGCCTATTTATTAGAACCAAAAATTGCTGATCGATTAACATTGATATGGATTGGCGGACCTGAATATTCGGATATTGCTTCGCCACCTCCAGGGTATACAAGTTTAGAGTATAATTTGGGTATTGATATAAAAGCGGGACAGGTAATCTTCAATAATTCACAAATACCAATATGGCAAGTTCCTCGTGATGCTTATCGCCAAGTATTATTACCATATTCTTCTTTACTACTTAAAGTTAAAAATCAGGGTGAAACTGGAGACTTCTTAGGTAAATCTGTTGAAAAAATTATGAGTTATCTAACATCTGTAAATTACCCTATAGGTGAAACATACATATTAGGCGATAGTCCCTTGGTGTTGTTAACTGCTCTGCAATCTTCATTTGAAGCCGATCCTTCGTCAAGTCAATATGTTTTACGCCCTTCTCCATTGATTAATGAACAGGGACTTTATGAGGTAAATACAAAAGGACGAAATATCAGGGTTTACAAGAAACTTGATGTCGGACTTTTAATGGACGATTTTTATTCAAAACTTACTCTTTTTCAACAAAATAAAAAGTAGTTCTAAATAACAAATTATTAAAATTACTGGTGTGTTGAATTGACAGAATAACAAGATCCACTAAAGGATAAAATCGTTTAGCAGTCTTGTTAATTTTCTTAAGGTTCTACTTTTACAACGCCCCCTCAGGCATATGGGACTTTTATTTTTTTAAAGAAAGCCATAATTCAAGTAGGTGCCGATTTTTTCAACAGATTAATTTGTTTTTATAGTTTTTTTTTAATTACATTTACAAATGTAAAACACACACTTATTAATAGTCAAAAACAAATTAGTATGAAAACAAACCAACGCATATCTTCTATTGCAATTTTGCATTGCCAAAAAAAGAATGGCTATTAGTAATAATAGTTATTTTCTTCTTACACTCTTTGATAAGATTTTAAAAGGGGGTTGTCAAATTTACTAAAGATGAAATACCAGTACCTAGAGTAAATGTTTTAGTAAAAGGAACCAATACGGTTACGGTTACTTAACTAAATGGGAATATTCGATAAAATCACTATCGATGCAAATAAAACCTTCGAAGTTAAAAAAGAATCTAATCTTCTATAAAGTGTGAATACCATTCAAAACAAAAAAATTAAAAGCTATTAATTATTATTCTTGGTCTAATAGAGACATTGGAAAATAAAAGTTTGGATTGATTATAAAAACTAAAAAATAGTACAATCATTAAAGTTCAATTCAACAACTTTAAAAAAATTTTAAAAAAATGAAAACAAATTTAATTACCAAAATTACCCTTTGCGGCCTATTACTAAATGGTATATATGCCAATGCCCAAAAAACAAATCTAGAAGTAAATTCTAGCAAAACAATTACTAAAATCCAACCTACAATGTATGGTGCTTTTTTTGAAGACATCAACTTTGCTGCCGATGGTGGATTGTATGCTGAAATGATAAAAAACCGTTCTTTTGAATTTGAAGTTCCGCTTATGGGCTGGGAACAACCTAATACTGATAAATATGCATTAAATAAACAATCGGGCTCTGCTACAATTATCAAAGCATTAGAAAACAAAACAAATCCTAGATTTTGTAGAGTTCTTGTAAATAATGACAAGGTATTTGAAATGATTAATGAAGGATTTAGAGGTATGGGAATTAAGAAAGATGCTAAATACAATCTTTCGCTAAAAGCAGCGAATCACAATGGCGCTATCAAAAAAATCATCATCCAATTTATTGATAAAAACAAAAAAGTTTTAGGTGAAACCAGCATTGTTCCAACATCAACCGATTGGAAAGGCTATACTGCGCAATTTACAGCTACCCAAACAGAAGCTAAAGCAAAGTTAAAAATTACTTTTGAAGGAACAGGAACAATCGATTTAGATATGATTTCGCTATTCCCGGAAGACACTTGGAAAAACAGAAAAAATGGTTTGCGTAAAGATATTGTGCAACTTTTGTATGATATGAAACCGGGATTTTTGAGATTTCCTGGAGGTTGTATTGTTGAAGGGAGAACTTTGGCACAACGCTACCAATGGAAAAAAACGGTGGGTGATGTGGAGAACAGAGAAACCTTAATTAACCGTTGGAACACGGAATTTACACACAAACCAGCACCGGATTATTTCCAAACTTTTGGATTGGGATTTTTTGAATATTTCCAACTTTCCGAAGATCTTGGTGCACAACCCTTACCTATTTTAAGTTGTGGAATGGCGTGTCAATTTAATACTGGGGAATTAGTTCCGATGGATGAATTAGATCCCTATGTGCAAGATGCGTTGGATTTAATCGAATTTGCTAATGGTGGCACAGAAACTCCTTGGGGTAGAATCCGTTCAGAAATGGGGCATCCAAAACCTTTCAACTTAAAACTTATTGGTGTTGGAAATGAGCAATGGGGTCCTCAATACATCGAAAGATTTAAAGTATTTGAAAAAGCCATAAAATCAAAATATCCAAAAATGACTATTGTTTCAGGTGCAGGTCCATTTCCAGAAGGAGAATTTTTTGACTATGGCATGCAGGAGCTTAAAAAGTTAAATGCCGAAATTATAGATGAGCATTATTACAACAGCCCGAAATGGTTTAGAGAAAATGCAACTCGTTATGACAAATATGATAGAAAAGGACCTAAAGTTTTTGCAGGAGAATATGCAGCACAAAGTGTCGCTATTACAAGTCCTGATAATAAAAACAACTGGGAATGTGCGTTTTCTGAAGCCGCTTTTATGACTGGTTTAGAACGAAATGCCGAGGTCGTTAATTTAACTTCTTACGCACCATTGATGGCTCACGAAGAAGCTTGGCAATGGACACCAGATTTACTTTGGTTCAACAATCTGGAAGCGTATGGTTCTGCTAATTATTATGTCCAAAAATTATTTGCCACCAATAGAGGAACCGATTTAATAGCGATTACAAAAGATGGAAAACCGGTAACCGGACAAAATAATCTGTTTGCATCAGCGGTGAAAGATAGCAACTCTAAAGAAGTAATTGTAAAATTAGTAAACACATCTGCGGCTGCACAAGAAGTAAATGTAGCTTTAAAAGGAACCAAATTACAAGCTAAAGGAACTATAATAACCCTTACAAGTCCAAACTTACAAGACGAGAATTCTTTTGCAAATCCTAAGAAAATAAGCCCCACAGAAAACGGATTTAATTTAAAAGGGGACAAAGCGCAAACGAGCCTTCCGCCCTATTCTGTTACTGTTTTGAAGTTAAAAATGAAATAATCGCAACAGAATAAATGTATATAATAAGTTTATTTTTTATTTTACTCGTAAAATGCTGTTTTTATGCGTTTTTGATAAAAATTATAATACTAAATTGAATTAAGTGTTTATTATACACTTATAAAATAAATATATTTATATTTGTAATTCTTTAAAAGATTTTGGGATGAAAAATTATGTTATAGGATTAGATTACGGAACAGATTCTGTTCGAGCCATGTTAATAGACACTGAAAATGGACAAGAGTTAGCATCAAATGTTTGTCAATACAAGCGATGGGCAACCAAAGAATATTGTAATGCATCCATAAATCAGTTTCGTCAGCATCCATTAGATCACATCGAAGGATTAGAAGCGACCATAAAATATGTTGTTCAAAATAGTAATGTAGATCCTTCCCTAATACGAAGCATTTGCATTGACACCACCGGATCCTCTCCAGTCCCAGTTACTGAAGATGGAATTCCTTTGGCTTTGACTGAAGGTTTTGAACACAATCCGAATGCCATGATGGTGTTGTGGAAAGATCATACTTCTATCAATGAAGCAAACGAAATCAATGAACTTGCCGAAAATTGGGGTGGAGAAAATTTCACCAAATATGTAGGTGGAATTTATTCATCAGAATGGTTTTGGGCAAAAATCTTACATATTGCAAAAGTAGATACAGCTGTCAAAGACGCAGCGTATACTTGGATGGAACATTGCGATTTGATGACGTATTTATTGATTGACAATAAAGATTTAAAAACATTCAAAAGAAGTCGTTGTGCAGCAGGTCATAAAGCCATGTGGCATGAAGACTGGAACGGTTTACCTCCAGAAGAATTTCTGGGAAAACTGCATCCGTATCTTGCGGCACTTCGCGGAAGACTATACGATGAAACCTATACATCAGATCTTGTAGCCGGAAACTTAAGCCAAGAATGGGCTACACGATTAGGACTTACAACCGCTACTGTAATTGCGGTGGGAACATTCGATGCACATTCTGGAGCGGTAGGAGCAAAAATTGAAGAAAACACTTTGGTTCGCGTGATGGGAACCTCAACCTGTGATATTATTATTGATTCAAAAGAGTCAATTGGAACAAAAACGGTTCGTGGTATCTGCGGACAAGTTGATGGTTCAGTAATACCAGGATTTATAGGCTTGGAAGCGGGACAATCTGCTTTTGGGGATTTATTGGCTTGGTACAAAGAGTTACTACTTTGGCCAACAGAACATTTATTGGCTACTTCTACCCTTTTGACTGAAGAACAAAAAAAGCAGTTAAAAGAAGAAATCAGCGATAATTTAATTATAAAATTAACGGCAGAAGCAGAGAAAATTCCTTTATCCGAAAGTGTGCCAATTGCTCTAGATTGGATTAACGGAAGAAGAACTCCAGATGCCAATCAGGAAATAAAAAGTGCTATTTCAAATTTATCATTAGGAACCAAAGCGCCCCATTTATTCAAATCTTTGGTGAACGCCATCTGTTTTGGTTCTAAGAAAATAGTAGACCGTTTTGAAGAAGAAGGTGTAAAAATAAACAGCGTCATCGGAATTGGTGGTGTAGCGAGAAAATCGCCTTACATCATGCAGACCTTGGCAAATGTGTTGAATAAACCAATCAAGATTGCGGCTTCAGACCAAACACCCGCTTTAGGCGCAGCGATTTATGCAGCAGTTGCAGCAGGAATTTATCCGAATGTGATTGAAGCCAGCCAAAAAATGGGAAGTGATTTTGATGGTGAATATTTTCCACAATTAGACAAAGTTGCTGCCTATAACAAATTGCTTTTGGCGTATGACCAACTAAGTTCTTTTGCCGATCCATCTATTAAAAAACTACACCATGAGCAGTATGTATAGTGATTTAAAACAAGAATGTTACGACGCAAACATGCAATTGAATGCATTAAATTTAGTAGTCTATACTTTTGGGAATGTAAGTGCCGTTGATAGAAAAAATGGTGTTTTTGCCATAAAACCCAGCGGTGTTCCTTACGAAGATTTGAAACCGGAAGATATTGTTATTGTAGATTTTGACAATAACATCATCGAAGGCAATATGCGTCCGTCATCGGATACAAAAACACACGCTTATTTATATAAAAACTGGCCAAACATTGGTGGTGTTGCACACACTCACGCCACGTATTCTGTAGCTTGGGCACAGTCGCAAAGAGATATTCCAATTTTTGGTACGACTCACGCCGACCATTTAACCACTGATATTCCTTGTGCTGCGCCAATGGCGGACGCACTTATCGAAGGGAATTACGAACACAATACCGGAATTCAGATTTTGGATTGTTTCAAAGAAAAAAATCTTTCGTACGAGGAAGTAGAGATGATTCTCATTGGAAATCACGGTCCTTTTGCTTGGGGAAAGAACGCAGCAAAAGCAGTTTATAATAGTAAAGTTTTAGAGGTAATCGCCGAAATGGCGCACTTGACTTTGCAAATAAACCCGAACGCGCCAAGATTAAAAGATTCCTTAATAAAAAAACACTTCGAACGCAAACACGGAAAAGATTCGTATTACGGACAATAATAGATTTTTGAATGATGATTAACAATTTTTGATTTCAGATTTCACAGCACTAGATTTCTCGTTTTATACGAGTCCAAACTTCTGAAATCAAAAATCTTAAATCATTTTATAACTCAATGTTATTTCCCAGAATAGGTAAAATAATGTTATTCAATAATATATAAAATAATAAAATAATGATCGATATATCTCAAAAAGAAGTTTGGTTTGTAGTAGGCAGCCAAGAATTATACGGCGAAGAAACGCTAAGAAAAGTAGCAGAGCATTCGCAACACATTGCAAAAGGGTTACACGCTTCGTCTCATATACCAGTGAAAATTGTATATAAAGATGTCGTAAAATCTCCAGCACAAATCACGAATGTATGTTTAGAAGCCAATTCGAATAAAAACTGTATTGGTATTATTGCTTGGATGCATACCTTCTCCCCTGCCAAAATGTGGATTGGCGGTTTGAGTATTCTAAAAAAACCATTATGTCACTTACACACCCAATTCAACGCTGAAATTCCATGGGCTTCTATGGATATGGATTTTATGAATTTAAACCAATCCGCTCACGGAGACAGAGAGTTTGGTTTTATTATGTCCAGAATGCGTAAAAAACGTAAAGTCGTTGTAGGACATTGGGAAGATGAACGCGTACAAAAGAAATTAGCTATTTGGTCCAGAGTCGTTTTAGGTTGGGATGAGTTCCAAAACCTAAAAGTGGCAAGATTTGGAGACAATATGCGTGAAGTTGCTGTAACCGAAGGAGATAAAGTCGAGGCCCAAATCCGTTTTGGTTTTTCGGTAAATGGTTTCGACTCTTCGGATATAACTAAAAAAACTGATGCCGTTTCTGATGCTGATACGAATGCATTAGTTGCAGTATATGAAGCCTCTTATACTTTGGCTCCAGCCCTTCAAAAAGGAGGAGAAAAAAGAGATTCATTACTAGAAGCTGCCCGAATAGAATTAGGATTAAGAGCGTTCCTTGAAGAAGGTGGTTTTGGTGCTTTTACGGATACTTTCGAAAATCTTGGTTCATTAAAACAACTTCCCGGAATTGCTGTACAACGCCTTATGGCCGATGGATACGGTTTTGGTGGAGAAGGCGACTGGAAAACTGCCGCTTTACTCCGTGCAATGAAAGTAATGAATGTAGGTCTTGAAGGCGGAACTTCTTTCATGGAAGATTACACGTATCATTTCACGCCTGAAAAATCGTATGTTTTAGGTTCTCACATGCTAGAAATCTGTTCTTCAATTGCCGATGCAAAACCTTCTTGTGAAGTTCACCCATTAGGAATTGGAGGAAAAGAAGATCCGGTTCGTTTGGTATTTAATGTTGCTGCCGGGAATGCAATCAACGCTTCGTTGATTGACATGGGGAACCGTTTCCGATTGATTGTAAACGAAGTAGAAGCAGTTGCGCCTATGGCTGATTTGCCTAAACTTCCTGTTGCTCGTGTATTGTGGGATTGTAAACCAGACCTTGATATTGCTGCTACAACATGGATATTAGCGGGTGGAGCACATCATACGGTATACAGCCAAGTCTTGACAACTGAATATATGGAAGATTTTGCCGATATTGCAGGTATAGAATTGCTTGTTATCGATGAAAGAACAACCGTTAGAGACTTTAAGGATAAAATTAATGCTAACGAAGCGTATTATCATTTGTTTCAGCACGGTCTATAATAACTAAAAACGAGTAATTATGAATGTATTAAAACGTTGCATTTATGGAATTTCCATAATAAGTTTGGCCAGTATAAATATTCAATGCAAAAGCGATAAAAAAGTGGAAGAAACTACTACAGAAGCAAAAGCTACAGCTGCGGTAACTATCGAAAAATCAGCTTATGGAACGACTCCAAAAGGCGAAAAAATTGACAGTTACAAACTTAAAAACCAAAAAGGAATGGAAGTGGACATTATCACTTATGGTGGTATTATCTCTTCTTTAAAAGTGCCTAACAAAGCCGGAAAATCAGAAGAGGTAGTGCTTGGTTTTAATTCATTGGAACAATACATGAAACCAAATCCGTATTTTGGAGCCCTTATCGGAAGATACGGAAACCGAATTGCAAAGGGAAAATTTGCTTTGGACGGAAAAGAATATGCTTTGGCTGTCAACAACGATCCTAATGCATTACATGGCGGACCAGAAGGTTTTCACAGAGTGGTTTGGACTGCCGAAGAAGCAAAATCCGGAGACAATGCCTCTCTAAAATTGAAGTATGTGAGTAAAGATATGGAAGAAGGATATCCTGGAAACTTAACTGTTTTCGTAACCTACACGTTGAACAATGACAACTCATTGGACGTGGTTTATGAAGCGACTACAGATAAGAAAACGGTGGTAAACTTAACACAACATTCGTATTTTAACCTGTCTTCTGATTTTTCTAAACCAATTTTAGATCATGAAATCACTATCGATGCGGACAAATTAGTTCCGGTTGCGGCAACACTGATTCCAACAGGAAAATTAACAGATGTAACCAATACGCCTTTCGATTTCAGAAAACCGAAAAAAGTGGGTGCAGAAATCGAAGCCAAAGACGAACAATTGAAAAACGGATTGGGTTACGACCATTGCTGGGTGCTGAACAATCAAGACAAAGGAGAGCGTTTTGCGGCCTCGGCATATGATGCAGGAAGCGGAAGATTATTGGAAGTATATACAGACCAACCGGGAATACAGTTCTATTCCGGTAACTTCTTAGACGGTACTTTACCCATGAGAAATGGCGGAACGTATGCTCGCAGAACTGGTTTTTGTTTAGAAACACAACACTATCCGGATTCACCAAATCAAAAATATTTTCCAACCACGGTCTTGAATCCAGGTGAAAATTACAAAACAAAAACAAGCTTTAAATTCTCAGTTAAATAACAACACACTAACTACTATAGATTAGTTTCTATCCTCATAAATAAGTTGAATGGTTTGGTTTAAATATGGAACTAGTTAGTAACCCCGAAAGTAAAACTTTCGGGGTTTTTTTATGCTTGTTTATTCCGTTTTAGGTTTCTTTATAAAGCAATAAATTAAAGTGATCTTTACAATAATAACAAATTTCAATATACAAATTTACAATATGATAAACCTCTTCCTCTAGCCTACAAATAGAATCCAATAATACCAAGTAGGCTTTGAATTTACTGGGATTAATCCTTATTATTTGTCATTTCGACGAAGGAAAAATCACATTAGTTGCTCTCGTTATGTGATTTCTCCTTCGTCGAAATGACAAATTTACAAATTCCTTATTCTAGTAAATTCTATACTAAAATAGTATGACAATACCTTAAACTAAACTAACACCCACAAAAAACCTCGAAAGCACAAACTAACGAGGTTTTTTTAGAATTAATAAGGTCCTTTTAAAAAACTAAATCTTCACGACAAAACCACCATGAGGTTTCATAGTTACTTTTAGTTTTGTACTTTTTGATACTGCTTTCTGCTGAAATCCGTTCTCGTCTTCAGCAATACTAAAACCTTTGGAATTAGTCACAAAAGACAAATCAATCTCTATTTCTTTGGTGGTGGCTTCCCCGTTAATTCCAATGATATGCCATATATTGTCTTTCTTTCTGGCCATGATAATGTACTTTCCCGGATAACCATCAATAAATTTAGAATCATCCCAATTAGTTGGAATATCTTTTAAATAATCAACTACATAAGCAGGCATTTTAGCCATTCCATCAGGCGTTTCGGCCATGTGTTGAATTCCGGATAAGAATAAAACAGGCAAAGCTAATTCAAATGCTGGAGTTGTTTTTCGGGTGATATTTGGAATAGAATCCAAAACCATTGGTGTAAAATCCATTGGATCAAAAACATTTCGGGCAAAAGGAAGCATGGCACAATGTGTTGGGGCTAAATCAGCAATATCTTGGAAAAAAGTAATGTATTCATATCCTTTAACCGCTTCAGTCGTCAACAAATTTGGATACGTGCGTTGCCAACCTCTAGGCAAAGTCGCTCCGTGTAAATTAATCACTAATTTATGCGCCGCAGCATCGGTCAGCATATCATGGTAATACGCAATCATCGATTGTCCGTCGCCACCAAAAAAATCAACTTTGACTCCTGCAATTCCCATTTCGTTAAGTCTGGTAAACTCCCGCACTCTGTCAGCATGGGTAATCAATTTACTTTTTGGATGGTATTCAGTACTGTTCCATGCTCCTGATGAATTGTACCAAACGAGTAATTTTACATTTTTACCTTTGGCGTAAGCCGACAATTCTTTCATTTTCTCATCGCCAATTCGAGTATCCCAATCGGCATCTATCAAGCAATACGGCCAATTCATAGCAGCGGCATAATCAATAAATTTATGGGTTGTTTCGTAATTAACCGATTCATCTTTCAGCAAAACCCAGCTCCAAGACGCAATTCCGCTTTTTATAAACGAAGTGTCGGCAACCGTTGACGGATCGGCTAGATCTGTTCCCATAGTACTTTCGGTGATGGTTTTAAGTGACCCAATAGTAATGATGCGCCAAGGCGTGTACCAAGGCAAAACAGATTCCGGATTCAATGCTCCGTTAGGGAAAATTTCTTCTTTTTGAGGAAAAGTTACCTGCATTGCTTTGGCAGTATCATTATAAACCAATCGGCTGCCGCAATAATTGGCTTGCAATCCTGTTTCGGAAATCAAAACCCAAGTATCATTGGCATGAAATAAAGCAGGATACACCCAACCTTCTCCTATGGCGGGTTTTGTATTTGCGGGAACGCCCATCGCATAATGCTCTTCATAGGAAGGATTGGTTTCTTTCCATCCGGTTTTCGCTTTTGACATGGGTTGCAACCACGCTTTTGTCGTTGTCTCAAAATTATAAGTGGTTTTCTCTTCGGCTATTTTTTTAATTGCTGTCGAAGTTTCTGGAAAATGGTATCGCAACGCAATTCCATCGTGGGATACTTGAAAAATAATATTCATTGTTTCCCCTTTATTGTTTTGCAAGCTAACCGTATATTGATTTGCGGCATAAGCGATTTTTTTTCGTTTCCCTTGCAGCATCGAATAGTTGGATTGAATTGGTTTCGATTTAGAAACGGTTACAATCTTTAAATCCGTATAAAAATTGGCATCTTCTCTTATAATCCCCAAATCAGAAGTATTGACAACCAATTTATCTTTAAAGAAAACTTTGTAAGAAGGGGTTTTCTTTGGGTTTAGACTAAATTCAATTTTTATTGTTTTATCCGAGTTGACAAAAAAATAACGGGTTGGTTTCCCTACAAATGAAGTCAATGACAGCGCCAAAAAAGCTAGCAAAACTATTTTTTTCATAATTAAGTGTTTTATTTACACTTACAAGAATACAAAAATAAAATTGTATAAATAACGATATCGTTAAAATTTTCTGACTCTATTTAGAATATCACAAAAAAAACGTTTTTGGGTATAAAACTGCTACAAGTGAAGCGATAATCAAGTGATTAACGCCATGAGAATGGATATTTTCGGAGAAAAAAAACCATCTAAAACCAAAAAAACCGCTTCTTTCGAAGCGGTTTTTGTACCCGGAGCCGGAGTCGAACCGGCACGGTTTCCCACAGGTGTTTGAGACCAGCGCGTCTACCAATTCCGCCATCCGGGCTTAGCTAGACATGAAATAACGACAGTTATTTCAACGCAATAAAAGATGTAATTGTGTTTAAATCAACCATCAATTCCTTTAACACGGTGCAAATGTAAAAAATAATATTAAATGTTCAACTAAAAATACTTAAAATTTTCCTTTCAGAGTTGAATAAATTTTATAAATTTGCACCTCGCTTAAAACGGAACACACAACTAACTACACCCGAGGCAAATACAAACATAAGGCTTTATTCGAATGACAAAGCCGAACTGTATGTAGAGCAGCGGAATAAAAACAACAAATTAAATGTCACACCTAGAACCAGAAGCTAAAATTTTTGCTTGTTCACAAAGTGTCTATCTTGCAGAAAAAATAGCAGAGCAATACGGAATTCCATTAGGAAAAATCACTATGTCAAAGTACAGCGACGGTGAATTTCAACCTTCTTATGAGGAGTCTATCAGGGGTTTACGCGTATTTATCGTTTGTTCAACTTTTCCAACTGCAGACAATTTAATGGAAATGTTGCTGATGATTGATGCTGCAAAACGTGCTTCGGCAAGACACATTACTGCAGTAATTCCTTACTTTGGTTGGGCAAGACAAGATAGAAAAGACAAGCCAAGAGTTCCGATAGGAGCTAAATTAGTAGCTAATTTATTAGATGCTGCAGGCGCAACAAGAGTAATGACCATGGATTTGCATGCTGATCAAATTCAAGGATTCTTTGAAAAACCAGTAGATCATCTTTTTGCATCGACTATTTTCATACCGTATATAGAAAGTTTAGGTTTAGACAATTTAACGATTGCTTCTCCAGATATGGGAGGTTCTAAAAGAGCGTATGCTTATTCTAAATTTTTAAATTCAGATGTAGTTATTTGCTACAAACAAAGAAAAGAAGCAAACATTATCGACACCATGGAATTAATTGGTGAGGTAAAAGGTAGAAATGTAATCTTAGTAGATGACATGATTGATACCGGAGGCACTTTGGCGAAAGCGGCAGATTTAATGATAGAAAAAGGAGCATTGAGCGTAAGAGCGATTTGTACACACGCCATTTTATCAGGTAGCGCTTACGAAAAAATAGAAAACTCGCAATTGAGCGAATTGATAGTCACTGATTCTATTCCATTAAAGAAAGAATCAAACAAAATAAAAGTGTTGAGTTGTGCACCACTTTTTGCCGAAGTTATGCACATGGTACACCACAACAATTCCATTAGTGGAAAGTTTATAATGTAAACCCCTAACCCCTAAAGGGGAATTAGCAAGGTTAACTAAAAAAACACAAACAAGTAATATTATTTAATAACTATATTTTTTTTACAATGAAATCGATTACAATTAAAGGATCAGAAAGAGAAAGCGTGGGCAAAGTAGCAACTAAAGCCTTACGTAATGCTGGATTGGTTCCTTGCGTATTATACGGAGGAAATCAGGCAGTTCATTTCTCAGCAGAAGTTATGGCTTTCAAAAACTTGGTTTACACTCCAAACGCTCACACAGTTGAGATCGATCTTGGAAAAGGAAAATCATTTAACGCTATTTTACAAGACATTCAGGTTCACCCGGTGTCTGACAAGGTTTTACATATTGACTTCTTTCAAATCTTTGATGACAAAGAAATCACTATGGAAGTTCCTGTAAAAATCATTGGTAACTCAAAAGGAGTTA
Organism: Flavobacterium melibiosi; assembly: GCF_048158545.1. Lineage (NCBI taxonomy): Bacteria > Pseudomonadati > Bacteroidota > Flavobacteriia > Flavobacteriales > Flavobacteriaceae > Flavobacterium > Flavobacterium melibiosi. The sequence continues at coordinate 115,272 of NZ_JBLNKU010000001.1, read as the reverse complement.
TGGCTGGTGGAGATTTACGTTTGAACACTCGTAAATTAAAAGTAAGAGCTTTACCTAAAAATCTTCCTGATTTTGTTGAAGCTGACATTACGCCACTAGACATGGGTAACAAATTATATGTTACTAAAGTGCCATCTGAAAACTTCAAAATCATGCACCCAGACAATACAGTAATTTGTCAAGTGAAGATTTCTCGTGCTGCTATGAAAGCGGCTCAAGAAGCAGCAAAAGCAGCGAAAGCTCCTGCAAAAGGAAAGAAAAAATAATATTTTTTCAATCATTCAAGAAAGCATCAGTTGTAAAACTGGTGCTTTTTTTTTGAATAGTAGCGAAAGATTAGGCTTTTTAGGAAATAGGTTTCCCGCTGTCATTCCAATCTTTTTTGAGTCGAAAAAAAATCGCCTCAAAAAAGGATTTTCCCTTCCATCGGGGCTAATTGGGTTTTATGGTTTTGTTCTTGGGATTATTACAAGATTGGCAAAAAAACCACCCCGCCTTGCAGGCACCCCTCCAGAGAAGGGGAAGTCGTGCGCATTCCACTCCTCTGGAGGGGTGCCCAACGGGCGGGGTGGCCTCTTCTTGCTACTCACAAAACATTTTCCAATACACAAGTTTCCTTAATTAACAGATTAAGTCTATTTTTGCAGCATGATAAAATGGATTTCAAATTTATTCTCATCAACAAAAACAGAAGACAATACGGATTGTATGAAACCGGAGGTTCACGAACACACAAAAAACAATATAAAAAGCGTGAGTAATAAATTTTTAATAGTTGGACTCGGCAACATTGGTGCCGAATATGTAAACACCCGACACAACATTGGTTTTAAAGCAGTTGATTTTTTAGCTCGAAAAGAAGGAATCAACTTCGAAACCGTAAAATTGGGTTCCCTAGCCGAATATAAATTCAAAGGAAGGACTTTTTTGCTTTTGAAACCCAACACCTACATGAATTTGAGCGGAAAAGCGGTACAATACTGGATGGAAAAAGAAAAAATTCCTTTGGAAAACATTTTGGTAATCACCGATGATTTGAATCTTTCCTTTGGAACCATTCGCATCAGACAAAAAGGAAGCGATGGCGGGCACAACGGATTAAAAAACATCAATCTTGTCCTGAATACGCAAAACTATGCCCGATTCCGTTTTGGGATTAGTGATGAATTCAAAAAAGGAAAACAAGTTGATTACGTCCTTGGTGATTGGGATGACACTGAAAAAGTAGCACTTCCGGAGCGATTAGAATTAGCTTCAGAGATTATAAAATCATTTGGAACTGCAGGATTAGAAAATACCATGACTGCATTTAATGGGAAATAAAAAAAGGGAAACGTCATAAGCCGTTTCCCTTTTTTAGTAATTCTATTTTGATTATTCAATCACAATTTTTCTTACCTCTTCTCTATCTCCATCAATTACCGTCAATAAATAAAGTCCAGGTTGAACATTTTTCAATTGGACGTTCTCATTGAAATTAGAGTTGCTTTCAAATTTATTTTCAAAAAGTTTTCTACCCAACAAATCGTGTACTAATACCTTCACCCCATTTGATGACACACTAGTAAATTGGATATTAAAATTCCCATTGTTTGGATTTGGATACAAGACAAAATCATTAATTTCAAAATCATTTGCCGCTAAAGTAAATGTTTGTGTACAAATAGTTATGGATGCCGAATTTAATGTTCCTGTATCATCAGGAAAAGCATCCCGAACCCTAAACGTCCAAACTCCCTGTGAATTTTGCCCATTAAAAGCCCCTAATGGCTCAAATGGCGATACAGTTTGGGTTGTAGTTACTCCACAAATAAGCGAGCCTCCCAAATCATCATAATTTAACAATAGAGTACTATTAGTAGTATTGCAACTTTTTTCAAATAATTTTACAATTGTACCTTGCGGGCTTATCACATCCATTTGAACATCTGACAAATACGAATGAGTTAAACCAACGGATAATTTCACATCTGCTACAGTTGCTCCCACTGGGACAGTAATCGTTTTGGAAGTATAAGCAACTTGTTCCGGTATAGGAAAAGGAGCTGCGAAAGTATACGTATTACAAGATGAAACAACCGAATATCCAATCGCAAATGACTTACTGTTTACTGCATAATAAATATTTGCCGTAGGCTCAATTAAAATCCTGCAATTTTTTGCTGTAATATTTGGAACTGTAATTGACTGAGAACCATCATTTGGAGTATTTAATGCCAATGTTGTCGGAAAAGTCAAACCGCCGTCAATAGAAAGCTTGATGTTTATATTGGCTGAACCTACTAAAGCATTTGAACCATTTACACTCCAAGTTATCGTTTGTGTTGTTCCTTGAGCCCAGCTTAAATCATCAGTATTTTGTGATGTAACCGCAAATGGACCAACTGTTCCGCTTACATTTACAATCATTTCATCGGTATTAGTTTGTGCTGTTCCAAGGGCTGCATTATCCCTACCTGTTAAGGTAAAATGGAGTGCTCTTTCAATAGTAGAAACAGACTCCCAAGTTGTAGTCAATTTATTAGACAATACCATACCGTAAGCAGGCATATAGCGCACTGGAGAACTGCTTGGATACATCGATCTAAAAAGCGGGCCATCTAATTTAGTTGAAAAAGCAACACTATTTGCTCCACTGGTACTGGTAGCCGTGTCATTTTGTTCCCAACAATAAGAAACAGTATCTCCATTAACATCTGAACCCGTTCCTATCAGCTTAAAAGCTGTTCCATTTGGAATCGTATAATCTAAACCGGCGCTAATTACTGGAGGACTATTACTAATTATCACACTCGTAGGACAAGTTTTAGACGAAAGATTATCTTGTATTTGTTTAATGCTTACATAAGTAAAGTAATCATCCGAATTAGCTTGAACATCATAATTCGTAGTAATTCCTGCATACCCCATAATCGTAGAACCACTTCCTGGCTCGACACTAACTCCAGAACCTTCAAGAACATATGAAAAGGTGTGTTCTGCACCCAGCTGATGCCCCATTTCGTGAGCTACAAAATCAATATCAAACAAATCCCCTTCTGGTTCTGCAGTACTTGGTGAAGTATAAGCACTCCCTTTTGCTAAAGGATCATCAATTGTAGGACTCTCACATACACAGCCTATACAACTGGCATTTCCGCCACCACCAGTAGCACCAAATAAATGCCCCACATCATAATTCCCATTTCCAATAACACTGGTCAAAGTAGTCTGTACTTCTTGGCTCCACGCTACAGGAGCTTCATCAACCACCGTCGAATATGGATCTGTAGCAGCATCAGTATAAATTACGAGATTATTGTTTGCAATAATGCTTAATTTTACGGCTAAATCTTTATTAAAAACGCCATTGACCCTTGTCATAGTCGCATTCATCCCTGCCAGAGCACCTGCTACAGTTCCTCCAAAATAAGTTGCATATTCACCTGTACAAGACAAAGCAAGCCTTAAAGTTTTAAAAACCTGGTTGCTCGCTGAAATTTTACTGGTCTTATTTAGTAATTGTTTGTTTAAAGCTACCTCTTCCGTTTTGCAAGTAAAAGGCAAACTTCCTCTGGTTCTGCTTTTAGCATTGAAAAGGACATAAACCGTTTTGTCTTTAGAATACCGTTCAATAAATTCTGATCCACTGTCACCTCTCAGTATCATGGTCTGAATTCCTTTGGGGGACATACTGAAATAAAGGGAAGCATTCCGATCTGTAATTCCAATACCAGTATAAGCTCTTATATCTGGATATTTAGCCTGCAATTCCGGTTCAAAATTAGAGTACTCCCAAACCAAAAATTTTTCCAAAACACCATTACTATTTGGAATAGCAATTTCGATTCTATTTCCCTTGGCTGTCTTATCATGAAGTGGCTCCAAAGATTGTTTTATAACAACTTCGTCTAATTTAAATAACAACTGATTATCAGCACTTGGCTTCGCACTGTTTCTATCTGAAACACCAACCATATCTTGATTAATTCTTTTCCAAGGAGAGCCATTTTGAGCATGGATAATTGAATTAGAAAGAACAATTATAAAGAATAGTATAATTCTTTTCATGATTTGAAAATATTTGAACTTCAAAATTAAAGCATTTATATTAATGTATGGATCCATTACCTACATATTTTAAATGAAATATTAGTTTCAAGTTGTCCTTTTATAGCTTTTAAGCCATTTTTTTAGAAGCCTACGTTAAATTCTAACGAAAATCAATTCCTCATATCGTTACTTTTAAAATAGATAGTATAAATTTGCACTATTATAAAATATTTGCTTTGAAGATTTTTCATTCTATAAACGATTTCAGTTCCACAAAAAAAACAATCCTAACTTTGGGCACCTTTGATGGAGTTCATATTGGCCACAAAAAAATTCTGGAAAAAGTAATACAAAAAACCGAACATGAGAATTACGAAAGTTTAGTTCTTACTTTTTTCCCTCATCCAAGAATGGTTTTACAGGAACATTCCGATATAAAACTACTCAATACCATAGACGAGAAAATAGATTTATTGGAACAAATAGGTATTGAAAATCTCGTCATCCATCCTTTTGATGAAACTTTTTCGAGATTAACTGCTGAAGATTTCGTTAAGACTGTTCTTGTAGATCGATTTCATATCCAAAAAATAATTATTGGTTATGACCACCGTTTTGGAAGAAATCGTACTGCGAACATTGACGATCTTATCGCTTTTGGGAAACAGTATGATTTTGAAGTAGAGCAAATATCCGTTCAGGAAATAAATGATATTTCCGTGAGTTCTACCAAAATCAGGAAAGCATTAGTTGAAGGAGACATGGCTTTGGCCAATAAATACTTAGGATATAATTATTTCCTGACTGGAATTATTGTCAAAGGAAAACAATTGGGAAGAACTATAAATTTCCCAACGGCTAACTTAAAAATTGAAGAAAACTACAAACTTATTCCGCAAAACGGGGTTTATATTGTAAAAAGCACCATCAATCAAAAAATAGTTTTTGGGATGATGAATATTGGATTCAATCCTACTGTTGACGGAGAAAGTCAATCTATAGAAATCCATTATTTTGATTTCAACGAAGATTTATACAATCAAAAAATCAGGGTCTCTATCTTACACAGAATTCGTTCAGAGCAAAAATTCGAATCAGTTACTCTTTTGAAAGAGCAACTTGAAAAAGACAAAAAAACTGCAATAGCCTACCTAAATAAAATTTAGCTTTTTATAAATTATTTTTTAACATATATCATAAAATATTGTCATATTTTCTGTAAATTTGATACATAATGTATTGTTTGTCATAGCGGTATAATTTTTAACTTTTTTAAAAACTAATCATATGAAACTGCCAAAAGAATTTTACAACGGATCTATTATTTTCATCGGAATTGGACTTTACTTTTTGTTAATGGAGTTTTTGGGTCTTGCCGATTTGCTCTACTTACGCCTATTTAACATCTTATTTGTGTTTTACGGAACCAACAGAACATTAAAAGCAAATTTTGCAGAAGGCAATACTATTCTTGTTTCTAATGCTGTTTCGGCATTAATCACCTCACTCACCGGGGTGTTTTTAAGCATCATTGGACTAATCATTTACAGTTTTTCAAAAGGCGGTGATTCCTATGTAGAATCATTGTCAAAAACTTTTTTATTCGGAGGGAATCCATCTGTGATGACTTATTCCATTTCTTTGCTTTTTGAAGGAATCGTATCAGCCGTAATTGTAACATTTATGCTCATGTTATATTGGGAAACTCGTTATACTTCCGATAAACACCAAAATTAAATCAGTAAAAAATCAAAATTTTAATGATTTGTATAGATTCCGAAAAAGACATACTTTTTTAATTCAAACATGTATTCTATTTTTTAAATTTTAAAAACTAATCGCATGAAATTACCAAAAGAATTATTAAATGGATGTATCATTTTCGTCGGAATTGGAGTTTATTTTTTGCTGATGAATGCATTGGGATTCGCCGATGTATTTTATTTGCGTCTCCTTAATGTATTTTTTGTTTTCTACGGCGTAAACAGGACTATAGAAATGAATCTTGCAGAAGGTAAAAAAAATTTTGTTGCCAATGCTATTTCAGCAATGCTCACTTCACTAATAGGAGTGTTTTTAAGCATCATTGGATTAGTTATTTACAGCTCCATGAACGGTGGTGATTCCTATGTAAAATCATTACCCAAAACCTTTTTGTTTGGCGGAAATCCATCCGTCAACACTTATTCCATTTGTTTACTTTTTGAAGGAATCGCATCTTCAGTAATTGTTACCATGTTATTAATGTTATATTGGAACAACCGCCATGCAACGGATTAACTTTAGCCAATAAATTGTTTCTAATTGTCTTTTCAAGGCCATTACATTGCTTCTTTAGAACAATTTGACTACTTTTGGCACATCAAAAAATCGTATCGATGAGCATTACAAAACATAACTGGACGAAAGACGAAATTATCGCAATATATAACAAGCCTATGATGGATTTGCTTTTTGAAGCAGCTTCTATTCATAGAGAACATCATGATCCTAACGTTGTTCAAGTTTCAACCTTATTGTCAATAAAAACTGGTGGATGCCCGGAAGACTGTGGCTATTGCCCACAAGCTGCCCGTTATCATACCGAAATTGAAGGCAATGATCTAATGTCAGTAAGCCAAGTAAAAGCACAAGCTTTGCGAGCAAAATCAAGCGGATCTTCTCGCGTTTGCATGGGAGCAGCTTGGAGAAATGTAAAAGATGGTCCTGAATTTGACCAAGTACTTGAAATGGTGCGTACCATAAATAAACTGGACATGGAAGTGTGTTGTACCCTTGGAATGATCACTGAAAACCAGGCACACCGATTGGCAGAAGCCGGTTTATACGCTTACAATCACAATTTAGACACCTCCGAAGAATATTATAAAGAGGTAATTTCAACCCGCGGATTTGAAGACCGTTTGCAAACCATAGAGAATGTTCGTAAAACAAATGTTACCGTTTGTAGTGGTGGAATAATTGGAATGGGAGAAAGCATTGAAGACAGAGCAGGAATGCTTGTAGCACTTTCTACATTAAATCCACAACCGGAATCAGTGCCAATAAATGCATTGGTAGCTGTTGAAGGAACCCCAATGGAAGAAGAAAAACCAGTAGAAATCTGGGAAATGATTCGAATGGTAGCCACTACGAGAATCATCATGCCTGAAACTCAAGTACGTTTATCCGCCGGTAGAATGAACATGAGCCGCGAAGGTCAAGCCATGTGTTTCTTTGCTGGCGCTAATTCAATTTTTGCAGGAGATAAATTACTTACTACACCAAATCCTGATGTAAATGAAGACATGAAAATGTTTGAAATGTTAGGCCTAAATCCTCAAAAACCATTTACAAAAGTTTCTCAACCTCAAACCGTTGAGGCTGCAGATTCTCAATTTGCTCCTCTAGGCGAAAAACCAAAATGGTCAAGACCAGGACATACAATAGACAGAAATCTTGAAGCATCCAGTAAAGAAAAATAACCTTTGTTTTTAACAAAAATCCCAACCATCTTGTTTAAACAAGATGGTTTTTTTATGTGTTTATTTCAATAAATAATTTTATTGGTAACTGGGTGACCGTTTTGCAATACGATTTTAACCAGTAAAACTTGTTGGTTTAAAACCAAATTAAGCGCATTGAGTTTGATGTTATCCACATTTTTTTTTGATACATTTTTCTTCCGAATAAATCATATATCAAAATTTTATCGATCACTGTCGTAGCTGAATTTATTTGTAGTTCTTTATTTTTAATGAATATCTGAACTGATTCTTTATTTATACCAAATTCATTCGTAGCTAAAGTTTTATCAGTATAGCGCAATACAAAACAATCATCGAAAGTCCCTATTTCTGTATGGCAAAGTCTTTCCCTGAATTACTAATTTCTTATTCTGACTAACACTATAAAAATCTATGTATTTATTTCCATTAAAACTTTCCCCATCAAAACTAGTATCATAATCATCAGTGGCTCCTGCTATATGGCCAATTAGAGTTTGCTTAAAAACACCCTGGCCATTGTATAGATTCAACCAAATTCAGTTTTTTTTCCATTTTTAACTCATTCTGCAAAAAACAGAATGGGATGTTACAAGTAGTAAATTGATTAAATATTTCTAATAAATGACTTTTTTAGAAATTATTTGACCATTCATTAAAGTTACCTTTACTATTACCGTTTGCTCATTCAAAGTAATATTTGATGTACGGAATTCATTGCTATCTATAGCTTCTTTATCAAAAACTTTTCTTCCCAGTAAATCAAAAACAGTAATTCGTTTTATATTTTCAAGGCCCGATTTTATTTTTAATTCATTTTTATCTTTGGAAATTAAAATATTATCCCCACTTAATTCAAAATCACCACTCCCTAAAGTTTTGTTAGTATAGCGTATTACAAAGCGATTATTGAAAATCCCTTTTTCAGTGGTAAAAGTATAAGGTGCTATTTTTAAATCATGAATAGTACTCAATAGCTTATCTTCTAGAAAAACATCCTGAGACTTTAGAAATCCATCAACTTCATCAATAGTTATTGAAAAAACACCTACTATAGTAGAGCTATACCCCAATGGTATTTCATCATTTTCATCAAAAGGCAAAGCTCTTCCTTGTATCGTTAAATTCTTATCTTCGTTGATACTATAAAAATCTACATAGTCGTTCCCATCAAAACTCTTCCCGTCAAAAGCTTTATCATACCCATTAGTGGCATCCGTAACATAACCAACTAAAGTTTGCTTAAACGCACCTTGATCATTGGTCAAATTAAGCCAAACACGATTTTTTTCAACTACACTTGTTTTTTTCAAGTTTTTCTTTATCTTAAAAAATTGGGAGTTATCCATTATATTACCATCAACATCTTCTCTCATATAATTTTTAAATGTAGCTAAACTCCCAGTTGCTATACTAACCGCAAAAAAAGACTGTCCCGAAGCAATCTTTCCCGATGGCTTAAGACCTCCACTAGCATGGTCAGGATCACTTAAGGCTGATGTCCCAACACCTCCAGTAAGATTATATGAGGCATAATCATCCGAAGAATAAGCATACACTCCAGATCCTGGATTAGAAACGTTTGTACCAATATCAGTATTGTGAGTCCAAAAATAAATAGTCCCATCTAATACTGTACTATTTTCAATTAAAAATAAAGTTGCGTCTAAAGCCGATGGATACGGATTACCAATCAAATTTAAACTTCCTGATTTTCCTATTGCAATAGTTTTAACTCCATTATTAGGAACTCCTATGAACGAAGCGGTATGATATCCCGATGGAGATGACCCAGAAAAAAATTCGGGACCACGAATGATGTACCCTTTTCCTATTCCCATGTTACCCGTCGGATTTTCTTGTTTCCACTTATTCCCATCCGCATTAAAGGAATAAAATTTACTCGATAACGTATTAGGAGAAACATCAATTAATCTCTGAGGAGAAACCGGTGAAGACCAGTAGGTATAATCAAATTTATCAATTAAGGTCGTACTTCTTTTATAGGTTATACTGCCTGTGTTTATTGCGTTATTGTTAACTTGGACTAAACTTGTGCCTTCTTCGAATGTTAGCACTCCTGTACCTAAAACGCTAACTCCATTAGTGATTTTTAAGGTATGTCCTGGATTAATTGTCACAGAGTTTCCAGAATTCACTTGGCAGGAACAGCCTTCAATATCAGAATTTGATGAATATAATCCATCGAAAATAATAGCATTATTAATTGTTGGTGCTAATCCTGTTGACCATGCAGAACCATTCCAAGTATTAGTAACCTGATTAATAGTTACACTAGATGATGTAACAGATGTACATCCTCCCACCGATACCGAAAAATTATACATACCTGCTGCAATTCCTGATATAGTCATTGATGACCCTGTAATTGCATAACTATTAGCCACTGTTCCTGTTTGATTTATAGTTCCAGAAGATGGCAAACCACTTAGAATTATACTCCCTGTCGATATTGTACAATCCGGTTGTGTAATATCATCTGTTGCAAATGTGGGTGCTGTAGGTATAGCGTTTACTGTTATAGTTCCCGTGGCATTGATATTACCACAACCTCCAGTTAATGGAATACTGTAGCTAAAAGTCCCTGATGCTGTTGGTGTACCGATAATCGTAATGCTATTCGATGCCCAAGCTGCAGTTAATCCAGCCGGTAGACCTGTTGCAGCTCCTATTCCTGTTGATCCTGTAGTGGTATGGGTAATATTCGTCATTGCAGTATTAATACATAATGTTGGCGTTGATGAAGGTGAGCCTACCGTGTTTACAGCTGTTACTGTTATAGTTCCCGTGGCATTGATATTACCACAACCTCCAGTTAATGGTATACTGTAGCTAAAAGTCCCTGATGCTGTTGGTGTACCACTAATTGTAATTGTATTGGATGTCCATGCTGCTGTAACTCCGGCCGGCAGACCTGTTGCAGCTCCAATTCCTGTTGTACCTGTTGCGACATGAGTAATATTCGTCAATGCAGTATTGACACACAATGTTGGCGTTGATGAAGGTGAACCTACCGTGTTTGCAGCTGTTACTGTTATCGTCCCTGTGGCATTTACAGTACCACAACCTCCTGTTAATGGAATACTGTAATTAAAAGTACCCGATACTGTTGGTGTTCCACTTATAGTTATCGTGTTCGATGCCCAGGCTGCTGTTAATCCAGTTGGCAAATTAATTGCCGTATCAATTCCTGTAGCTCCAGTCGTTGTGTAAGTAATATTCGCCAATGGAATATTGATACACAATGTTGGTGTTGATGAAGGTGAGCCTACCGTGTTTACAGCTGTTACTGTTATATTTACCGTATTTGATGTTGCTGGACTACCTGTCAAACATGGTGTTGCGTTTGAAGTCATTATTACCTTTATAGCATCTCCATTAGCCAATCCAGTTGTTGTGTAGGTTGCTGCTGTTGCTCCACTAATTGCAGTTACACCTTTATACCATTGATATGTAGGTGTGGTTCCGCCATTTGTAGGCAATGCCGTAAAAGTTACAGAAGTTCCAGTACATACTGAACTCGCCGATGCAGAAATACTCACGGATGCAGATAAATTTGGATTAACAGTTGCTGTTACCGGTTTTCTTACAGTAGTATATCCACTATATTCAGCCGCTACGTAATAAGTTGTTGTAGAAGAAATTGTTCCTGTAGTATATGGATTTCCTGTGTAAACAGAAGAACCTCCACTTGCCGAAGTGTACCATTTATATGTAGCTCCACTAGAAGGATTAGCAGACGCTGTAATTGTAAAACTTCCAGATCCACATACTGAAGCTGGACTTGCAGCAGCACTTATTGAACTATAGCCACCATTAGCAACTAAACCAGGAAAATCAGACAACACACCTCCTCCACTACCGTTGCACGATGCAACCTTTACAATTCCTATTTTAATTAAATCTGAAGCACTACAATTTGTTGCTGCTCCTAATTGCCCTCCTTGTTCTATTTCAATTGAAGATCCCTCAGCCAATTGCAAATCATAATTTCCTGACGAAAAATCTACCGCTGCGCCATTTCTAATAATAAATCGTATCGGACCTAAACAAGAAAGATTTAAATTAGCATTCATTGTTAAAGTCATAGCATTGGTTCCATCACCAATATATAAAATCCCACCACAACTATTACCAAGTGAAGAAATCCCACCTGAACAAGTTATAGAACTAGCATTCGTTGTTGATGTTATAGCACATTGTGCAAACATATTTCCAGAAAAAGCAAACAACAAAAATATAATAATATTAAATTTGGCCAAGAGTAATTTTTTGATCATATTTTTTAAGTGGTATTTAAAAATAAAGTCAATTTTTAACTTTTGCTATTGCAAAAGAAAAAACCTACAATATGCTGCAAAATAAAAAAAACAAATTTACATAACACAATAAAGTCGTTCACAGGCTTATTTACCTGCTATAATGCTATTTTAAAGAATATATAGATTAAATTTCTTGTTAAAAATACGAGTCCTTAACATAGCAAAATAATTTCATTTTACGAACAATTATTTTTCATGAAAATGCTATCTTTTTAAATCAACAATAAATACTTAAATTCACCATTTTAAAAACAAAAAATGAACCCAGTTTTTTCCATAAAAGAAGCCATACATAAAATTGAGCATTTTTGTGCCTATCAGGAACGCTGTCATGAAGAAGTAATACAAAAATTGCGAAGCATGAAGATGGAATCGGAAGAAATTGACACCATTATGGTTCATCTCATCAGTGCTAATTTTCTAAACGAAGAACGTTTTGCGTGCAGTTTTGCCAGGGGAAAACACCGCATCAAACATTGGGGAAAAATTAGAATTGTAAACGAATTAAAGTCAAAAAAAATAACACAGACTCTTATCAATAGTGCACTAAAGGAAATCTCTCCTGAGGAATATACAGCAACTTTTCATGCGTTGGCAGAAAGACAATGGGAATCCATCAGAGAAACTAATTTGCTAAAAAAACGCAAAAAATTCTGTGATTATATGTTACGCAAAGGATTTGAAAGCAATTTGATATATGAAAAAGCTCGAAGCTTTGAAAATTGGAACACAGATAAGACGGATTTAACGGATTAGCTCCCATTTTAAACTTTACAATTCATATGAATCTGTAAAATCTGCATAATCTGCGTGCTAAACATTTTGAGAATTTAAACACGGTTTTAAAGGACTAGCTTAAAATTTTCAATCCATATGAATCTGTAAAATCTTTCTCAATTCGTATGCTAGCTTTTTAACCAATTACAAACTCAACAATACGCTCACCGCATTTCCACCAAAACCAACGGCATTAATTAATACTTTCTTTATAGCCCTTTCAGGGTTTGAAACCCTGAAAGGGCTGTTTGGATAAGGAACTCCGATGAACCTATTGTGTTGCATCATCATAATAGCCAATTCCATACTGAGTATTCCTGAAGTGCCAAAAGTATGCCCAATTTTCCATTTATTGGTAGTCAACAAAGGAAGGTTTTCACCAAAGATCTTCTCAATAGCCCTGTATTCCGTCAAATCACCTTTTATGGTTCCCGGAGCATGCATCACAATGACATCAACTTCAGATAAATCGGTATTTTGTAACGCCATTTTCATTGATTTTTGGAAACAAGTCGCTTCCGCCGAAATGGAAATATTATGTTCCAAAATTTCTGTTGCATAACCAATTCCTTCTATATAAGCCAAGGCATTTTTCTTTTTCCCTATCTCGAGACAACAAACTCCGGCACCTTCGCCAAGAATCATGGTACTTTGTTTCTTTTCTAAATCGAGGGCACGATTCGGATATTCTTCTGTACTATTCGAATAAATTTTCAGCGCCCGCATTTGGGCAATTGTAAAATCAGTTAATGGTGCTTCACTTCCACCAACTAGAAACTTATCAGCCATTCCGGATCGCAACCAAGCTACACCATTCAGCAAAGCGTGTAAAGCAGTAGAACATGTAATAGAATGCGAAATTTCAGGGCCTGAACTTTGTAAATCATGAGCTACCCAAGAAGAGATATTACCCAAAGTTGTTGTAGGAGAAGCAAGTGTATGCGCTTTTCCGGTTTCTAAATATTCTTGATAATGCTTTTCGAATAAATCAGTGGCGCCGCGGGACGAACCAATATTGATTCCAAAAACATCATTTGGAGTCCAACCCGCATTTTGCATGGCTTTTCTTGAAGCCGCCATAGCATACAAAACTGATTTGTCTAATGATTTGTATTTATTATCCGATTCTCGTAACTCGTCAACAACTTGTTCTGAATTAGTGTCTAACGCAGCAACAAAAGTTTTTTTATAGTCTAAATCACGCTCCGTGAAACAATGATTTTCATTAAGATAATTTTCCCAAATCACTTCTGGTGTATTCCCTAAAGGTGAAATGGAAGCAATGGCAGTTATGGAGATTGTTTGAGACAAAATAGTGTTGTTATTTAAGTGCAAAGGTCGCAAAGTTTTTTACAAAGTTTACGAGGGTTTGAAAATTAATAGATTCAAAATGTCGCTTTATTGTTATAAATTTAAGCTATTTCTAAAGCCTTTTCGACCACTTGATATACTTTTTCCAATTGCTCATCGGTGATAATATAAGGAGGCAAAATATAAACTATGTTGCCAACTGGACGCAGAATTATTCCGTTTTCGATAAAGAAATCATAGAGTTTGTTACGCAAGGTTCCATAATAACTGGCAGCACTTTCGGTTTTTATTTCTAAAGCAAAAATGACGCCCAGCACTCGTGTTGTGACTACTTTTGGATGATTTTTAACGCGCTTCTGAAAATCCAAATGACTTTGATTTACACGAACTATATTCGTTTGCATTTCATTGGTTTGCAACAATTCTAAACTGGCCAAAGCCGCCGCACAACCCGTAGGATTTGCTGTAAATGTGTGCCCGTGAAACAACGCTTTATTAATATCATCATCATAAAAAGCGTCGAATAAATCCTGAGTAAAAGTAGTAATCGCCATAGGAATAGTTCCTCCAGTCAACGCTTTGGACAGACACATCATATCTGGTTTTTCAACCAAATAATCCGTTGCAAAAGTTTTTCCCGTTTTTCCAAAGCCAGTCATCACTTCATCAGCAATGGTAAGGACATTATTCTCCTGACAAATTCGCATCAGTACATCTAACGATTCCGGTTCGTACATTACCATTCCTGCCGCTCCTTGAACCAAAGGCTCAAAAATGAAACCCGCACAATGGTTGTTTTTTATAACGGATTGCAAAGCATCGTAACTTTCCTGCTCCAGTCCTTTAACCGGAACCGGAATCCGAACCACATCAATGAACATCCCCTCAAAAGCTTGCGTGTAAAATGAAATTCCGCTCGCCGCCATAGCTGCAAATGTATCACCGTGAAAAGCATTTTCGAAAGCAATTATGGTAGTTCTCTTTTCTCCTTTATTGAAAAAATACTGTAACGCAACTTTAATCGCAACTTCAACAGCCGTAGAACCATTGTCCGAAAAGAATATTTTTTGTTGGTTTTTCGGTAAAATTTCCATCAACTTCTCGGCAACCAAAATAGCGGGTTCGTGTGTAAATCCACCAAACAATACATGTTCTAATGTCGTGAGCTGTTTGTAAATCGCATCGGCAATAAATGTATTTGAATGCCCATAAGGGTTCACCCACCAGGAAGCGATTGCATCAATATATTCTTTATTATTTTCATCCCAGAGCAAAGCGCCTTTCCCTTTTTTAATGGCAATTGGTAACGCTGCCGTTTTGTGTTGTGTATAAGGATGCCAAAGATATTGGCAGTCTCTTTCTGTTAAATTCATTTGATTTTTGATTTCAGATTAACGATTTTTGACACGAGCGATAGCGAACTGGCGAAGCATTTCAGATTTTGCCATTGTCATTGAAGTTTTAGCAAATTCTCCCGAAATAAATCAGCATATTCTTTGACTACATTTTGATCAAAATACGGTTCTTGCACAATTCTTCCAATACATTTTATACCTGTTTTATTCAAAATTATTTCTTCAGTAGCTTTGTTTTCATCGCCAGAAAAAATAATTCCCGCGATTGCTATTTTTCTATTTTGTAAGGCTTCAATGGTCAATAAAGTATGATTGATACTTCCTAAATAATGTCTGGAAACAACAATCACTTTATAATCGGGTTGAATCAAATCGATAACAGAATCATTCTCATTTAATGGGACAAAAACACCTCCCGCACCTTCAATGACCAAATGATTTTCTGTTTTGGGTTCAATAATTTTCTTTAAATCAATAACAATTCCGTCTAATTCAGCAGCAAGAT
Source organism: Flavobacterium melibiosi (assembly GCF_048158545.1). NCBI lineage: Bacteria > Pseudomonadati > Bacteroidota > Flavobacteriia > Flavobacteriales > Flavobacteriaceae > Flavobacterium > Flavobacterium melibiosi. The sequence continues at coordinate 99,464 of NZ_JBLNKU010000001.1, read as the reverse complement.
GTGGACTCGCCGGCGTATTCAAAGCATAACTATTGGGATGAATCACCGTTTTTTCATTAGACAGAAATGATTTGATTTTATGACTGTCGGAATTTTGTAAATCGCCGGCTTGTATGGGTTTCCAATAATCAGCTTCTAAAGCTTCTGTTATAATGGCTGACGCGATGGTTTTACCTACATCGGTTCCAATTCCTGTTATAAATAGTTTCATATAAATAGCACACGAATGACACAGATTTAACTGATTGTCACGGATTTTTAAAAATTTATTTTAGTTTTTTTCTGTCGTTGGTGTAAATAGACCTTTTGAATTCTGGCGTTGTTCCAAAGTTCAATAATAATCCAATTTCTACCTCAGTTGCCTTTAGATAATTTAAAAGTTAGGCTTTATGCTCGTCCATCAAACATTCACACGCTTTAAGCTCAAGAATAATAGAATCGTCAATCAATAAGTCAGCAAAATAGTCCCCCACCAATTGACTTTTATAATATACTTTAATTTGTTTTTGAGCTTCCACTTTATATCCTTGTGATTTCAACTCAAAATACATGGCATTTTGATATACTTTTTCAAGAAACCCATATCCAAGTTCATTATAAACTTCAAAATAAATTTTCAAAATAGTATCACTCAAATTTCTATGCAATAAATCACCCATGGTATATATTTTAATTAAAATCAGTGATAATCCGCTAAATCCGTGTTATCCGTGTCCCATAAAAACAAAAGTACTCAACAATCGCAACACTTCCGAGATTTCCTCTTGCGAATTATAACTGTGCAAACAAAAACGCAAGCGTTCCTGACCTTCTGGAACCGTTGGCGAAAGTATCGCTTTCACATCAAATCCTTTTTCCTGCAGTTGGTTGGCGATTGCTTTTACTTTTTCGTTTCCCGGAATAATGGCCGATTGTATAGCCGATTTGCTTCGGACAAAAAGCGGTTTTAAACTCAACAGATTTTTCTGCTGATTAAAAAAAGTAATGTTTTCTCTTAGTTTTAAAATTGGAGCCGAATCCTTTTTCAAATGCTGGTACGCAACCAGAATCGTGGCAACAGAATGTGGTGAAAGCCCAGTTGTATAAATAAAACTTCTGGCGAAATTCACTAAATAATCCCTCAATTCAACCGAACCTAAAATCGCTGCTCCATGACACCCTAATCCTTTCCCGAAAGTCATAATGCATGCAAAAACATGATCTTGCAAGCCCAGCATTTGAACGAATCCTTCGCCTGTTGAACCAAAAACTCCCAAAGCATGCGCTTCATCAACAACTAAATAACAATGGTGTTTATCTGAAAGCGAAACTAATTCTTCCAGATTGGGACAATCTCCATCCATCGAAAAAACAGATTCGGTAACGATATAAATAACGGCGTTCGGATTCCGTAAAATCAACTTTTCTAAATCTTCAAAATCATTGTGATTGAATTTATAGGCTTTGGCATTCGACAGTTGGATTCCATCACGAATAGAGGCATGGCACAATTCATCATATAAAATCAAATCTCCTTTTTGTGGAACTGCACTAAAAAAACCAACATTGGCATCGTAGCCCGAATTAAAAATCAATGCTGTTTCTGACTGATGGAAATTGGCAATAAAGTCTTCTGTTTCTTGATACAGTTTATGATTTCCAGATAATAATCGGGAACCGGTTGCTCCGTTTTGAATGATCTTATTATTAATTAAATACTGATGCGTTTCATTAAAAATAATTTCTGACTGAGAAAAACCTAAGTAATCATTGGAAGAAAAATCAATCCTTTTACTTGACAAAGGTAATTTTCGCAAAGCATTATTCTGCTTTCGAATTTCAAGTTTAGCGGATAGATTTTTTGGAAAATGTTTCATAGTCAGCAAAAATAAGCATCTTTTTCGGTTTATGGATTTTGCGCCATTTTTGTTTGCTGATTTCTTCCAATTAATGGATTTTGAAATAGTAATTCTAATTTAGAATCCCATTTCATTATTCATAAAAATATATTTTTTTAAAAATTAACAATTGAAAAAAACAATTAAAAAAAAAATACACAAATTTTTCCGAAAACGGTTTCGATTCATAACTTTCATAAAATTATGTTAAAAAAAACTTAAAATTAATATCTAAGATGTTAACTTATAAAATAGTTTTCTACTTTCGGCAAAGTATGAAACGAATTGCATCACTTTTTTTAATAGTAACGTTGTTCTACAACGTGATGGGATACTATCTGATGTTTGCTTATCAAGAAGAGCAAGCGTGGGTATCTTCTATGGAAAAAAGACATGATTCAGAGTTTCAAGTAATCAAATTAAATGCAACTTTATACTCTTTTATCGAAGACACTGATTTTGAGTACGTGAATGAAGATGTGGTTATCAATAATAAAAGTTATCATATTTTCAAGAAAAGAATTCAAAACAATATCCTAAGTCTATATTACCTGCGCAATTCACATCAAGATGCAATAAGTCAGGATTTAAAAGACATTGTTGACAATCAATTATTTAACGGATCCTCATCAAAAGAGTCTCCAGTCAAAAAACTACTAAAATCTTTAATGAAAGATTACGTAACAAATACCGCTGTTTGTTTCACTTTTTCTCCTGAAAAAGAAGCAGAAGTTATTGTATTTAATGAAAATCCCAAAGAGTCTTTACACTCAGGACACCTTACCTTATCGTACACACCACCCGATTTCGTTTAAATCTTCTTTCATTTTAGTGGAATCATTCCCTTTTATCTGGCATTTGTAAAGTCAAGGTAATTCAAGATTGTTTTAAGCTAAATCTGTACATTTATTACACCCGTTTTTATTAGAAATTATGCCTGTTATAAATACAAAACAGTCTTTTGTATTTTCAGAATTCACTTTTTATGAATGATTTCATAGGCCTATTTTATATTTCTATTCTGGTATATTTTGTACAACTAGCTTTCAGAATCATGTCTTAAATGGATTTACAAATTCAAAAAATGGATTTATAAAAGAGTTCTTTATTTCAAAGGCAACCTTTAATCTATCTATTTTGCCTTGTAAAATCAAACGAAACTTTTTGGGCGAAAGCCAAAAGTAAATCTTGTTTTACAACAATAATACTTATCAACTAACTTATATTTTTTTAATGCCAACCTTCTTTTTGGAAAGAAGTTGTTGTTGGCCTGTTTTATATCATTAACCATTCTAAAAACCAAAAACTTGAAAAATTTATCCGCTTTACAATCCGTTTGGATTTTTATCCTATTCGTTACAATTGTTTTTAACGCCCAAAATATGTCTGCACAGGGTTGCGTCGCTGTCCGCCAAATGGGAGGACAAAACATGAATTCTTCAAATTCTTATAATTTAAGCGAAGGCGAATTTCAAGTAGGTGCTAATTATCGCTATTTCCACTCTTGGAGACATTTTGTAGGCAAAGAAGAACAGCTACATCGCCAAACAACTGGAGGTGGATTTGATGCAAACGGTAAAGAACGTGGTAATGCAGTAAATATCTATTCCCATGCTGTAGATTTAAACATTTCATACGGATTGACAGACCGAATTCAGTTGAACGCAACATTACCTTATGTAAACAATGAGCGTTCTCAAATATTGAGACAAACAACCCCTGTAAAAAACACATACCGTTACAGTGTTTATGCTGATGGAATTGCTGATGCACGTTTGAGTGTTAACTATTGGTTTTTTGATCCTAAAACTGCTAAAAAAGGAAACCTTATGGTAGGATTAGGCGTGAAATTAAATAACGGAAGCCATGATGAAATGGATGAAGCACCGCAAGCCGATGGTACCACTAAGAGTGTTGTAATGGATCAAGCCATTCAACCGGGAGACGGAGGTGTTGGTTTTTCAGTAGAATTACAAGCCTTTAGACAATTAACAGGGCGTCTTTATGGTTTTGCAAATGGGTATTATTTATTTAATCCAAGTGAATCTAATGGTACTTTTAAATCAGCACCAAAAGCAGGTTTAGATGGATACAATATTTACGCCTCTCCTGATCAATATTTTGGACGCGCAGGTCTTATGGCTGCTGTGGACAAAAAAGAAAATTTCACTGTATCATTAGCCGGACGATTTGAGGGTATTCCTGCTTATGACGCTTTTGGTGGTCAAGTGGCATACCGTCGTCCTGGATATGTTATTGCGGTTGAATATGGTTTTTCATACCGTTTAGGCAACCATGGTTTCAGTCTATACATCCCTTACAATGTAGTAAAAAACCGTATTCAAAGTGCTGCTGATATAGCCGAGAATGAGCTAAATGTAAATACCGCAGATTACGTTCCTAAGCACGGTGATGCAGCTTTTGCTGATTACTCTATCAATGTTGGTTATTCATATCGTTTCAATTTAAACAAAAAAATGACAATGGCAATGAAGCATTAATTTCATTTAAAAAGGAAACTAAATTTTTAATTAATGAAAATGAAAACTATATCTATATTCGTACTATTATTTCTTTCTTTTTTAATACAATCATGTGATTATTTTAGAAACCCTAATGACAAAATGGTCGAGATTTTGACTGCAAAATACAAGCAGTTTAGCGTCAAAGACAATCCTTTTTGCCCAGAGGCAGAATTAGCTTTTTTTGATTCTTTATCAACTGCACCAGCCGAAACCAATAACCGGTTTATAGCTACTTTTTACAAAGGGAATAGCCTTTTGAAATTGGGAAAAGAAAACGAATCTGTAGCTACTTTTGAATCTATTATTCAAAGAATAGGACTGTCAAATGATAATAGTCCAGAAGTATTGCGAAGTATGGCCCTCTCTTATATGCGTTTAGGCGAAAGACAAAACTGCGTTACCAATCACTCGACTGAATCCTGTATCATGCCCATCAAAAATTCAGGAATACACCTGAAACAGTTAGGTTCTAAAAAAGCAATTGCAGTTTATGAACTTCTTTTAAATAACTTTCCTAATGATTATGAGTCAAGATGGTTGCTAAATATTGCCTATATGACACTGGGTGAGTACCCATCAAAAGTTCCTTCCAAATGGCTTATCCCAAACTTAGACAAAGACAATTCTAATCATACCATTAAACCTTTTGTAGATATAGCTCCTAATTTGGGTATTAATAACCGAAATATGGCGGGTGGAATTATTATAGATGATTTCAATAATGATGATTATTTGGATCTTATAACTTCTGATTGGAGTTTAAATGGTGCCATGCACTATTACCAAAACGATAAAAAAGGGGGATTTGTTGATTACTCCAAAAAATCTGAATTAGGGCGTTTCAAAGGTGGATTAAACATGATTCAAGCGGATTATGACAATGACGGCGATGTAGATATTTTTGTTTTAAGAGGCGCATGGATGGGAAATTATGGAAAGCAACCCAACTCTTTGTTAAGAAATAACGGCGATGATACCTTTACCGATGTAACGATCAAAAGTGGTTTATATTCTGAACATCCTACGCAAGCCGGGGTATGGAAAGATTTTAATAATGATGGCTGGCTGGATTTATTTATCGGCAATGAAAGCAGACCAGAATTAAATGAAATTAATCCTTGCGAATTGTACATCAGTAATCAAGATGGCACTTTTAAAGAAGTTTCGGTTAAAGCAAATTGTGCAGTTATAGATTTTGTAAAAGGAGTTACGGCTAGTGATTATAACAACGATGGTCTAGAAGATTTGTATGTATCGGGTAATAGAGAAAGAAAAACCTTGCTCAAAAACACGGGAATAAAAAATGGTATTCCTCAATTTGAAGATGTAACGCAAAAAGCTGGTTTAGCAGATATTAAAGTCGGAACTTTCCCAACCTGGTTTTGGGATTATGACAATGATGGATGGCAAGATCTTTTTGTATGCGGTTATAAATTTGATTTTAGCGTTGCTTATACTGCCGGAACAGAAGCATTAAACATTCCTAACAAAGCCAGTAAAATGTATTTATACCACAATAATCACGATGGTACATTTACCAATGTTTCTGAAAAAGCAGGTTTAAATAAATCTGTATTTGCAATGGGTTCTAACTTTGGTGATATTGACAATGATGGTTATTTAGATATGTATTTGGGAACTGGGAATCCCGATTATAAATCACTTGTGCCAAATCGTCTTTTTCGAAATATGGGAGATGGCAAGTTTGCTGATGTTACGGTTTCTGGTAGAGTTGGTAATTTACAAAAAGGACATGGAGTTGCCATTAATGATTTAGACAATGATGGTGATGCAGATATTTTCATAGAGGTGGGTGGTGCTTACATTGGAGATTCTTTCAACAACTCCTTATATTTAAACCCAGGCCAGAATACGAATCGTTGGGTAAATCTACAATTAGAAGGAACAAATACGAATCGCTCTGCAATTGGCACACGAATTAAGATTAGCTTCAGAGAAAATGGCATTAAAAGAGTTGTTTACAGAGAAGTAAACTCTGGCGGAAGTTTTGGAGCATCGGCATTGAGAAGAGAAATAGGCATTGGTCAAGCAAAAATGATAGATGAGATCGCTATTACATGGTCTAAAACCCGCAAAACACAAATCTTTAAAAACATAAAACCTAATCAATTTATTAAAATAAAAGAAGGAAACACTATTATTACTACAAAAAAACTTAGTAAGATAGTTTTTCCTGACAAAAGCCAGAATTCAGTTATATGCAAACCTGTTACTATGCAATAAACAAATGCATTTATACTAAAGCAACCCATAAATTAAACACCAATTATTAACAACTAACCTTTTTACTGAAAATGAAAAAATTTTACCTGAGTTGCCTACTGTTGGCACCTTTATTTATGAATGCTCAAACAGATATTGACGGTATCATGATGAGTAAAAACAATTTTTGCGTTGGAGCAATATATCAATACAGTAGCTGGGATCAATACTGGGAAGGGTCTCTTAAAAGAGAGAATCTAAATCTTGGTACCGTATCGACAAAATCCATTGGACTTATGGGAAATTATGGTATCTCAGATAAATTAAATGCTATTTTTAGTGTGCCGTATGTAGAAACTAATGCTTCTGCCGGAACCATGAAAGGTCAAAAGGGAATACAAGATCTTTCGCTTACGCTAAAATACATGCCTTTGGAAAAAACAGTTGGCCAGTCAACCTATTCCATTTATGCATTGGGAAGTTTTTCAACACCTCTATCCGATTATCCTGCTGATTATTTACCGTTGAGCCTTGGTTTACGAAGCAGAACAGCTTCATTGCGATTAATGGGAGATTATCAGAGAGGAAACTTCTTTACTACAATCTCTGGTGCTTATATAAAAAGAGCCAACATAACTATCGATAGAAATGCTTATCTCACTGACGAAATCCATTATACAAACGAAGTCGATATGCCTGATGCCATTTCAGTGAATTTTAGAGCTGGTTATCGTTCTAATAGATTAATAGCCGAATTTGTTATAGACAATTGGGTAACTCAGTCAGGAGGATTTGACATAACAAAAAACAATATGCCTTTTCCAAGTAACACTATGAATGCATTAAAATATGGCATTAGTTCTAAATATACATTTAAAAAAATACCCGAATTATCTCTTGTAGGTGGTTATAACTATGTTGTAGAAGGAAGAAACGTTGGGAAATCGGACACCTTCTATGGTGGTTTGTTTTATGTGATTAATTTTAAAAAATAGCAAATCAAGATGAAAAATAATATACAAAAAACAGCCTATACTACTCTTCTGGCTTTATTTCTTGCCTGTACTTATTCGTGTAGTGATGATATTACTGAAAAAAACGAACAATTTCACGCTTTAAATCCTACCAATACAGACGATTTAGCCGGAACTTGGAAAACTTTTTTATTGACAACTCCAAACGAATTCCCACTTGATGCACCCGTTGCCACAAATACGCCAGCCTTCACAAGAGAAATTAATGAAATAAAAAGCTACCAAGTCAATATATCAGAAGATCAAAAAAGAATAATAAAATATTGGAGCGCTGGTGGCGTTTTACGCTGGAATGAAATCATGCGAACTTTAGTAGCAAGACACAACCGTCCTCCTTATCAAAATGAAGACGGAACCTATCCTGCACCATCTGCGGCGAATCCGTTTGCGAATCCGCAATTTCCATTTTCAAATCCACCTTATGCAGCTAGAGCTTATGCCTATGTAAGTGCAGCGCAATATGATGCCATGATTGCCACTTGGTATTATAAAAAATTATACAACAGAGCAGCGCCTTTTACGGTAGACGCCAATTTACAAGTTTTAATCCCAAAAAGCACTATGCCTTCATACCCATCAGAAGATGGTGTTTTAGCGGGAGTTACTGTTGAATTATTAAAACTATTGTTCCCAACTGAAATCGCATACATTGACGGAAAAGCAGAGGAACAAAAACTATATCGTATTATTAGCGGTGCTAATGTTCGAAGTGATGTTGATGCAGGAATTATTCTAGGTAGAAAAATTGCCGCTAAATTTATTGCCCGAGCCTCTACTGATGGAACTGGAGCTGCTATAGGAAATCAAGTGCTTTGGACACAATTAGAAACGCAAACTGCGGCTACTGGAGAAACACCATGGTTGTCATTAGATTTACCTACAAGACCTCCAATGTTACCATTATTTGGAAAAGTAAAGTCATTTATAATGACTCCTGAAATGGTTGTTGCCAGTCGCCCGGTTCCGCCACCTTCTACAAAATCAGAACAATTTGCAAAAGAATTAGCTGAAATAAAAAGCTATAGTGAAAATCCATCTAGAAAGAACATGGAAATTGTTACTTTTTGGGCTGATGGTGTAGGAACTTATACACCACCTGGCCACTGGAATGCTATTGCATCAGAGTCATTTGTAGAACAAAATTATAGTGAAGTACGATGGGCAAGAAATATGGCATTATTAAATATTGCGATGATGGATGCTGCTATCAGCTGTTGGGATGCAAAGTATTTTTACTTTAATCCAAGACCATGTCAGATGGATCCATCAATAAAAACATTGACTGGAGTTCCTAATTTCCCTGCTTATGTATCAGGACACTCTACCTTTAGCGGAGCGGCCTGTGCGATTTTATCGCATATTGTTCCTGCAAAAGCAGAAAGCTTCAAAACTATGGCAAAACAAGCCTCTGATTCTAGAATGTTTGGCGCTATTCATTATAGAAGCGATTGTGAAAAAGGACTTGAATTAGGCGAAAAAATAGGTGGATTTGCCGTTGCAAGAGCCGCCACAGACGGAGCAGAATAATTACATCTATTTAAATTGATAGTTTTATTAAAATAATTTATTTCAGTGGTTTATTTTAAATAATGAATAATTAATTATCAACTACAGCCTAACAGACGTTGGAAATCTGTTAGGCTTTTTATTAAAAAACAGGAAACAACTTGTAATATTAATAAAAACCATTTGTAATAGATTATGATAAAATTAAATCATGGTTTCAATGATTAGTCCAATAAAAGTTTCACAACTTAAAAAAGCATAAAATGAAACAATACCCACTGATTGCAGTATCTTTATTTTTTACAATACCTCTTCTCGCTCAATCAACAACAGACACAACAAAAATTCATAATCTAAATACTGTAAAAGTTGAAGCAACAAGAATAAATCAAGATATTCTCCGCCTTGCCCCAATACAAGGAACTTACATCTATTCCGGTAAAAAGAATGAGGTGATTGACCTGACTCAAAAAAATATTGCACAGACTGAAAAATATGGACGGCAAATATTTGCCAAAATCCCAGGGGTTTTTGTGTATGATATGGATGGCACAGGTAATCAGATGAACATTTCCACTCGTGGCCTTGACCCGCACCGCGGTTGGGAATTTAACATCCGCAAAGATGGCATCATTACCAACTCTGACATGTATGGCTATCCTGCCAGCCACTACAACATTCCTATGGAAGCCGTAGAACGAATAGAATTAGTGAGAGGAACTGGTTCTTTGCAATACGGCGCACAGTTTGGCGGCATGCTTAATTATATTAGTAAACAACCAGACACAACCAAGGCCTTTACTTTTGAAACTATTAATACGATTGGTTCTTATGGATTGGTTAGTACTTATAATGGAGTATCCGGCAAAATTGACAAATTCAGGTACTCTACTTGGTTAAACAAAAAATGGATTTCAGGCTACCGGGATAATAGTGATTCGCAGTATGATGCGGAAGCAGTTTCTCTTTACTATGATGCGTCTAAAAATCTACATTTCAAGTTAGAGTGGACCCATTCCAATTATATTACTCATCTTGCGGGTCCTCTTACGGATGAAATGTTTAATAACAATCCAAAGATGTCCACTCGTTCACGAAATTATTACAATCCTAATATTCATATTCCTTCGATGACGGTAGATTGGAAAATCAATCCAAAAACGCAATTACAACTTACATCATCAGCTGTTATTGGAGCGAGAAACAGTGTAATGTTTGACAAACCCGTAACAATTGAAGATGCCATTTCAGCCACAACACTTCAATACACCAATCGTCAAGTTGATATCGATCATTTTAATAGCTACACAACAGAGTTAAGAGGACTTCACTCCTATAAATTTTTGGAACGCACCAACACGTTTACAACAGGGATTCAGCTCATGAATAACGATTTACATCGCCAACAACAAGGAAAAGGAACAACCGGGACTGACTTTGATTTATCATTAGTCACTCCTGGATGGGGAAGAGATCTTCATTACAAAACAAATAATATTGCTGTATTTGCTGAAAACCGTTGGCTACTCTCCAATAAATTTTCCGTTAGCACTGGAGCAAGAATAGAAATTGGCGAAACTAATATGACAGGCACTACTACTTACTATTCAGATGCCGAGTTACCAAACACCATCAAACATAAATTCCCGTTATTTGGTGTAAGTATGCAATATGATTTAACCGAAAATATAAATTTTTATGGAGGTGCATCACAAGCCTACCGCCCTGTAATTTTAAAAGATATTATTCCAGCTTCCATTTACGAAGTCTCAGATAAAAATCTAAAAGATGCTTACGGTTATAATACTGAAGCTGGTTTTAGAGGCAAATGGAAGTCTTTAAAATGGGATATAACTGGTTTTTATCTTCGATACAATAATCGATTAGGAACAATTGCACAAACCAATTCACAAGGAGACCTGATTATTTTCAAAACAAACATAGGGGATTCCAGAACCAAAGGAGTTGAATTATTCTTGCAAAAAGATTTCTATTTGGGAAACCAAGCTAGTTTATCCGTGTTTACTTCCACTTCCTATATGGATGCTAAATATCAAGATGCAATTATAAAATCTGGCAATACAAATACTAATGTTAGCGGAAATAAAGTAGAAAGTGTTCCTAATTGGATTAGTAGAAACGGATTTACCCTTAAGTACTCTGTCGTTAGTTTTTCGGCACTTTACAGTTACACTTCCAATAGTTTTGCTGACGCTTTAAATACCGTTGAACCGTCAATAAGTGGTGCAAGTGGCATAGTTCCTTCCTATCAATTACTCGATTTAAATCTGGCAATACAATTAACCGATAAAATTAAAGTTCAAATCAATGCTAATAATATCTTAGATGAACATTATTTCACTAAACGGCCTCAATTCTACCCAGGACCAGGAATTTGGCCATCAGATGGAAGAACATTTTCAGGCACCGTTTCAATAAAAATTTAAACAAAACTAAATAGCATGATACGTACATTCAACTCCTTTTATTTCCAATTTAGTAAAAAAATGGAAAAACACAGTGTCAATATGATGCGAATTTCTCTGGCAATAGTTTATGTCTGGTTTGGTGCTTTGAAAATTTTCGGTATGAGCCCTGCTGGTGAATTAGTAGAACAAACTGTTTATTGGTTTAAACCAGAAATATTTATTCCAATTCTTGGCATTTGCGAAATAATTATAGGTCTAGGTTTGCTCATAAAACGTTTCATTCCTTATACAATCATATTGTTATTGATGCATATGGCAGTTACATTTTTTCCCATTTTTATACTAAAAACAATATGTTTTGATGCTTTTCCCTACTGTCCTACTCTAGTTGGCCAATACATCATTAAAAATCTTATCTTGATTTCCGGAGCCCTTGTAATTGCAGCAAAATACAATGAAAAGTATTATGCCGAAATGAATTCGAAACTAATCATAAAATAAAAATTCAAATCCGTTTTACATAATCAAAAGATTATCTATTTTTATAATTACAGATAAAAACAAATAGTAATCAATAGAATTGGATGAAACCTATAATTTACAAAAGAGGATCAACACTAGACGAACTAGATCAAATTAGAACACTACAATTACAAAACAGTTCTGAAAACATAACCTCTGAAGAAAAACTTCAAGAAGGATTTGTTACCGTACAACACACCGTTGCCTTATTAGAACAAATGAATTTAGCCTGCGCACATATTATTGCAAAAGACAATGATGTTGTAGTAGGTTTTGCATTGGTAATGCTATCTAGCTTTAGAAACGAAATTGAGGTTCTTATACCCCTATTTGAAAGAATTGACAGATTAGTTCCCAAAGACAAAACATTCATTGTTATGGGTCAAATTTGCGTTGCTAAAAACTATAGAAAACAAGGAATATTTCGAGGGCTTTATCATTTTTACAGAGAGCAACTGCAACATGAATTTGATTATTTAATCACCGAAGTTGCCGCTATAAACCTTCGTTCCATGCAGGCTCACGAAGCCGTTGGTTTCAAAACAATCGATAATTATAAAGAAGATGAGATTATTTGGAATATCATGCTTTGGGATTGGACATAAAAAAAGCCTAACAGTTGCGTTAGGCTTTTACTTTTTATAATCGAAATTACTTTAGTCCGCTAAAATAATAACTTTATTATCTTTCATTTCAATTGTTCCTGAAGTGATTGCTAACGTATAATTTTGATCATCTAGCTTTATGAATTTACTGGCTACTTCTTTTGCGAAAGCAAAATTAGAAGCTGTAATTTTCACAACACCTTTTCCTAAAATAGAAACGATTGGCGCGTGATTATTCAAAATTTGAAAGCTTCCATCAACTCCTGGCAATGTAACCGAAGTCACTTCTGCTGAAAATAATTTTGCTTCTGGTGATACTATTTCTAAAATCATAATTTTTTCAATTATGAATTATGAATTATAAATTATAAATTATTTGAGGCTACCCAATTCATAATTTATAATTCATAATTTATAATTCTTTTTAAGCTTCCGCCAACATTTTTTCTCCAGCTTCGATCGCTTCTTCAATAGTACCTTTAAGGTTAAAAGCTGATTCTGGTAAGTGATCTAATTCACCGTCAATAATCATATTAAATCCTTTGATGGTATCTTTAATATCAACTAAAACTCCTTTTAATCCTGTAAATTGCTCAGCAACGTGGAAAGGTTGAGATAAGAAACGTTGCACACGACGCGCTCTTGAAACGGCTAATTTATCATCTTCTGATAATTCTTCCATACCAAGGATCGCGATGATATCTTGTAATTGTTTGTATTTTTGTAAAATTTCTTTTACTCTTTGTGCACAGTCATAATGCTCATCACCTAAAATTTGTGGTGTAAGGATTCTTGAAGTTGAATCCAATGGATCCACTGCAGGATAAATCCCTAACTCAGCAATTTTACGAGACAATACAGTAGTAGCATCAAGGTGAGCAAAAGTTGTAGCCGGAGCCGGGTCAGTTAAATCATCCGCAGGAACGTAAACCGCTTGTACAGATGTAATAGAACCTTTGTTTGTTGATGTAATACGCTCTTGCATCGCACCCATTTCAGTAGCAAGAGTCGGCTGATAGCCTACCGCAGATGGCATACGACCTAAAAGTGCTGAAACCTCAGAACCTGCTTGTGTAAAACGGAAGATATTATCCACGAAGAACAATACATCTTTACCTTGATCAGTTCCTGCCCCATCACGGAAATATTCAGCGATAGATAATCCAGAAAGTGCTACACGAGCACGAGCTCCTGGTGGCTCATTCATTTGACCGAAAACGAAAGTAGCTTTAGACTCTCTCATTCCTGGCATGTCAACTTTAGATAAATCCCATCCTCCATTTTCCATAGAGTGCATGAATTCATCACCGTATTTTATAATTCCTGACTCTAACATCTCACGAAGTAAGTCATTCCCTTCACGTGTTCTTTCTCCTACTCCTGCGAATACTGAAAGTCCACCGTGACCTTTTGCTATATTGTTAATCAACTCCTGAATCAATACTGTTTTACCAACACCAGCACCACCGAACAATCCAATTTTACCCCCTTTTGAGTAAGGCTCAATTAAATCAATTACTTTAATACCTGTGAATAAAACTTCAGAAGAAGTAGATAAATCTTCGAATTTTGGTGCTTGTCTGTGAATAGACATACCGTTTTCTCCTGTTTTTGGCAAATTACCTAAACCATCAATTGCATCTCCAATTACGTTGAATAAACGACCGTAAACATCGGCACCGATTGGCATTTGGATAGGATTCCCTGTTCCAACTACTTCATAACCTCTACTCAAACCATCTGTTGAGTCCATCGAAATGGTACGTACTGTGTTTTCACCAATGTGAGATTGTACTTCAAGCACTAATAAAGTACCATCTTTTTTTGTGATTTCTAACGAATCATAAATTTTTGGAAGTTCAACATCCTTACCGTTGAAAACAACGTCAACTACTGGGCCAATGATTTGGGCAACTTTTCCTATTACTTTTGACATTACTTATGTATTTATTAAATAGCTATTTAGGTTTATGAAATAATACCAACCGAAACTTATCGATTAGACACTTTTTTCAGTGCGCAAAGATAATTTTTTAAAATATAAAATCAATATTTTTTTTTATAAAAATCAGCATAATTTTACTGCTTTGTTTTTAATCGTGTTTTAAAACAAATAAAAACCTATTATTTGGATAAAAACAAAAAACCACCACGTCATAAACGGGTGGTTTTTAAGGTCTGGTTAAAATATGATTATTGAATTATGGCTGGATACAATATTGGATAAAGACTTAGATCAACTTGTTTTAATGTTGAAGAATATTTAGCATTAATTGCAGCCGTAAATGCATTCGCAATTAAAGCATAACCTCTTGGCCCAGGATGAACACCATCAAGCGAAAATGCTCCTCCCGTCACATAAGCAGAAGTAAGAGTAAAACTATTACCTACAATTCCTCCGTTTGACAATTGAGTCATAATCACTTTTGTATCGACAAAAGCCAATCCTTTAGCATCAGCAATTGTTTTTATAGAGACATTATAAGCATCTGTAGCAGCTTTAACATGCGCAACTTCAGTTGGTATTAATACATGTTTGTCTTGCAGTGGATAGGTAATTCCGAATTTATTTAAAGGTGATGGTGGCGCCATTCCAATGCCAGAATCACTGGAAGTAGGAGCTACTCCAATTGCAGATTGTGTTGGCAAAACAACTAAATCCGCAGCAGTAGCTTGTCGGGCTTGTCCAAAAACGCTTCCGTAAAAAGCAGCAGTAGCCGCACCCAAGCTTGGAGTAAAAGCTGCTGTTAATTGAGCAGACAAATTCACCAAAGACTCATCTTTAATCAACATTGGATTAGCAACCGTTGTAGAAAGAAGGTTAATTCTATCTCCTGCTCCAAATGCCGTTAATGCTTGTTTTAAAGGACCGTATAACTGAGCATTTAAAGCGGCAATCGTAGCTTGGCCTACCGCTTCACTACCACTACCAAGAACTTTAGCAGTCAATGGATTGTAAGGAACGGTCGTAAAATAAGGAAGTGTATTTACATAAGGAAGATTTGCAACTACTCCTTTTGCGCCGTTGGCTGTTAAATTGGTAACTAAGCTTGAATAAACACTTGCAAAAACATTAGGGTCTGTTATATCATTACCACCATAAGTAGCTGGATTTAAATTGCCCGTTTGATTTACTCCAATACCTCCAGAAGTTGCATAACCCAAAACATCATTCCCCCCAATCCATAAAGAAAAGAAAGTAGGCGCTTGAACCAAAGCATCTGCTAAAACTGTTGTCCCAGATGCAGTTGCAAATCGCGCAAAATAAGGATTTGCAGCACCTGTAGCAACATCGGCAACATTTCCATATCCTGGCGCTACAAGATGATAACTTTTTGCTCCAGGGACACCTAAATTATTAAAAGGACCTGTTACACGATTTGTAACTTCAGTAGTTGGAAGTCCAGTTACTGTAGCAGGAGAAGAAGTACTTACTTTAAAGTACATACGAGTGGCAGCGATTACATTTCCTCCCAACAACAGCCCTCCAATATTATCCGATGTAAAAGGAGTTTTAAACTCACCCCCATCAGCCGCAGCAAATTGTTGCGATATTATATTAACGTAAGAACCTTCTTGTCCTTTTTTGAAAAGAGCACCATCACTATATCCCGCCGCAAATGAATCCCCCAATGCTACATATTTTGTAAAACTTGCCGTACCAGATGTTACAGGAACCTCAACAGGCGCTGAATTTTCATCATCATTATTACATGCTACAAAGCTTAAAGAAACTAATAGTAGCCATTTGAAATTTTTTATCATGGTTATGTTTTTTAAATTATTGACTCAATTACGGGTTGATTGTCCAAGAAGCAAAAAACTGCTGTCCAATTAATCCCGCACCTAATACTTGAGTATATTCTTTTCCACCAATATTTGAAGCTCCTAGCTTAAGAGTTGATTTCAGCTTTGGCATATTATAATTAATCTGAGCATCAATTACTGTAGCAGCATCGATCATACCATCAGCCATTGTGGATTGCCATAAATATTCACTATTCCATCTTCCACTAACATTAAATCCGAAATTATCAAATAATTTTTCGTTTCCAAATGATGCTTTTACTCTATGTTTAGGTGTATTAAATCCTGCTTCAAAACTCGGATCTTTTGCTTGGTCAAACTTAAATTCTGCAAAATTATAGTTCACACCAACTTCAAAATTTCTATACACTTTTTTAGAAAGTCCAAGACCAAAACCAAGCGATTTAATTTCTATATTGGTATTAGTATATAATTGATACGCTCTATAATTACCGTTTTGAAGCGCATGTAATGATTGCACTCCAGCATCTGTAGGCCCTGCTAGAGGATTTGGCGCATCATTTGCCGTACCATAAAATGGCGCTACAACATTTAGATTCCCAATAAAATCATTGTAAATATTATAATACCCATTAACATCAATTGACACATCTTTTATCAATGAACGATATCCTAATTCAAATGCCTTAACCTGTTCTGGTTTCACATAATTTACGTTTGTTTTTCTTAGCAAAGCTGATCCTGCAATAGGGTCGCTAACGGCCAATGCTCCAAAAGCCTGTACTGATGATGCGGTATATGAATTGTTATAAGCATTCAATCCAGTCATTACAACAGATGATCCTCCAGCAAAAGCCTGACCAACAACAGTAGAAACTGGCAAGGTCTCAGTATATCTTGTTAAGTTATCTGGAGCAGATCCTAAAAGAATAGCGCTTCCTACATTAAATCCAATATATTGATCTTGTGTTGATGGATTTCTAAAACCGGTTTGAAAAGAAGCTCTAAAGTTATGTTTCTTACTTTCTCCTCCAGAATAAACTAGAGAAACTCTTGGCGACAAACTACCGTTGAAATTTTTTGATTTATCATAACGAATAGAACCCGTAAACTTCAATCGTTCTTCTAAAAATCTTTTTGTTAATTGTGTATAAGCCCCGTATTCATTATAATATATAGGTCCATTTGCATCAGTATAAATTCTTCCGTAAGAATTCAATTGATATTGTCTATAAGATCCCCCAACTTGAATTTCTGCAAATTTTATTAAATCTTTAAAATTATAATTAGCATCAGAATGGTATATTCTGGAATTATCTACCAATTTCGATCCTGAAAGCACACTTGGATCAGCAATCACTTGATTAAAAGCGGCTTTAAATTCTGGAGTACCAGGAAGAAATCTTCCGGTATCTGCAGTATTTCTTGCCATTATATGTGCATTTTCAGGTGTCATTCCCGCTAATGTTGATTGAATATAAGCTCCTGCATATTGCCCAAACCATGTTTTATCATCTTTCCATTTTCTATTTACATTAATCCCTGTAAAAAGCATATCATATGATTCTCCACCATCTTCAGTTGTAGTATAACCTCTTACAAAAAAGTTTTTCCCTTTAAACTCTAATTTATGCTGTTGCATGAAAAAATTATTTAGGTAATATCTATTGGCTCCTTGATACACTGCGTTTCCAAAACCAAATTTACTTTGCCAAATAACTTCTAAATTTTCATTTCCAAAAGGCCTGTAATGAAGCGAAAAATCAATTTTAGTATTACTAGCCCTGTTATCCGTTAAATCCACTTCATTGTATCCCGTTCTACTAACATTATAATTTGGAAGTAAGTTTACAGCCGCCGCCGATATTAAACCCAAAGAGGCTAATGATTGCCCAACTCCTTTTATATTAGTAGTAACTTCATCACCATATACATTTATACCATCATAATTTACATTACTTCTATCTCTACCTACAACCGTCTTGTCATCATAGTTTGTAGCATGCCAATCCGTACCGCGCATATAAGTAAAGTTAACCTTTCCAGCTAACTTCGGACTGAACGCATGAGCCATTCTTACTCCATAATCAACGAAATCATTTGATCCTGCAGCTTCTTGACTTGTCTGTCCAAATTTTGCATAAGCAGTAATTCCCTGACTAGTAAATGGACTTTTACTATTCATGAATAAAATACCATTAAAAGCATTTGCTCCATATAACGCAGATGACGCTCCCGGTAACAACTCTACACTTTGAACATCAATTTCCGAAACACCGATCATATTCCCTAATACGAAATTTAACAATGGCGAAGAATTATCCATTCCATCAACCAATTGCATAAAACGGGTATTGGCTACAGTAGCAAAACCACGTGTATTTATTGATTTAAAAGACAAACTACTTGTATTCATTTGAACTTCTTTCAAGTTTTCTAAACCATCATAAAAAGTTGCGGAAGCCGATTTTTTAATATCAGCAATACTCATTCTTTCAATTGTTACTGGAGATTCTAATACTCTTTCCGGGGTTCTTGAAGCCGAAACGACAATCTCATTAAGTTTAGTTTCTTCATCAGCAAGCTTAACCGTTACTTTTTGATTATTTGACGAAACTGACACTCTTTGAGAACCATATCCTACGCTTGTAACAATAATTACAAAAGGTGGTTTTTTTGATGAATTTAAAGTAAATTTTCCATCAATGTCGGTAATACTACCAGCGGTTTCTCCAACAATTTTGATGTTGGCTCCAGGAATAGGTTGATTGTTACTGTCTGTAACAATGCCTGAAATTGAATTTTGAGCAAAAGTTAGGCTACAAAAAAACAATGACAAAAAAAGTAAATACACTCTCATTGGGTTAAAGTTTGTTGGTTTATGGCGCCAAAATACAAATATTTTTCATATTAATAAAAAACCACCTAAAAAATTTCATAATTATCAGTGATTTTGATTCATTTATACTTATTCTACATTTTTAGTTTTTTGTTTTTTGTTAAAAATTAAGTAAAAAACTAAAAAAAACATTATGCATGCATATAATAAATACATTAATCTTAATAATTTTATTAATTTTTAACTATTTAATAAAAGTGAATAAAAGGGAAAAAAAATTCATTTTTATTATAATTTTTTAAATTAAAGACTAGAAGTAAAAAAAAGCCTCGAAAGAAAATCTTTCGAGGCTTTTTTATTAAAGTTAATCGGTACTGTTTATTATTCTACAGTAACTGATTTTGCTAAATTACGGGGTTGATCTACATTACATCCTCGCATGACAGCAATATGATAGGATAAAAGCTGTAAAGGAATCGTAGTTATTAAAGGAGACAAAGCATCCGATGTTTCTGGAATTTCGATTACATAGTCAGCCAAATCACGAACCTGAGTATCGCCTTTGGTCACCACTGCAATAATTTTTCCACTTCTGGATTTAATTTCCTGAATATTACTTACAATCTTATCATAATGCCCTTGTTTTGGAGCAATAACCACTACAGGCATATGTTCGTCAATTAATGCTATAGGACCGTGTTTCATTTCGGCAGCAGGATAACCCTCCGCATGAATATACGATATTTCTTTAAGTTTTAAAGCCCCTTCAAGAGCAACCGGAAAGTTATACCCTCTTCCTAAATACAAACAGTTAGGAGCATCTTTAAATGCAGCAGCAATTTCTTTTGCTCTTTCATTTGTTTCTAATGCCTCTTTTACTTTTTCAGGAATGATTTCTAATTCTTGCAAATACCTGTGAAAGTCCGTATTAGACATTGTCCCTTTGGCTTTCGCCAAACGCAACGCCATCATCGTTAACACCGTGATTTGCGTAGTAAATGCTTTTGTCGATGCTACACCTATTTCTGGTCCCGCATGCGTATAGGCACCTGCATTAGTTTCTCTCGAAATAGAAGAACCAACCACATTACAAACCCCAAATACAAAAGCTCCGTGCTCTTTGGCTAATTTAATGGCTGCCATAGTATCAGCCGTTTCACCTGATTGTGAAATTGCAATAACTACATCGCGACTGTTTATGATAGGATTTCTATATCTAAACTCAGAAGCATATTCCACTTCTACAGGAATTCGGGCAAACTCTTCAAATATATATTCTGCCACTAAACCTGCGTGCCATGAAGTACCACAGGCCACAATTATTATTCTGTCAGCATTTAGGAATTTTTCTAAATTATCCTCAACACCTGACATTTGGATAATCCCTTCATTCGCATGAAGTCTTCCACGGTACGTATCTTTTATAACATCTGGTTGCTCGTAAATCTCTTTCAACATAAAATGATCGTAACCTCCTTTTTCAATTTGCTCCAAATTCATTTGAAGTTCTTGAATATAAGGATCAACTAAAGAATCATCTTTGATTTTTCTTACTTTCATTGGTTTATGCAACCTGATATTTGCCATCTCCCCATCTTCTAAATAAATAGCGTTAGAGGTATATTCAATAAATGGTGATGCATCAGATGCGATAAAATATTCTCCTTCACCTACACCAATTGCTAACGGACTTCCTAAACGTGCCGCAACAATTTCATCTGGATTTTTTTTATCAAAAACTGCAATCGCATAAGCTCCTACCACTTGATTCAGCGCCACCTGAACGGCCTTACCTATTTTCAATTTTTCTTTTTTCTGAACTTCCTCTATAAGATTTACAAGAACTTCAGTATCGGTATCAGAATAAAATATATACCCTCTTTTTATTAACTCCTGTTTTAATGGCGCATAATTTTCAATAATTCCATTATGAATTATTGCCAAATCACCAGAATTAGAAAGATGAGGATGCGAATTAACATCGTTTGGAACACCATGTGTTGCCCAACGCGTATGCCCCATTCCTATCGTTCCATTTATTGAAATTTCTTTAGATGCTCTCTCTTCTAAATCTACAACCTTACCTTTAGTTTTAGAAATTTTCAAGTTCTCACCGTCATATAACATGACACCAGCACTATCATAACCTCTATATTCTAATCGTTTCAACCCTTTTATAACAATAGGGTAAGCTTCTCTATATCCGATATATCCAACAATTCCACACATAATTTTTACTTAATTAGGTTTTGTATAAAAAATTTCAAGTTTCAATCTTTTGTCCTCAGGAACTGTTGATTTTCCTCCGTAAAGAATTGTCCCTAACGGACTCATAACACTCGCTTTCGGCGCTTGAGAAATAAATGCATTTGGCGTTCTCATTTTGGAAGAAGCGCTTGTATTAATATCTTCTGTAACCACTAGTCCTAACTTAACATTTGTAGAATCGGCATTCATTATAAGATTGCGGATATGATTTGTAATTCTGATTTTATAAGTTAATCCTCTTCCATTGGCTACAACTTCTTTATTTATAATACCATCAAATATCCCTTTTGATTTTTTAGGATCACTATTCGTTGACGAATCATAATAATCAATAAGAGGCCTATTATTTGTCAAATCATACAAATAAATTCTATTAGGCTCATGGCTATTTGCCATAGCACTTGCATCAATATGAAAAACAAGGTTTGCTTCATTGATTAGCCAATCGTTACTTCTTATGTTTTCAAGTTCACCAGCAACACTAAAAAGATCCAAAATAGCCAAAGAACCTTCTCCTCCTTTAAGATATAATTTTTCGTCACCTGATGTAGCATCCGGAGCAACCAATGCATTAGTATAAGTAGTATTTGCATTACTCTGTTCCAATAAACTTACTGTATTACCGGACAAGTTAAGAACTATTGATTTTTCCACTCTTGTTGCAGAACCCCCAGTTGTCGAGGCCAAATCTTCCTTGTATTTTATAGTGATTTTTCCTGATTTAAAATTCAACATAGCCATGTTTCCATCACTTCCATCTGCGTTTTCCACTTTAAAATACAAGCCTCTAAAATATTCTTTAAACACATCATTTGTAATCAACTTACCGGCAGAAGCATTTATGATTTTATTCTTAAAAAAATTTACATCTAATTTTAGACGCATTGCAGGAACTGAACGTGTGGTAGTAACTTTACCAGCATCATCCTTTGTTGTTTCCACAATTTCTTCCGGGTCAAAAAAGAACCCATCATTCTGAGCTAAGTTGGCATCATTATTTAAACGACTTCCCACTTTAGCATTCTCGAAAGCCGCATTTTGATCCGTAAAATATTTTTGAGTTTCTTGAAACCCTCCAATAGGATCTAAATCTCTCATGAAGTATCCAGATTCAAAAACACTTAGTTTTATTTTCGCTTTACTTACACCATATATCGAATCCAACTCGTACTCACGACTTCCATCTGCATTTGTTGATTTTAAAGTGCTGTAATAAGGTACCGATAAGTAAACACTGTCTATAACAGGATTGACTCCTATTACTGGATTAGGGGTAGCCAAAACCAATTGTGTAGCGAAATTTGCGTTTGTTGTACCAAAAGCGGGATTTTTATATATACCCAAAGCATTAACCGCCAAATTATTAGACTGAATCGGTCCGACTTTTTGGTTGTATGCAATTACATTTGATGAATACTCGCTAAGATCAAAGTGGTTATCACCAATTAAATCACCACCAATCGCATTATAATCTTTATCACATGAATACAAAAGAATGATGCTTGCTAAAACAAGCATTTTCTTAAAAAAAGAAATATTGTACATATTTAATAATAAAAGTTTAATTTAAAGAACTTCGTTTTTATAGAAATTAGTATACGCTTCCGCGAATTTATCTTTCGGGGTGAAAGGTAAAAAAGGTTTACCCGAAGATTCTATAAATTTTGTTAAACTTGAAGACAGGTTTTCTGAAGCAATAATTACAGCATCTGAATGCATAACGGTTGCTTTTATAATGTTTTCATAATCAGGAATTGCCAAATCAGCTATCGCTTCGTCAGGAATACCATCAAACTTCACCTTATTAATCATTTCCACGTCTAATGTTCCTTCGAAAGACTGGCTGTAAACAGAAGTAACAATCTTTGTTTCTGAAAATAAAGCTTCATTTTTATAAAAATGTTTCATGTAGATAGGCAACATTGCTGCCATCCATCCATGAACATGAATAATATCTGGAACCCAATTCAATTTTTTTACGGTTTCCACAACTCCTTTTGCAAAGAAAATAGCCCGCTCATCATTGTCTGGATACATAACACCTTCTTCATCGGCAAATGTGGCTTTCCTTTTGAAATATTCATCATTGTCAATAAAGTAAACTTGTATCCTCTCTTTAGGAATTGAAGCTACTTTTATAATCAATGGCATATCTAAGTCATTTACTACCAAATTCATCCCCGAAAGTCTAATTACTTCGTGTAATTGGTGTCTTCTTTCATTTATATTTCCATATCTAGGCATGAAAATTCTTATTTGTCCTCCTTGATCATTAATCATTTTCGGTACGTCATAAGACATTAAAGAAACCTCATTTTCAGCGAGATAAGGCACCACTTCAGATGATACATATAATATCCTCTTATCTTTCATATTGTAATTTACTTAATTTATTGGTAATAAAAACCACGCAAAATTACAAAAATTTATGCAGTTATTAACTAAAATATTATGTTTGCATTTAATTTTAATAATACCACCATGCATATTTTCTATGGAAAAGCAGCTTTGAGAGACTATTTGAAATCTATCAAAACTTCGAATTCCACTATTGGATTTGTTCCAACTATGGGCGCGTTACATCAAGGACATTTGGCTTTAATGCAAAAATCGCTATTGGAAAATGAAAATACCGTAGTGAGTATTTTTGTAAATCCTACCCAATTTAACAATCCGGAGGATTTAGCAAAATATCCAAGAACATTAGAAGAAGATGTAAAAAAACTTACCGCGTTGAGTCCAGAAATTATCTTGTACGCTCCAACTGTTGAAGACATTTATGATGGTCAACCCTTATCTCAATCCTTTGATTTTGATGGATTAGAAAACCAAATGGAAGGAGAATTCAGACCTGGTCATTTTAATGGTGTGGGAACTATTGTAAAACGTCTTTTTGAAATTGTCGAACCTACAAACGCCTATTTTGGAGAGAAAGATTTTCAACAATTGCAAATCGTCAAAAAAATGGTCGCTAAAGCCAACTTAAAAGTAAACGTTATTGGATGTCCGATTTATAGGGAATCCAACCATCTCGCCATGAGTTCCAGAAACGAACGTTTATCAGCACTTGAAAGAGAAGAAGCTTCTGTAATCTACAAAACGCTAACTATTGCGAAAGAAAAATTTCAAACAGAAAGTCCCGAATCAGTAACGGCATGGGTAAAAAAAACATTTGAAAACAACACTCTTTTCTCATTAGAATATTTTGTAATCGCAGATGAGCAAACACTATTGCCTAGCGCAATAAAAGAACCGAATAAAAATTACCGTGCTTTTATAGCCGTTTTTGTCAACAATATTCGTTTGATTGACACCATTTCATTAAATTAATTTACTTTTGTAGCATGCAAATTCAAGTCGTAAAATCAAAAATACACCGAGTAAAAGTAACTGGAGCCGATTTAAATTATATCGGAAGCATTACCATAGACGAAGCTTTACTGGAAGCCTCCAATATCATTGAAGGAGAAAGAGTATTCATTGTAAACATCAACAATGGCGAACGCTTTGACACCTATGCCATCAAAGGTGAAAAAAATTCAGGCATTATAACCCTGAATGGTCCAGCTGCCAGAAAAGTACAAAGAGACGATATTATTATCATTATTTCTTATGCTCTCCTAGAATTTGAAGAAGCCAAAACCTTCAAGCCTTGGATTATTTTTCCTAATGAAAATGATAATTCTTTGACATAAATATTTTAGAAATTTAATTCTAAGAGTGCTTTATACTTCCTTTTTTTAAAGGCTATCTCTGCAATATTTCCAGAATAAACATAAAATATGTCGGTTTTAGAACGGTCGTGTTTTTTGCTATTTCTGTTTTAATAAAAGTATTATATTGCTACTGCATTTAGAATAAATTTAATTTCTAAAACACCCAAAATTATGAAACAGATTTTACTCTTATTACTCTTTTCTATTTCGGTATTTTCTCAAAAAACAACGCAACCATTCGATTCAAATACGCTAGGTGAAAGTCGAGAAATCACAATTGGATTACCCCCATCTTACGAAAAGAATCCAAACAAAAGATATCCAATACTCATTTTACTGGATGGAGATTACTTGTTTGATCCATTTTATGGCGCTTTAAATTACGGTGCGTATTGGGATGATCTACCGGAAACTATAATCGTTGGTATAACTCAAAATAAAAAAGACGAGCGAACAGAAGACAGTAATTATGATGCCGTTGATGGGACACCTTCGGAAAAAGGAGCCCGGTTTTTCGAATTTATCGGTGGTGAATTACTCCCGTATCTTGAAAAAAAATACCGTATCGCACCATTCCGAATTATTGCGGGTCACGATACTACCGCAGGCTATCTGAACTTTTTTCTGTACAAAGACGCACCATTATTTAACGCCTATATTTCTTTAAGTCCAGAACTTGCTCCAAACATGGAAAATCACATTCCAGAAAAACTTTCAAACACAAAACAACCCATTTTTTATTACCAATCCACAGGAGATGGCGATGTAAAAAAACTTCAGGAACCCATAAAAAGCCTCGACCAGAATATGAAATCAGTTACAAACCCTTTACTCAATTATAAATTTGATAATTTTAAAGGAGCGTCACATTATTCACTCGTACTTTATTCAATACCGAATGCTTTATATCAGTTTTTTGATTCTTATAAGCCTATTTCATCAACAGAATACACAGAAAAAATTGCAGTCTTACAAGCTGGTTATGTGGATTATTTGACCCACAAATATGATGTTATGTCTAAAAATTTAGGCTTAAAAATCCCCATTCGAATTAATGATTTCAAAGCAATTGAAGCCGCTATTCTAAAAAACAAGGCCTATCCCGAATTGGATAAATTGTCTGACATTGCTAAGAAAAACTACCCGAAATCAATGCTTGCCGATTATGAATTAGGGCTTATGCATGAAAAAATGGGTGACGTTAAAAAAGCGGCAAAATCATATCAAACCGCTTCACAATTAGAGGAAATTGGTAATTTAACCAAAGACATGATGTATCAAAAATATGATGATATGAAAAGTCTAACACCGAAAAAATAATGTCAAAAGTAAAAACTACTTTTTTTTGTCAGAACTGCGGAGCGCAATATGCCAAATGGCAAGGACAATGCAATTCCTGTAAAGAATGGAATACTATAGCGGAAGAAATCATTCAAAAACAAGAAAAAATAGCTTGGAAAAGCGAACCAACTTCCAGCAATAAAGCACCAAAACCATTAAAAATAAACGAAATTGATTCCACTCAGGAAATTCGCATGGATACTACTGACGGCGAACTCAATCGGGTACTTGGTGGCGGAATAGTTCCCGGCTCACTCATCCTTTTAGGCGGCGAACCCGGCATTGGAAAAAGTACGCTTTTACTTCAAATATCCTTAAAATTACCTTACAAAACCTTGTATGTTTCGGGCGAAGAAAGCCAGAAACAAATAAAAATGCGTGCCGAAAGAATCACGCCAAGCGGAGACAATTGTTATATTCTTACGGAAACCAAAACCCAAAATATCTTTAAACAAATTGAAGCCATTCAGCCTGAAATCGTGATTATCGACTCCATTCAAACGCTTCATACGGACTATATTGAATCAACACCAGGAAGCATTTCTCAAATACGGGAAACCACTGCCGAACTGATAAAATTTGCCAAAGAAACCAATATTCCTGTGATTCTTATTGGTCATATTACCAAAGACGGAAACATTGCCGGACCAAAAATCCTGGAACACATGGTTGACACCGTTTTGCAATTTGAAGGCGACAGAAATCACGTCTACCGTATTTTACGTTCATTAAAAAACCGTTTTGGTTCCACTGCTGAAATTGGTATTTATGAAATGTTAGGGAATGGTTTGCGAGAAGTTTCGAATCCTTCAGAAATATTAATCTCACATAAAGACGAAGAATTATCCGGAACTGCAATTGCATCAACATTGGAGGGTATGCGACCTTTGATGATTGAAATTCAGTCGCTGGTGAGCACTGCTGTTTATGGAACACCACAACGCAGCACTACAGGGTATAATGCCAAAAGACTAAATATGATTCTGGCAGTTTTAGAGAAAAGAGCCGGTTTTCGCTTGGGAGCCAAAGACGTTTTCCTAAATGTAACCGGAGGAATTTCTGTTGATGATCCTGCGATAGATTTAGCCGTTGTAGCGGCTATTTTATCATCAAATGAAGATATTCCAGTAAACAAAGATTTTTGCTTTGCCGGCGAAGTGGGACTTTCAGGCGAAATTCGTCCTGTAAACCGCGTAGACCAGCGCATTCAGGAAGCTGAGAAATTAGGATTTTCGACCATTTTTGTTTCGAAATACAATAAAATTGCGTTGAAAAATACTGGAATTAAAATTCGATTGGTCGCAAAGATTGAAGACATTGCAAGCGAATTATTTGGGTAGGATTGCATTTATCTCTTTAAAAAGACATTGACCAAAGCATTCCATAATCAACTTTATGACTATCCGTAATGCGGACTAAAATCATTTCGAATACAATTTTCGTTGTTTGTACATTTATAAAGCATAAATATTAGCCCACAGATTGTACAGATTATACCGATTTACACGGATTTTTTTACTCGGTGAATCAAACTGTTATTTAAATCTGTGCAAAATCCGTTCAATCCGTGTTATCTGTGTGCCATATTTTATCCTTTGGAACATATTGCGGACTGTCATAATCAACTTTATAATCCCGAATGAATTCTAGATTTATAACAGAATTCAGGAAATAAGTGAAATGAGTATGTTATTTGGTTTTTACTTGTAACAATTTATCCTTTATGAAAACAAATAACATTATACGATAAAATACATAAATTATGAATCTAAAAATAAAATGCATTGGACTTCTGCTACTGGCAATCCCTTTCTTTTCCAAAGCGCAACACGCCGAAAATCAAAATGCTTTTCCTGTTCAAATAACCACTACAAATGGAATTATTGAAGGTGAATTTGATATAAAAACGAATATTCAAAGCTTTAAAGGAATCCCCTTCGCACAACCACCAGTGGGTAATTTACGATGGAAAGCTCCTCAAGCTTTAACGAATTGGACAGGTGTAAAACAAACCAAAAAATTTGGACCAAGAGCAATCCAATCCAATGTATTTGGTGATATGGGTTTTAGAAGTGACGGTACAAGTGAAGATTGCTTATATCTTAATGTTTGGTCTCCTGCCAAATCTGCCAATGAAAAACTTCCGGTTTTAGTCTATTTCTACGGTGGTGGTTTTGCCGCAGGTGATGGTTCAGAAAATCGTTATGACGGCGAAAACATGGCAAAAAAAGGAATTGTAACGCTAACCGTAAACTATAGATTAGGGATTTGGGGATTTTTCTCCCACCCGGAACTGACCACAGAATCGCCTAATCATGCTTCAGGCAATTACGGATTATTGGATCAAAATGCTGCCTTAAAATGGGTTCAGGCTAATATCGCAAAATTTGGAGGCGATCCAAAACGTGTAACTATCGCAGGAGAATCAGCAGGTTCAATTGCGGTGAGTGCTCAAATGGCCTCTCCATTATCAAAAGGTATTATTGCAGGAGCTATTGGTGAAAGCGGCGGTTCTATCTTTCCTACTTTGTCTCCGGTACCATTGGCGGAAGCTGAAAAAACAGGTCTTGAATTTGCTGTAAAAATTGGCGCTCCATCATTAAAAGACCTTCGTGCAATGTCTACTTTTGAGTTGTATCAAAAATCTGCAGGAACAAGTTTGGGTGTTTTCAAAACAACCATTGATGGTTATTTTTTACCAAAATCTTTACCAGAAATTTTTGAAGCCAAACAACAGGCTATGGTTCCTTTATTAGTGGGATGGAATTCAGAGGAAATGACCTACCGCGCTTTAACAATGGGAAAAGACATAGACAATAAAAGTTATATCCAAAAAGTAAAAGAATTATATGGTAACAAAGCAGATGAAGTATTAAAATTATATCCTGCGGGAACTCCTGAAGTAACGGAGCAATCCGCCACAGATTTAGCAGGAGACCGTTTTATTGCATACAGCACTTGGAAATGGTTTGATTTGCATCGAAAAAACAGCACACAGCCTGTCTATCGTTATTATTATACACGCCCCAGACCAGAAATGCGCGACAATGAGCTTGAAGCAGGTCTTGCAGGCGGAGTCATTAAAAAAGACAAAAACATTCCAAAAGCACCAAAACCAAAAGGAGCTGTTCACTCTGCTGAAATAGAATATGCAATGGGAAATTTAGCAACCAATAAAGATTATGCTTGGACAGAAGATGATTATAAAGTTTCGGATACAATGATGAACTTTTTTGCCAACTTCATTAAAACAGGAAATCCAAACGGTGATAAACTTCCGGTTTGGCCAATGGCAAAAAACGAAGAAAATCCAGAGATTATGATTATTGATGTAAATTCAAAATCAATAAAAGCAGAAAATGATGCTCGTTATCTGTTTTTAGAAAAAGAATATTCGAAAAAATAATTTTTTCTGCTTTCGAAAAAAAGAGGATGTCATTAAAAAAGGCATCCTCTTTTTGGTTATAACTTCATCACTTATTAAGAAGTGTCTCGTTAAAAAACCACATAAAGCCATCTCAAGTTGAAAAATCATAAATTTGTTGTTTTTATTTGAAAATCAAACGGTTGTGTTTTATAAAATCAAAATTTCGTTTAATAAAAAATAAAAAATCAGGAATGGATTCATTATTTTGTTGTAAATTTATGTGTTATTTTTTTATCTAAAGATTGAAAAATGAAACCATCACACCAAACCATGACGCATCTCTATGAACACTTAGGAAAAGTGTTTTATTGTATTGCAGCCATAGATAAAACTATTCGTAAAGAGGAAATCGCGCAACTAAAAGAAATTGTAAAGACGGAATGGCTTCCGCTTGAAAATACTTTTAATGAATTTGGAGACGACACAGCCTATGAAATCGAAATTGTTTTTGACTGGCTTATAGCCAATAAATGGGATACTGAACAAGTGATTCCTGATTTTAAAATCTTCAGAAAAGAGCATGAACATTTGTTTTCTCCAGAAGTCATAACCTTAATTCTAAAAACGGCAAATGCCATTGCAAATTCTTTTTCAGAAAAAAACAAATCAGAACATGTTTTCATAAGTCAACTAAGTACTATTCTAATACAATAATATGCAATAAACCATTTTTTTAATCAAAATAACGCTGTTTTAAACAATCTACTTTAACTTAAAAAATCAAAGACATGAAAAAGCAAACTGGCATTTGGATAGACTCCTCAAAAGCAATAATTGTTGCTCTTGATGGTGATACAGAAAAAATTACCGAAATAGATTCTGATGTTGAAAACAGCGTTTATCACAACAAAGAAGGCAACAAAGGAACCTTTTCGGGAAGTCATCATGGCGACAGCGACAAAAAATTTGATGACCGAAAAAAACAAGAACTGGATTATTTTATAAAATCAGTGTTGTCTTATGTTAAAAAATCGGATGAACTCATTGTTTTTGGTCCGGCACAAACCAAAACAAAACTGGAACAAAAATTAATGGATGAAAACTTAATTGAACCCGGAAAACTGAAATCAGTGGAAACAGCCGATAAAATGACTTTAAATGAAATTGTGGAAAAAGTCAGACGATTCTATAATCCATTTGAATACAAGGAACCGGAGCCGAAAAGCTAATTTAAGTACCCTAAAACAAATTTAGAAACTACAATACTTTTAGGTTGTAGTTTTTTTATGCTTTTTAAAGAAAATAAAACATTTTTACACCTCAAAATTCTAAAGAAAACCATAAAAGATTTTCCTTTTGTATTATTTTCCTTTTCTTTATAAGCAAGATTCCAAGCCCGATTAATTCTTATATTTTTTATCGAATACAAAACTGTTTATGAAAACTGGAAAACAAAAAATAATTCTAGCGACAAAAATACTTAGTGTATTATTTGTATCTCTAATTGTTGCTTTTTACATCTTTCGTGATGCGGTTTTACAGCAGACTATTGCTAAGGTTTCTAATGAAATGGAAGTCGACTACAACAGTACTTTTTCAGTAAAAAAAGCTTCTTTTGACGGAATCTCAGGTGTAAATCTTTCTGATGTAGTATTAGTACCCAAAAACGCAGACACACTTTTTAAAATACAAAAATTGAAAACAAGTGTCAATTTATGGCAATTATTAGTAGGTGATCTTCAACTTGGGACTTTAGAAATCAAGAATGGATTTATACAATTAGTAAAGAAGGGAAAAGTGAGAAATTTTGATACTTTTCTAAAAAAAGACAAGCAAACAGAAATAAGTAACGAAAAAAGAGATTACGCTCAATTTGCCTACAGAATCATCTCGAAAGCGCTGAATTTAGTTCCAACTGATATGGTTTTAGATAATCTTTCGTTTCGGCTCGATGACAACGGAAAAAAAGCGACCATCAATTTCCAAAAACTGAGATTGGTCAATAAGCAACTCGAAACATCCATACAAGTCCAGACCAATACCTTTACACAACGCTGGAAAATCAAAGGATTTGCCGATCCAAGAAATAAAAAAGCCGATATTCGGTTCGTAAATATTGACACCGGTGCCATTAAAGTTCCTTATTTTGACGAACGTTTCAATCTGAAATCGAGCTTTGAATCCATCCGATTAAATATTGAAAACATTGATAAAGATGGTGACGAACTTCATATTGATGGTTTTATGGCTATTGCCAATTTAAAAGTAAATCATCCAAAAATTGCCAGTAAAGATGTTGTCATCAAGAATGCTAAATTTGATTACCGATTCTTATTGGGTTCTGATTTCATTTCAATTGACAGTACTTCAACAATTCAGTTCAATAAAATAAAATTTCATCCCTATCTGGCATACGACACCGAAAAAGACACCATTTACAAACTCAAAGTGGCGATTCCAAAAATGAAAGCGCAGGACTTCATCTCATCACTTCCTGACGGTTTATTCACCCATTTTCAAGGAATGGAAGCCAAAGGCAACTTTGATTACAAACTGGATTTTAGATTCAATAAAAACAAACCGAATCAACTGGTTTTTGACAGCAAATTGAATAAAGAAAATCTAAAAATCACAAAATATGGTGAAGCAAATCTAAATAAACTCAATGGTGAATTTGTTTATCGGGCACTTATAAAAAATGTTTTGCAGCGACCTGTTTTAGTCGGTTCAGCCAATCCAAACTATACGCCGTTAGACCAAATTTCACCTTATTTAAGAAAATCCGTTTTGACTACCGAGGATCCTTCTTTCTTTTCGCATCGTGGTTTCATCAACGAGGCATTCAAACAATCCATCGTAAAAAACATAAAAACCAAAAAGTTTTCACGTGGCGCCAGCACTATTAGTATGCAATTGGTGAAAAATGCTTTTCTGAGTCGGGAGAAAACTGTTTCTCGTAAACTGGAAGAAATTTTACTGGTCTATATTCTGGAAAACAACCGAATCGTGAGTAAGGAACGTATGCTCGAAGTCTATTTTAATATCATCGAATGGGGCCCAAATGTCTATGGAATTGGCGAAGCGAGTCAGTTTTATTTCCAAAAAACACCTTCGGAGTTATCGCTGAATGAATGCTTGTATCTCGCCCGAATTATTCCAAGTCCAAAAAAATTCATGTATCAGTTCAATGACCAAGGTATGTTGAAAGATTTTGCTGTAAAACAAGAATCTTTTTTAACGAATATAATGCTTCGAAGAGGGCTTTTAAGTCCTGACGACACTATTTACAAGTCGTTACCTATATTTATTTCAGGACCTGCAAAATCTTTTATCAAATTCAAAGTAAAAGATTCAACACAAATAAAAATGGATTCATTAGTCGTCGATGAGGAATTTGATCTTTAATGCTCCAACTTTAACCACAAAGTTCACGAAGGTTTAAATTTGCTATTATATTGTCATTCCGACAAAGGAGGAATCTCACGTAATGGGATTCCTCCTTTGTCAGACACGAGGGATTTTCCCGAACTGGCGAAGCAATGACAAAAAATGGTTTCTTAATTTATGGTGCCGGATCCGGAATTACAGCTTGAACTTCATCAATAGCCTTTAAGATTTCATCCGAAAGTGATACTTGAATCGTATCAATATTTTCTTTTAATTGTTCCAATGTTGTCGCGCCAATAATCGTGCTGGTTACAAACGGTTGTTGTTCTATGAATGCCAAAGACAGTTCCGTTAAAGTCAGTCCGTTTTTCTTAGCGATTTCCTGATACAAGCGAGTAGCTTCGGTACATTGTGCACTATTGTATCTTGAGAATTGTGGAAATAAATTGATTCTGGCGTTTGGAAGACTTTCGCCTGTTAGGAATTTACCCGACAGAACACCAAAAGCCATTGGTGAATACGCCAATAACCCCACATTTTCTCTCCTACAAATTTCAGCAGAACCCGCTTCAAAAAGTCTGTTTAGTAACGAATACGGATTTTGAATCGTTTTTATTTTTGGCAAATTATGGTATTTGCTTTCCTCCAAAAAACGCATAATTCCCCAAGGCGTTTCATTAGAAAGCCCGATGTGTTTGATTTTTCCTTCTTTGACAAAACCGTCTAAGGTTTCCAAAACGTTGTGAATGTTATCTTCCCATGCATCTTCCTGCACTTTGAAACCGCGTTGTCCAAAATAATTAGTTTTGCGTTCCGGCCAATGCAATTGGTACACATCAATATAATCCGTTTGTAAGCGCTGCAAACTTTGGTCTAATGCAAACTTGATACTTGCCGGCGAAAAATCATTGTTCTCGCGCATATAGGTAAAGTTAGGATTGGGTCCCGCAATTTTGGATGCCAAAACTATTTCTTCTCTTTTTCCTGTTTTTTTGAACCAAGTCCCAAGGATTCGCTCCGTACTACCGTAGGTTTCCTGACGTGCTGGAACCGAATACATTTCAGCAGTATCAAAGAAATTGACTCCGTTTTCTAATGCATAATCCATTTGGGCATGACCATCAACTTCTGTATTTTGTTGTCCAAAAGTCATGGTTCCAAGACAAATTTTGCTGACTTTTATATCAGTATTTGGTAAAGTAGTGTATTTCATATTAAGAAAATTGTATTTTAATTTTTCAAAAACAAAGATAAAATTAGTTTATTGTTTTGGTTTCCAGTTAACAGAAATTTTGGAAACGTTTATACGTTTTTATATTAAAAAAGGCCCAAAGTAAAAAACTCTGAACCTTTGTATTTTTGAACCTTTGCTTCTACTTAATTGATATCATTCAGCATTTCGGCAATTTCATCTAATCTTGGCGTTAGAATTATTTCGATTCTACGGTTTTTTGCTTTTCCGTCAGCAGTTGAATTGCTGGCTAATGGTGAAAATTCTCCTCTACCTGCAGCGGTTAGGTTTTCCTTATTGATTTTTTTGTTCTCACTCAAAATAGCAACTATCGCTGTGGCTCTTTTGGTCGATAAATCCCAGTTGTCCGCAATTGGTCCTGAAGCCGTGAAAGCATCATCATCCGTATGACCTTCGATAAGTACTGATATATCCGGGTTGTCACCCAAAACTTTACCTACTTCAATTACTGCTTTTTTCCCTTCGGAACCTACAGCCCAACTTCCAGAATTGAAAAGTAATTTGTTCTCCATAGAAACATACACTTTTCCATTTTTTTGTTCTACTGTCAATCCTTTTCCTTCAAAACTGTTCAAGGCTTTAGACAAGGTTTCTTTCAGTTTTTTCATGCTGGCTTCTTTGGCAGCTATCAAATCTTCTAATTCTTGCAAACGTTGTGCGCTTTTGCTCAATCGCTCTTGTTCTAATGCCAATGCTTTTCCTTTCTCGTCTAATTGATCCAGTAAATCCCGATTTTTCTTCATGTTGCTTTGCAAAGCATCTCCACTGTTTTTTTCTAAAGCGGCGTAAGAATCCTGTAAAACTTTGAATTTATTTTGTGCCGCTGCGTAATCTGCTTTCAATTTATCCAGCTCCGCTTTGGATTTGCTCAAATCAGTTTTTAAACCATCGCGATCTAATTCTAATTGGTTTTTATCTTTTAGCAGATCAGCATTTTCATCTGCTAAACTTCTGTTTTCTTTTTTTAAATCGGTGAACTTACTTTCTAAGTCGTTGTATATTTTCTTGGATACGCAGGAGGTTGAAAGCGCCAATACTAATAATCCGATGGAAACTCTTTTAATCATTTTGTTGGTATTTATGTTGTTTCTAATGTTGTTTTGAAAGCACAAATTCAAATTGTGTTCGAATGCCCTAGCCCCGATAAAAGTGAAAATCCTTTTCTCTTGTTTTTTAACGAGAGAAAAGATTACTTCACTATGTTACTATTTTATTTCGGTGTTCAGTGAATTTCATTTGCAACGGATAGCGGGACATCGCAGATTCAGCGAAGCTAAATAGCTCCAGATTACTTCATTCCTCGCAATGACTTTTACTCTATCTCTACCAAAATTGGGCAATGATCCGAATGCACGGCATCTGATAAAATAACGGCTCTTTTTAATTTATGTTTTAAGGAATCGCTGACTAAATTGTAATCGATGCGCCAACCCTTGTTGTTTCCTCTGGCTCCAGCGCGGTAACTCCACCACGAATATTGGTGCGGCTCACTGTTGAAATGGCGGAAACTATCGACAAATCCGGACTTCATAAATCCGTCGAGCCAAGCTCTTTCTTGCGGTAAAAACCCGGAAACATTTTTGTTTCGAATAGGATCATGAATGTCGATTGCTTCGTGGCAAATGTTGTAATCACCACATATAATCAGGTTTGGCGTTTCTTTTTTTAGTTCGTTGATATAAGTTTGAAAATCATCCATAAACGTGAATTTATGGTCCAATCGATCGATATTTGTCCCTGATGGCAAGTACAAACTCATCACTGAAAATCCATCAAAATCAGCCCGAAGGTTTCTTCCTTCGAAATCCATGTGGTGAATTCCGGTTCCATGAACGACATTATTGGGTTTGATTTTAGATAAAATGGCCACTCCGCTATATCCTTTTTTGGTTGCTGAATAATAATATTGGTATGGATAGCCCGCTTTTGCGATATCTTCGACTGGGATTTGGTCTTCGGTTGCCTTAATTTCCTGAAGACAAATAATATCCGGATTTGCGTGTTGCAACCAGTCAATAAATCCTTTTGAAATGGCGGCTCTGATTCCGTTGACGTTGTATGAAATAATTCTCATTAAATTTTTTTTTGAATTTCTTCCGAAAAATTATTTTTTTGCCTGCGGTTGTCAGGAACCCACTTTTTATTTTATCGGAAAAAATTATATTGTTTGTATGTGGGTTTCAAATGTAACAAAAAAGTAGAAGTTTGATTCAGAAAAATAGAGAAAATGGAGTTTTTTGCTATCTTTGTTTCTTGCTCTAAAAAACAAAATACATGGGTTTAGTAACCGCTAAAGAAGTTGCAAAAGCAATAAATGCTGATAAGTACGGAGTTCTAGGTACTTTTTCCGGCTGGATGCTGATGAAGGTGCTAAAAATCTCTACCTTAAACAAAGTATACAACAGAAACAAACATTTGAAAGATGTTTCGTTTTTGAATGGAATACTGGATGATTTACAAATAAAATTTGAAATCCCGGAAGAGGATTTAAAACGTTTGCCAAAAGAAGGTGCTTATATCACTATTTCAAACCA
The DNA here is from genome assembly GCF_048158545.1 of Flavobacterium melibiosi. Classification (NCBI taxonomy): domain Bacteria; kingdom Pseudomonadati; phylum Bacteroidota; class Flavobacteriia; order Flavobacteriales; family Flavobacteriaceae; genus Flavobacterium; species Flavobacterium melibiosi. Next base: position 62,271 of record NZ_JBLNKU010000001.1, on the reverse strand, counting down.
TCCATTAGGAGGTATTGATGGTGTTTTATTATTGAAATTGATGCTCGAAAGAGAACCAAATTTCAAGATTATTGCCAATTTCCTTTTACATCGAATCAGACCACTCAAAAAATACATCATGCCGGTGAATCCTTTCGAAAATCATAAGGATGCTAAATCGAGTGTGGTAGGAATTAAAGAAACGTTACGCCATTTAAGTGATGGAAAGCCATTGGGAATGTTTCCTGCCGGAGAAGTTTCCACATATAAAGATGGTAAATTAATGGTCGACAAACCTTGGGAAGAAGGAGCTATTAAAGTCATTCGAAAAGCCCAAGTTCCTGTTGTTCCTATTTATTTTCATGCTAAAAACAGCCGATTATTTTATTTGCTTTCTAAAATCAGCGGCACTTTTAGAACGGCAAAACTACCTTCAGAAGTGTTTAGCCAAAAACATCGTGTGATAAAAGTGCGTATTGGTAAACCTATTTCGGTAAGTGAACAAAATGAGCATGCAACGATAGAAGAATATTCGGAATTTTTGAGAAAGAAAACGTACATGCTTGCGAATCCTTTCGAAAAAGAAAGTCCTTTTTTACCTACACCAACTTTAAAACTTCCTAAAAGTCCAAAGAAAATTGTTACTGCCGCAAGTCAGGACAAAATGATTAAGGAAGTAGACGCGTTGCGAAGTACTGATTGCCGACTTTTACAAAGTAAAAACTATGAAGTTTTCTTTGCTAAAGCATCTAAAATTCCAAATATTTTACATGAAATTGGACGCCTTCGAGAAATTACCTTTCGAGAAGTGGGTGAAGGAACAAATGAACCCATTGATTTAGACAAGCACGACCAATATTATCATCACCTCTTTTTATGGGATGCTGATGCCAATAAAATTGCCGGTGCTTACCGAATGGGATTGGGTTCAGAAATTTATCCGAAATACGGAATAAATGGTTTTTACCTCAACGATCTTTTTCGATTTGAACCCGAATTACATGATATGATGCACAAATCCATAGAAATGGGTCGCGCCTTCATCATCAAAGAATACCAACAGAAACCAATGCCGCTTTTCTTGCTTTGGAAAGGAATTATGCATACCACGTTGCGTTATCCGGAACATAAATTTTTACTGGGTGGCGTGAGTATCAGCAATCAATTTTCAGATTTCTCAAAATCGCTGATGATTGAATTCATGAAATCAAATTATTACGATCCGTATATTGCACAATACATTCACCCCAAGAAAGCGTATAAAGTAAAACTAAAAGATGCCGACAAAGATTTCATTTTTAACGAAACCGAATCGGATTTGAATAAGTTTGATAAAATTATCGATGAACTGGAACCTGGAAGTTTGCGTTTGCCGGTTTTGATTAAAAAATACATCAAACAAAATGCAAAAGTGGTTGCCTTCAATGTGGATCCGCTCTTTAACAATGCCGTTGACGGATTGATGTACATTCGAATTGCAGATATTCCGGAAAGCACCATGAAGCCCGTAATGGAAGAATTTCAGGCTGAATTGGAAAGAAAACTGAGCGAAAAAGAAGATTGATTTCAGATTTCAGATTTCAGATTTCAGATTTCAGATTTCAGATTTCAGATTTCAGATTTCAGATTTCAGATTTCAGATTTCAGATTTCAGATTATATAAAAAATCCCGTTCCAACGGGATTTTTTATGCTTTAAAACCAGCCTTTTTTACCTACCTGATAGGTCTGGTAAAACTCTTCATCTGATTTTGTTAAATATATAATTCCTTCAATTACTCCTAATATACCTGTTACTGTTCCACAAGTACACAAACTAATTACCAACCATATAATCCCCTCGGTAGTATAGCCTAAAAGGAATTTATGAATTCCCAAAGGTCCTAAAAGAATAGCAAGAAGCCCTGCTGCAAGTTTTTTATTGTCTTGTTGAACTGGCCTTGGATTATTCCATTCTTCATTCTTCGAATTTTCCATAATTAATTGTTATAAGGTTGTTTTTCAGTGATTAAAAATATAAAAAAATTATTGAAATACTTTATCAATTGGTTCCCAGAGTTCTATCTTATTTCCTTCGATATCTAAAATCCAACCAAATTTGCCATACTCATAAGACTCCATATCACCCACAATTGTTACACCTTCCTCCGATAATTTTTTTAACAAATTTTCTAAATCATCCACTCTGAAGTTTTGCATGAATTGTTTTTCGCTTGGTGCAAAATAAGCCGTGTCATCCGCAAATGGCGACCATTGGGTAGAACAATCATTCCCATCTTTATCTTTCCACCAAAAAGTGGAACCATATTGATCCGTTTTTAAACCCAAGTGTTTTCCGTACCAAGCCACCATTTCTTTAGGATTCTTTGATTTAAAAAAGAAACCGCCAATTCCCGTAACCCGTTTGTCAGGCTCCGCAACTTTGGCTTGACCAAAATACTTTGCTTTTATTTTATCAACTATTACTTGCGCCAAACGCTCGTGACTCTCGAATGTCCAACCAGCGATATGTGGACTAAGAATTACATTATTTGCTTTCAATAAATACTGAAAAGCTTCTGGCGTATTTTTATCTTGAAAAAGTGTTTCGAATGATAATTTTTCATATTCCAAAACATCCAAACCTGCTCCGAGAATTTTCCCGGATTGCATGGCAGCAACCAAATCGGCAGTGACAATATTCTTGCCGCGAGAAGTATTGATAATCCAAAAGGGTTTTGCAAATCCATTGATGAAATCACTGTCAACCATTTTATCGGTTTCGGGAGTCCACGGAATGTGCAAACTCACTACATCCGTTTTTTGTTGAAATTCTGCTAATGAAACCTGCTTCGCATTTACATCACCTACATTTTCCTGAATATCATAACACAACACTTCCACATCAAAACCACGCAGTTTTTTGGCGAATGATTTTCCCATGTTTCCGTAACCAATAATCCCCACTGTTTTTCCATCAAGTTCATAACCACGGTTACTTTCACGGTTCCAATGCCCTGATCGTATCTCGCTATCGGCTTGGTTCAATTTATTAAAAAGAGATAAAATCATCCCCAATGTATGTTCGGCCACTGCGTTTCTATTTCCTTCCGGAGCAGCGATAAGTGCAATGTTTTTGGACTCCGCATAATCGCAATCGATACTTTCTAATCCGGCTCCAACGCGTGCAATGAATTGTAAATTAGTGGCTTTGTCCAAAAATATTTTGTCAATTTTGAAACGGCTTCGAATAACAATTCCCTGATACTCTTGAATTTTGGCTTCAATTTCCTCTTTTGACGAGGTAAAATCGCTGTGATTTACAAATCCGGACTGTTGCAATTGATCCCAAAGTAAGGAATGATTGCTATCGATATGAAGGATTTTGATATCCATAAAAGTAGTGTTTTTTGATACTTCAAATTAACAAAAAAATTACGGTTTATTGTTTTATCAAAGGAAATTAGCTCATAAAATCGTAAATTAGCATTCTTAATTTTTATTACAAATCGAATGATTGTAATACATTAAAACTAAAAAATGAGGTTAACAAATACATTCAACGCTTTTTTTGAAAGTGAAAAAGCCGGTGGACTCTTATTACTTTTTGTAACCATACTCTCTCTTTTATTAGCCAATTCATCCATTCAAACGGAATATATTGCATTTTGGGAAACCAATATTGGAAGTCATTCCATAACGCATTGGATTAATGACGGTTTAATGGCTATTTTCTTTCTTTTAATTGGCTTAGAATTAGAACGTGAAATATATCAAGGAGAATTATCCAGTATTAAAAATGCGGCTTTACCCATTTTTGGGGCGCTAGGCGGAATGGTTGTTCCAGCGGGAATCTTTTTACTGTTGAATTTTGGAACTATCACACAAAATGGAGCCGGAATCCCTATGGCGACAGATATTGCTTTTGCTATTGGTATTCTTTCCCTTTTAGGAAATCGCGTACCTACATCACTCAAAGTATTCTTGACTGCGCTTGCCGTAATCGATGATTTAGGCGCTATTATGGTAATTGCCATATTTTACACGGACACTATTGCTTATGTGAATTTGTTTATTGCTTTTGCTATTATGGGCGGTTTGTTTATCCTAAACCGAAAAAAAATACACAGTCTTATTCCTTATTTGATTGGCGGTGCTGCGATGTGGTATTTTATGCTAAATTCAGGTGTGCACGCTACGATAACCGGAGTATTACTAGCCTTTGTAATTCCGTTTGGTAATGGAGGCAAAAAAACTTCTTCCTATCGATTACAACATTTTTTACACAAACCTGTGGCGTTTTTTATTCTTCCTTTGTTTGCCATAGCAAATACGTGCATTGCTATAAATTCAGATTGGCATGAGGGATTGAATCACCCCAACACGATTGGAATTATGCTGGGTCTTGTTGTGGGAAAACCATTGGGAATCTGGTTGTTTTCACTACTGGCGGTTAGTTTAGGGATTTGTACCCTACCAAGAGATCTAAAATGGAGCAGCATTCTAGGAGCAGGAATGCTGGGCGGAATAGGATTTACCATGTCTATTTTTATTACACTTCTTGCGTTTAAAAATGATGGAGAAGAAGTAATTACCTATTCTAAAATTGCAATTCTAATTGCTTCATTCATTGCCGGAACCATTGGTTTTTTATGGTTGAAATTTACTCTTAAAAAGAATTAACGCTTTTACCTTTGGTCAATTTTAAGGCAGATACTTAGATAAGAAGTCATAATCGTACACAATATAAAATCAATAAAGGCTGTGTAAAACAGCCTTTATTATTATTTCCTAAAAAGTATATCCAATTCCGATATTCAGATAAGGAATGTATTGATTTCTATTATATGCGCCATCTACATTTTGAACATTCCCATTAACCGAATTCTCTTTCAAATATACCACGCGATACCCAAATCCCACAGCAGTTTCATAGCTAAAATGACTCCCTATTTGGCGTTTTAAACCCCAAGTGGGAATAATCGCTAAATCGGCAGTTTTAGTCACGTTATCGGCTAAGTTTATCACAAACCAATCTGGATGGTAACTTGTTTTAATCGAAATATAGTTTCCGCTGTTATTGGCTGTTTTTTTACCTTTTGAATTCCTTTTTTCCAGATTGTAATAATATCTTGGCTCTACTGTTAGTACTGGTTGCAAAATAAAACCTGTGCCATCGTAATGATCTCCAACCGTAAAATCGTTTTCAAGACCAATTTCACTTCGTAAAGCGATGCTATTTGACAATTTGCTTTCATTGTTGAACCAAATTCCTGCGTGTACTCCAAATCCGGTTTGTATTCCAAAAATTGATTTTTCAACGGGTACTTCTTGAGCGTTTGCATTTAAATTTAATGCTAAAATCAGGACTGCTATTACTTTCCTCATTTATTATACTTGTTTTTTATTATGTATTATTCAAACCTTTAAGTAGATTTCAGTTTACTTATTAGTCCAATAATCAACCACAGTAATTTTATCTGGCGCTGGATTCAAAACAGCCACAAAAGCTTTGTGATCTGGATGAATCAAATACGCATCCCTATCAGCTTCACTTTTGAAAGTCAACACAAAACAATGTGTTAAACCATTATTCAAGTTTTCAGGGCTGTTATTGATTCCCCATTCATAAGCTTTGATTAATTTGATTTTATGCTCCAGATTCCCAAAAGCAGTTACCACTTTATCAATAGTTGTGGCATCTGTTCCCGGTTTCCAACCAAACATAACGACATGCCTAAGCACTTGTTTTTGTTTGTCTTGTTGTGCATTTACGGTATAGCTTGAAATTAAAATAAGGGTTAAAAGCAATAGTTTTTTCATGGTAGTTTTTTTTGAAATATACGAATTATTTGAGTGTGTTTATACGAAAATGAAATATCGATATTTGCCAGCTTAAGTAAAAAAATTTACGGAGGGGTGTTTTGCAATGCGCATTTAGTATACGCGTATGGCTTGTACCACATATAATTTATATTTTATTTTTGGCTGCTCTAGTTTGAAGGTACGTGCAAGGGCGCAGCGTAAAAAATGAAAACTTTACGGAGATGATTGTTTTTTATTTTGTGATAAATTCAGTTACCCTTTTTGCTGTCAATTGATTTGCCTGCTCTCTTTGAATAAAATTTACTTTTTTAACATTCATTCTTTTAAACCAATCTTCCCAATAAGCCTTTAATATTTCAAAGTCAAAACCTTTTCCTGCTTTGCGTTCATTTACTTCACAAACTAAAATCTCAGAATTTGATAAATCAATATCAACTTTTGGAATATTCAATCCTTTTGAAGTAATTACTTCCAATGTATTACCTATTGAAACGGCTTGATGAAGAGGCCTCTCAAAACCATATATTTTTGTATCCGCAGGCCTTCCTTCTGCTTCTAAATATCCATCGGTAATTATAATAACTTTATTAATGTAATTGTCAAAAAGTGTAGGTTTTTTTAAATGATTAATAAGATACCTACGTAAATAAAATCTATAATCTGCACCTAGTGGTTTTTCTTTAGCTAGGTTATACATTTCTGTAATACTTGTTTCAAACTGTTTATCCTTGTTGGCTGTAAAAAATAAACGATTACTTTTCCCTTTATGGTTAGATAAATCAAACTGTAAATTATTTGCAACTTCCCCAAATTGTCCTTTGGCTTGATCAATATCAGTAACATCAATAATTAATTTATCTTTAGAGTCCTGCTTTAATTTAGAAAAATCAACAAATGCTTTCCAAACTGTCTCCAAAACAAAGATATCGTTGCTAATTTGATTTGGATTATTTAAAGTATCAATAATTCTTCTTGACAAGTCGGGAATAATAATCAAATTAATACTAGTAGGAGCTATGGGTAGCCAGCCTCTACATTCTTTAATTTCTTCCTCTGATAGATTTAGACCTGATAATTTTTTTCTTGTCTCAAATAAAAATTCTTCGTCTTGGTATAAATCGGCCTTATATTTATACCAAACCATTTCTACATCTTTTTTATTGAAACTCGTTTCAAGTTCTTTTAGCGCTTTACTTTGATCAGATGGCCTAGTAATTAAATAAATAAAAACTCCAAAAAACATTAGAAAACCTGCTAAAATATATAATGGTTTTTTATCTTTTTTCTTCTTACCCCTATTTTGTGCTAGTTCCATATTTAGTTGTCTGAATTTAGGTTTTCAATTTTATTAGTTAACCATAAGCTTTGTGCTTTGATTGCATCATTATTTAAACGTAAAGCGTCTTCATTATAAAAATTACCATGGGTATAATTTTGCCAACCTCCCATAAATTCTCCAACTGATCCTTTTAAAGAAGAAATATTTATTGGAATTACTCCATTTTCGTAACCAATAATATCTTTCTCTTTCTCCTGTATTTTACTTTCGGAAGTGATAATTTCACTTTCAAATTTGTGTATTTTTGAAATTATATCAGATAGTTCTTTCCTTTTTTCCGTGATTTTATTATTTACATTCTCTATCATTAATTTCACTTTTTCATTTTCAGTTTTTAAGTAAGAATGGCTCAAAACAAAGTTCAATAGAAAACCCCATACTACATAAACCACAAAGCCAAGAACTAAAACTAAATAAAAATTCACATCAGAAAATATCATTTTAAACTTCCAAGTTTCATTAGTCAAACCTGCATTAAAGTTATTTGTATGCACTCCTTGCGATATTTTATATCCTATAAAAACATCTGCAATTAATGTAACTAAAAGTAATGAGCCAATAATTCCATATTCTGAACGTTTATTTTCTAAATTTAGCTTTTTATTATTCTCAATAGAAACGTGGATATAAAAACCCATTGCTAAAAATATAACTGGAAATAAAATAATTAGAGCAATTACACCACCTCCTTTATTCATCGCATCCGTAAATACATTTGGATTTATAAAACCCAGACTTCCTTGCTTAATCCCGTAAAAAGCAGAATAACCTGATGACGAATAAAAAACAAATAAATACATTGTTAGAAGTAGTGTTATAAATGCACCAATTATAAATGAAGAATTATCTCCAATTTCACCTTCTCCATTTTTGATATCAATTTTTTCGAGTTCTAATTCTTCAATTTGTTTTTCTTTATCATCTTTATTTCTTTTGTTTGAAGATATTTCAGCATTAGCATCATTCTTTTTTGTTTTTTCTTGTTGAAGTTCAGCTTTTAGTTTTGAAATTCTGTCTTTAAGTCCTTGTTCATCTAATTTCTGTTCTTCTAAAAACTTATCATAAACATTGTTTAAATAACCATCAATTCCTTCAGGGTTTGATTGTGATTTTTGTGCAGATCTAAATCCATATTGAGTATATGTAATTTTACCTTTTTCTTCTTTAGTTTTCTGTTGCCCATTTAAAGTTTCTATCGCCATTCCGTTGTAATTATTTATTATTATTTTTATATTTAGCATATCACGACAGACTTGCCACTAACTTTTTTATATGAATGACAAAGTCACCCAATTCTATATGATATAGGTTGTGATATCTGATAAACATTATTTAAATTTCAAAACAAGGTTTTGTTTATTAAATCAAATCTTCATTTATTCCAAATCAAAAGTATTTCAAAAGAAAGTTACTACTTTACGGTTTCCCTCATTTGGATGAAAAAAAAAATAAAATGCCAGACGCCAATAAAAAAAGGGTCTTCTCAACAGTTACGCTGAGAAGACCCTTTTTTTAATGGGGACACGCCCAAATGACGTTTATCCCTTGATTTGTTTCAAAGAAGTTTTGATTCCTCGTATCAAGGACGAACTGAATCCGTGCATTTCCATTTCGTTCAATCCCGCAATGGTGCAGCCTTGTGGTGTGGTGACACGGTCAATTAATTGTTCTGGGTGTACTTGTTCTTCCATGATCATTTCGGCAGCTCCTTTTACGGTTTGTGCTGAAATAGCTAATGCGGTTTGCCAGTCAAATCCTATTTCGATTCCGGCTTGCATTGAAGCACGAATATAACGCAACGCAAAAGCAGTTCCGCTAGCCGCAAGAACGGTTGCTGCATCCATCAATTTTTCGTCTATAATAGGAGCAGTTCCTAAATCTTGGAAAAGAGCTACTGTATTTTGTGCTTTCTCTTTGTTTTTTTCGTGAAACGCGATACAGGTCGCCGAAGCGCCAAATTGTGAAGCGATATTTGGCATAATGCGGACGGCGCTATTCCCATCACCTATCTTATTTTGTAAATTTTCTATTGACAATCCACTGACTGCCGAAGCGATTACTTTATTAGAAATCACAGGAAGAATTTCGGCTAAAACGGTATCTACCTGATACGGTTTTATCGTAAGAATGATAATATCTGCATCTTGAATTTGATGCTTGTTATCTGTAGAAACAGTTACTCCCAGTTGCTCTAAATAAAGAATACTCGCTGTATTTCTTCTGGTTACGGTAATTTGATTTCCTTGCGAAAATTTTGATAATCCTTTTGCGATAGCTACGCCTAAGTTTCCTCCGCCAATTATATGTACTTTCATGCTGGTTGTGGTTTTCCTCCCCCCAGCCCCCCCCAAGGAGGGGGAGCCGATATGGGAATGTGTTACTTCAATTTTTTTTAACTAATCAACTCTTAATCTGTAATTTGTTTTCGGTCGCAAAGTTCAAATTAAAAGCAATTTATAGGAACAAATTCTTAAGTTCTTTGAACTTATTTTTCTTTGTGACTTTGTGTCTTCGTGGCATTTAAAATCCTAAAATCATTTTTGCTATCGAAAAATAAATCAGAATTCCGCAAATATCATTACTGGTTGTGATAAACGGCCCAGTTGCCAGCGCGGGGTCAATCCCAAATTTATCCAATAATAAAGGAATAAACGTTCCGATGAGCGATGCGATAATAATTACTGAAACCAAGGCTATGGTCACAATAATCCCAATAATAAATTCGACATCCAAAAGAAAATGACTGCCCAAAAATAATATTACTGCCAGAATCACTCCGTTTAATAAACTCAATGATATTTCTTTTATCAAGCGGTTAAACAAGGATCCGCTCAATGTATTATTAGCCAAACCTTGAACAATAATCGCCGAAGATTGTACGCCTACATTTCCCGCCATCGCAGCAATAAGTGGCGTGAAAAAGAATAAATTCCCGTGTTCAAGCATTGCTCCTTCGAATAAACCCAAAACTCTTACGGTTATAAATCCACCCAAAAGTGCCAAAACCAACCAAGGCAAACGCGCTTTGGTCAATTCCATAATACTATCATCGGCTTCGACATCCTGTGAGATACCCGCCGCCAATTGGTAATCTTGATCGGCCTCGTCCTTGATTACATCTACAATGTCATCAATGGTGATTCTTCCCACTAAACGCCCCAATTCATCCACCACCGGAATGGCTTCTAAATCGTATTTTTGCATGATTCGGGCAACCTCAACGTCTTCGGTATCCACTTTTACAGAATTCAACTTACGAATGTAAACATCGCTGATAGCAGTTCTGGACGAAGTGGTTAATAAATCCTTAAGTGACAATCGTCCTTTCAATCGGTCTTCATCATCCACCACATAAATCGAATGGACTCTGGAGATATTTTCGGCTTGGATTCGCATTTCTTTTACACAGGTGAGTACCGTCCAATTTTCATTGACTTTAACCAATTCCTTGTGCATGATTCCACCTGCAGTATCTTCATCATAACGCAATAAGTCAACAATGTCTTTGGCGTGCTCAACGTCTTGCAATTCTGATATTACTTCCGCTTTTAAATCTTGTGAAAGTTCCGCAATAATATCAGCGGCATCATTGGTTTCCAGCTCGTCTAATTCCTCTGCAATCTCTTTTGCCGAAAGCCTGCTTAGAATATTTTCCCGCAAATCATCTTCTAATTCCAGAAGAATTTCTGCTGTTTTATCACTATCTAATACTCTAAAAATATAGGTTGCCTCTTCAAAATCGAGTTCATCGAGAATTTCGGCAATATCAGCGTGGTGCATATCATTCAATAAAACTTCCAATTGCTGGTCGTTTTTATTTTGAATGAGTTGCTCTAATTCCTGAATTAGTTCTTTGCTGATTTTAAACTCCATCGGCTTCTATTTTTTGGGTGAGTTCTATGAACTGTTCTACATTTAATTGTTCCGGACGAAGGTCAAAAATTTTGTCTTCTCTTAAACTATCGGACAAATTTAGGGTTTTTAAACTATTTCGCAAGGTCTTTCTGCGTTGCTGAAAAGCCGTTTTTACTACGGTAAAAAATAATTTTTCACCGCAAGGCAAACTGTAATCTTTCTTTCTGCGCAAACGTAAAACTCCCGATTTTACTTTTGGTGGTGGAATAAAAACATTTTCATCTACCGTAAATAAATATTCCGCATCATAAAAAGCCTGAACTAAAACCGATAGAATTCCGTAGGCTTTTGTTCCCTTTTTTTCACAAATACGTTGTGCCACTTCTTTCTGAAACATTCCTGCAAATTCCGGAATCTGATCGCGATATTCCAAAGCTCTAAATACAATTTGAGTCGAAATATTATACGGAAAATTCCCAATGATAGCGAATTGTTTCCCCTCGAAAATATCGTTGATGTTGTATTTCAAGAAATCTTTAGAAATAATTCTGTCTTTTAATTTTGGATAATTTTGGTCCAAATACGTTACTGATTCCGTATCGATTTCAATAACGTACGTGTTCACCGGTTTATCCAACAAATATTTTGTCAAAACTCCCATTCCCGGACCTATCTCTAATACATCATCATATCCTTCCAGATTCAACGTGTCGGCAATATCTTTTGCAATGCTTTCATCTTTCAAGAAGTGCTGTCCGAGGTGTTTTTTGGCTGTTACTTTTTCCATTTTTGTTTATTTTTTGCCACGAAGGCACAAAGGCGCAAAGTGTTTTTTATATTTTTGTTTTGCCACGAAGGCACAAAGTGTTTTTATATTTTATTAAATATCCGGATAAACTCTTGTAAACCGAAGATTGACAACTATTTCTTGTATCCTATTTTTTCTCGTTCTGGGGTGATTTCTTTCTTTTCCATAAGTTCATCTACATATTGAAAAACGAGTTCTATGTTTTTCCCCTGATTTTCAATTTTCTTTTTCATTATTTCAAAATCAATACGTAAATCCGAATTATCGGAAAGCAGTTGTCTCGTTTTTGTAAATATCCGCATTATCTAAATATTAGTTTGAATTGCTTTTTCACTATTCAAAATACTCGATAACATTAATACTCCGTGTTCTGTAAAAGCCATCGACGCATAACGCAAACCCATGTTTTCAGAATTGGAAGTCGCAAATTACGACTTCAGAATTCCCAGATTTCTAACTGAATACTGAACGCTTTTTAATAATCTGCAATCAATTCCAATTCTGTTCTAAACGCCAGCATTTTGTCTCCAAATAATTTCAATCCTTCCTCGCGAAAAGCCGGTGCATCTTCCTGGTAATATTTCTCCAAAGTTTCTTTGCTGTCCGTTGCGTATTGAACCGAATAGGTTACTCCACCCATTTCTTCTTCAATTAAAACCCTTACCATTCTTGCCGAAGAGAATTTTCCAGTAGCCAAAATTTCAGGAATGTGTTTGTATTGCATCCAAATCATCCATTGATCGTGAACGCTTTCATGTATGTTTGTGGTAACGTTGTATAGTATCATTTTTTTTGATTGTTGGATTATTAGATTGTTGGATTGTTAGATTTATTAGAAGTCTAAAAATCCGAAAATCTGTTTTTTATAAATTAGTATCTCCTCGCAATTGCCTGAATTTCTTTCTGGCTTCCACAAAATAAATACTGTCCTGATGATTGAACAATATCTTTTCATATAATGGTTTCGCTTTTTCAGGTAACAATTGCTTGCTATAAATTTCTGCCGAGAAATATAAGGCTTCATCAATATAAATTCCGTCGCTATGTTGGTCAATAATCGTTTGGTATTGGCTTAAAGCCAAAGCAAAATCGCCTTTCTTTTCATATATCCTCCCTAATCGCAACAAGGTCACCGCCTCTATTTCCTGTCCTTTATTGTTTTTTAATATCGTTTGAAACTGAGTTACCGCTTCCTGATTCCTGTTTTGATACAACAGATAATCTCCTTTTGCAAATTGTTTCAGTGCCGTTTGCGTCGAATCGGCAACAGTATTATCATTTATCAAAAGAAAATATTCCAAAGCATCATTTGCAATCAACTGTGTATTGGCTGATTTCAATTCCTTGAACTGTTTCAACGCCCAAGCAAAATCAGTTTTGAAATAACTCGTTTTGGCGGCTTTTAAACTTGCTTCATGAGCCACCACATCATTTTTCAAATCTAATTCTATCTGAGAATAATAGATTAAAGCCTGATTGAATTTCTCTTCGTAAAGCAGAATATCTGCCAATTCCATTTTGGCCTGAGCCACTTCATAATCGTCCAATTCTAACTCCAGTGCTTTCTTAACTATTGCTTTTCCTTCTTCCGGTTTTTTCAAATTAAAAGCTACAAAATGCGCTTGAATCAGCTGCAAAGATAAGGTAAAAGGACTTATTTCAAATTGTTTCAACAAACCGTCTAATTCTGTGCTGATGACTGCAAAGTTATTTTCGGATGTTTTTTCAATTTTCATTTTTATCAAATAGGAATTAGCCTGAATTAACAGTTCTAAATCTTTGGTGTTTTCCAATACAAAACCAAGAATCTCTTTAGCCGCCTCCTGATTCTCTTCTTCAATAGCCAATTGCCCTAGATTCACAATGTTGCCAAGCGATTCCGGATCACGTTTGTAAATGGCTTTTTCCTGAATAAATGCTTTTTCAAATTCTTTTTGTTGTACATAAAACCAACTCAAGTAATGATTCCAGAAAAGATCCTGATTTTTTTGTGTTCTTATAATTAATGCTTTGCGAAGCATTTCACTAAAGGCAGCATCACCCTCGTCAACCATAAAACGAACCAATTGATTTTGAATTAATATTGAATTTTGAGGATTCGCATACGCTTCGTTCAGAAAGGTATTAATCATCATTTCCTGATTGCCTAATTGCCCATAAAGCAACCCAATTTGATAATTGAAATTAAAATTCGGTTCTAGTCCTGTAGCAGTCTGATAGGATTTCAAGGCATATTCCAACAACACTTTTCTCTCAAAAGAATTGGAAATACCGTATACTTCATTTGGATTTTTTTTGATTCTGTCTAATGCTTGCTCGTAGTAAATTTTGGCTTTGGCATCATTTTTTTGCAACTGGTAATTGTATCCCAATTCGACCAGAAGATTTCCTTGTTTGTATTTGTCTAATCGGTCTAGTATCGCTTTTTCAGCAACAGAAAATTGCTGTAATTGCTGGTAACAGTCAATGGTTCTTAAAAAATATTGTGTGTTTTGTGGTAGGTTTTCCAGTAACTCTTCATAACTGATTTTGGCTTTTTCAAAATCGCCTTTGTCATAATAATACTGTGCCAATTGTTCGTTTTGAGAAAAACAAATCAATGAAAAAAACAGATTTATATATAGAAATATTTTTTTCATTTTTTAATTGCAATTTGTTTCGTCAAACATCAATTTTTATGAACCATATAAGGAATTTAAGATTAGTGTTTTATTCCTTGTGTTTAAAATCCAACGTTGTCCGTTGATTTTTTCACAGAACACTTCCGTGATCTTAAATTACTTATATGGTTCAAATTTTTTGATTTTAGTCAATAATATCAAATCCACAATACGGACGTAAAACCTCTGGAATTACGATTCCTTCCGGAGTTTGGTAGTTTTCTAAAATCCCTGCCAGAACTCTTGGCAAAGCCAATGAACTTCCGTTTAAAGTGTGTGCCAATTGATTTTTTCCGTCTTTGTCTTTGAAACGTAATTTCAAACGATTCGCTTGAAAAGTCTCAAAATTAGAAACTGAACTGATTTCTAACCAGCGATCTTGTGCCGTAGAAAAAACTTCAAAATCATAAGTCAAAGCCGATGTGAATCCCATATCGCCACCACAAAGACGCAATATTCTGTATGGTAATTTCAATTCTTGAAGTATATTTTTTACGTGTTCCACCATTCCGTCCAAAGCTTCGTATGATTTATCCGGATGTTCTACACGAACGATTTCCACTTTGTCAAATTGATGCAAACGGTTTAATCCACGTACATGCGCACCATAAGAACCTGCTTCTCTACGGAAACATGGCGTGTAAGCCGTAGTTAAAACTGGCAATTCATTTTCATTTAAGATTACATCACGGAACAAATTCGTTACCGGAACCTCTGCTGTTGGAATCAAGTACAAATCATCGGTTTTGTCATGGTACATTTGCCCTTCTTTATCCGGCAATTGTCCTGTTCCGTAAGCAGATGCTTCGTTTACCATATGCGGAACCTGAACTTCATTGTAACCGGCAGCTGTATTTTTATCCAAGAAATAATTGATCAAAGCGCGTTGTAACTTCGCCCCTTTTCCCTTATAAACCGGAAATCCTGCTCCAGTGATTTTTACACCCAATTCAAAATCGATGATGTCGTATTTTTTTACCAATTCCCAATGCGGTTGAGCACCTTCATGCAAAACTGGAACTTCACCTTCTTCAAAAACGTTTAAGTTTTCTTCTGGTGTTTTCCCAACAGGAACAATATCAGCCGGAAGATTGGGTAAGGTGTATAATTTCTCTAAAAGTTCTGCGGCAAGCGCATCAGCCGTTTCTGCTAGAGCTTTGCTTTTCTCTTTGTTTAAAACTGTTTTTTCTTTTAAGATTGCGGCTTTTGATTTCTCACCCGCTTTCATCAATTCGCCAATGTCTTTGGATAATTTATTAGATTCGGATAAAATTCCGTCCAACTCCACTTGCGTAGCGCGACGTTTTTCGTCCAGTTGTACCACTTCTTCAACAACACTTGTAGCATCGATGTTTCTCTTTGCCAAAGCGGTGATTACTTTTTCTTGATTCTCTCTAATAAATGCGATTTGTAACATAGCTTGATTTTTTTAACGCTAACTTATATAATAATGGAAGCAAATTTAAGGAAATGTTTGATAGAAACGGGACAAAGTTTTGATGAAAATTAGCTAAGCTCTTTTAATCTCATGACCCACAAATTCTTCCAAGGTGGCAAACATGTCGTCTACAGAAAGGACTTCAAAATCGGGGTGCGTTTTTAAGAAAGTAGCATTCAAAGTAACTAGGTTTTCTTCAATTTCGAAAAAAGTGTCGTTGTTGAGCAAATCTCTGATAGGATTTACGCCTTCCAATTTCCCTTTCAGGAATTTATTCAGCTTTACACTGCTCATTAATTTTACTTTTTTGGATTGTTGTTGGAACAATTCCAAATGTTTTTCGGCGCCAATCAAAGCCAAACCTTCTTCTATCAATTCATTCAGTTCTTTATCCCAACTTGAATTATAGACAAACTGAGCAAAATTTCCTTCGGTATATTGCAACGTATAATAATCTAAATAATAACTCATTAAAGCATCTTCGTGAATCAAATCGTCGTTTACTCCTTCCTCGCGCATTAAGTTGATTACCGAAATATTAGAGTGAATGACATCTTGAAGGTTCTCACTGTTCATCGCGGTTTCTGAAATAATTATTCTACCGAATTCCATAGGTTTTGTGTTTGAATATTTACTGCAAATTTCGGGTAAATAAAAACAGAAAAGAAATACAATGTGATTTAAATAACATCAGATTCGTCGCTATTCTTTTTCTGATTCATTTTTGTAACCAAAGCTTTCAAACGCAACGCTTTTTCTTTTTTCTCTTCCTGAAGTTTAGCCTTTTTTCGATTTAGCAATTTGGTGTGTAAAGCCTTATTTTTGGTGTTTTTTTCGGGTCCTTTGGGCATGGTTTAAGACGTCTTTAGTTTGGTTTGCAAAGATATAAAAACAGATTCTTTTATTTATTTCATTTCCGCGTTGCAAACGCCTTATTTAGTTCTCAGAAGTAAATAGGTACTCGTTGCAAACGAGCCAGATGGTTGCATATCTTCGCTATCGGGTTTTTAGAACTTGAAACCTTAGTTTAAATTGGTTCGATTTTACGAGGTAACTTCGTGAAGTTGCGCTAAGGTTTTCATAAAAAATTTCATAAATCTTTACATAAAAGCTATAACACCAAGGTTCGCAAAGGCTAAACAGAGATCCTTTATATAGTAATTATTTTATTCTATTTTTTGCTATTTCAATCAATATATTTGTAATATCTAACTCAGTAAAATGATTTCTTTTGATACTTTCTAAAATCATAGTATTGAAATCATGCCATGGAAGTTCACTTGATCCTCTAATATTAAATCCTCCATTTGAATTATTATCAAATCTATTTCTTATTGAAAAATCACTTCCATTATCCCAGCTTGATTCTCCCCATTCGATACTGTGATCTTTTGATAGGTTTATTTTGTCTTTTGGTTTCATTTTTTTATAATAAATTATGGAATACAATAATCATTCAGTTTTTGATTTAATGGATTACTTATATTCTTTAGATAATGGACTTACAGATTCTACCTTTACAATTAAATCATCATTTTCATTTTTTTGAGCTGTATATTTAATTGAACCCCTATAAATAATTGTATCTCCAATTTTAATATTTCCTTCACAGTTACAAATTTTCAAACTATTATCAATGGAAGTGGTCATTATATTATCTATTTTTGAGTCTTTGGCACTTACATTGTATATAAATGCTCTATTACCATTTTCATTAATTAAGATTTCATTATTTTCTTCTAAAATCTGAAAAACTGTATTTGTAATTTCTTCATCATTACAATTAGGTTGTTCTCCACAAGATGTTAAAAGCGTAAATAAAATAAATAAGCTAACAATTTTCTTCATTTTTTTAGTTTTTATTTATATGCAAATGTGCCATCGGGTTTTACAAATGATTTTGCAACTTTATCTGCTTCATTTTGTAATTCTAATTTACTAACTCACGTTACTCAAAAGCACTATGAAATTTCATAGTGCTTTTGAGTAACGTGAGTTATTTTACTGAAAAGGTTTTATTCATTCTCTTTTTTAAAAAATAATAATTCAGGAGATTTCAGAACAAAAGAAACGAAGTCATTATAAAATGAACCAGCACCTATAGCTATTGATTGTTTTTTTTGAATATTTTCTCTAAAATTCACTACATAGCTATAGGTCACATTTTCAATTAATTCATAATCTTTACCCTCATATCCAAAAATTTTACAGTTACAATATCTGTCTTTATTTGATAAATCAAAACTAATTATATTTTTATTTTTATTGTTTATAAAATTAATTATACTATCTCTATTTGGTGTATATTTTTCTAAAACTCTTCCGTCTTGTTCTTCTTTTTCAATATATTTGATGATGTGATTTTTGTAAAATTCAATTATAAAGCCTGTTCTGTCACCAGACCTACTTCGACCTTTAAAATTTATTAAGCCATTAAAATTCCCCAATGAATCTAATTCAATTTTAAAATCGTCAAGTACTATTTCACCTATTAATGTGTCATTTTTAAAAGTAAAAGATGACACATTATGTATTTTTTTATCAGGATTATTATATTTATATGTCCACAAACCATTTTTTTTACCTCCTATATATTTACCATTTATATAACTAAATTCTTTATTATAACCTATATTCTCTTTATAAACAAAAGTCCAATTATCATTAAATTTATTATCCTTAAAGTTTCCTTCAATGATAACTTTTCTATCTGTTGAATTATATAAAAAAGACCCTTGTTTAATTCTTTCATAATCATTGGTTTCAAAGTATTCATATTTTGCAAAACCACCTAAATATTTACCTTCATATATTAATTTAGTTTGTGAATTACAGAAGTTTGTTATTAATAAAAAAAATACATGAATAACCATGTATTTTCTTCCTTTTTTAGTTCTTTGTAAGTATTTAAGAATCATAACTTGAATTTTTAAATCTGGTATTTTATTTAAAATATTTATTGTGTTGTATTTTCTAATTCTGCTGACTTTATCTTCTTAAATCTCATTTCTTTCAATTCTTTCTATCTATTCATTTAAGTTATATAGCATTAAAAACCATAGAATTGTGGTTAATTACGTAAATACTTTTAAAGAAAAATCTGCCTTTTTACAAATATAGAATATTTACAGCTTTAAACAACCGACTATTTACAATCACTTATAAAAAATCGATTACAACTAAATTCATTGCATGAGTGTAGAGCGAAAAAAGAAATCCCACAAATTATTGTTCTAATTGGAAACAGAATAAAAGCAATCATTAAATATTTAAGAATATTAAACAACGTGATGTAGTATATGGTACAGGTTTAGATGTTGAAAACTTGAAAAAACATATCAAAGGAAAACAAGAAATAAAGATTAGCGCAATGATGAAAATAGTCAATTCCTTAAATATTAATGGAAGTGATTTATTTGAAGAATAACTACTAGATCGACAATAATCAACTTTTACCACACTAAAATCATACTCTGATCTAATAAACCAAATTGTTTTTTCAAGTTTTAGGAATTCTTTTTTGATTCCTCGTTCCTACCATTGACTTTTTTTGTAAAAGAATTAAACCTCGAAATGACAAACAAGACGAAAACGTTCTTATGAAAATGACTACCCTAGCCCCGATAGCAGTGAAAATCCTTTTTCTAAACGCTGTTAGTGTTCAAAACCCTGACAGCGTTTAGAAAAAGATTGCAACGGATAGCGGGAAATAGCTTCAAATAAAAATTCTATTGCTTATTTTTGCACTCAATAAAATTGAATCATGATACAGAATCCAAAAAGATATACGATTACAGCGGCATTGCCTTATACGAACGGACCGATTCACATTGGCCATTTGGCGGGTGTTTACGTACCTTCAGATATATATTCCAGATATTTAAGATTGCAGGGAAGAGACGTTTTGTTTGTTTGCGGAAGTGACGAGCACGGAGTGGCGATTTCGATGAAAGCCAAAAAAGAAGGCATTACGCCACAAGAAGTAATCGATAAATATGATGGAATTATCCGTAAATCATTCTCTGATTTTGGAATTTCATTTGATAATTACTCTAGAACTTCGGCTAAAATTCATCATGATACGGCTTCGGAATTTTTTAGAAAACTGTATGAGCAAGGTGATTTTATCGAAGAAATAACCGAGCAATTGTATGATGCAAAAGCAGACCAATTCTTGGCAGATCGTTTTGTGGTGGGAACCTGCCCAAAATGTGGCAACGAAGAAGCATATGGTGACCAATGCGAAAAATGCGGTTCTACGTTGAATGCTACGGATTTGATTAATCCAAAATCGACAATTACAGGAGAAACACCGATTTTGAAATCTACGAAACACTGGTTTTTGCCTTTGGACCGTTATGAAGATTTCTTGAAAGAATGGATTCTCGTTGGACATAAAAACGACTGGAAACCGAATGTTTACGGGCAAGTAAAATCGTGGATTGATGGTGGATTGGAACCTCGTGCGGTAACTCGTGACTTGGACTGGGGAATTGATGTTCCTGTTGAAGGCGCCGAAGGAAAAAAATTATACGTGTGGTTTGATGCGCCGATTGGCTACATTTCATCTACCAAAGAATGGGCTTTGCGCGAAGGAAAAGATTGGGAACCGTATTGGAAAGATCAAGACACGAAACTGGTTCACTTTATTGGGAAAGACAATATTGTTTTCCATTGCATCATTTTCCCGGCAATGTTGAAAGCCGAAGGAAGTTATATTTTGCCGGATAATGTTCCTGCCAATGAGTTCTTAAACTTGGAAGGAAATAAATTATCTACGTCTAAAAACTGGGCAGTTTGGTTGCACGAATATTTGGAAGAATTCCCGAATCAGCAAGATGTTTTGCGTTATGCTTTGACATCGAATGCGCCGGAAACTAAGGATAATGATTTTACCTGGAAAGATTTTCAGGCAAGAAATAACAATGAATTGGTTGCGATTTACGGGAATTTCATTAATCGTGTTGTGGTTTTAACCAATAAATATTACAACGGAATCATTCCTCAACCGAATGAACTTTCGGAAGTGGACGAAGCTACTTTAACAGAACTGAAAGCGTATCCGGCTGTGATTTCGAGTTCATTGGAACGTTACCGATTCCGTGAAGCGTTGAGTGAATTGATGAATGTGGCTCGTTTAGGAAATAAATATTTAGCCGACGAAGAGCCTTGGAAAGTTATCAAAGACAATCCAGAACGTGTGCAAACACAAATGTATGTGGCATTGCAAATTGCTGCGGCTTTAAGTTCACTTTGCGAACCTTTCCTGCCATTTACAGCTAAAAAATTATCAAGAATTCTAAAAATAGAAAGTCCGTTGAACTGGAATACTATTGCTCAAAATTCTGATTTGATTCCGGTGGGTCACCAAATTGGAGAAGCGGAATTATTGTTTGCTAAAATCGAAGACGAGGAAATCCAAAAACAAATAGACAAACTGGAAGCGACTAAAACTGCCAATACTGCCGAAAACAAAAAAGCAGAACCACAAAAAGAAGCCATTCAATTTGAGGATTTTGCCAAAATGGATATTCGTACAGGAACAATTCTGGAAGCCGAAAAAATGCCGAAAGCGAACAAGCTTTTGATTTTGAAAGTAGACACCGGAATTGATGTTCGCACCATTGTTTCTGGAATTGCCGAAAGTTTTAAGCCGGAAGATATAGTAGGGAAACGAGTAACTGTTTTAGTGAATTTGGCTCCAAGAAACCTTCGCGGCGTAGAAAGTCAAGGAATGATTTTAATGACCACAAATGCAGAAGGAAAATTGGTGTTTGTAAATCCTGACACGGATGGTGTTGCAAATGGAGAGACGATAAATTAAATATTCATATATCCACGATTACGTAGAGACGTTGCAGTGCAACGTCTCTATTTGTTTTAACCAAGAACCATTCAGAAATTATATAAAAATTATTATATTCGTTATCATCAACATACAGGAGACGTTGCAATGCAACGTCTCTACCGATAAATGCGAACGAAAATAATATGAATAACAAATTTCAAAATAAATACCGCATACCCTCTGCCCGATTGAAAAATTGGGATTATGGAAATAACGGCGCCTATTTTATTACGATTTGTACCCAAAATAGGGAACATTTTTTTGGTGAAATTATTTCTGTTGCAGACGAGAATGAAATGCAGTTGAATGAAATCGGAAAATTAGCTGAGCGATTTTGGGCTGAAATACCAAACCATTTCCCATTTGTTGAATTGGGAAATTATATCATTATGCCGAATCACATTCATGGAATATTGATAATTAATAAACAGATTATCGTTGATGACATTGTAGAGACGTTGCAATGTAAAGTCTCTACCGTGAATGCGACAGAAACCATCAATAAAAAGGAACTGATGGCGGAGATTTCACCTAAATCGGGTACAATTTCAACCATAATTCGTTCATACAAATCGGTATTAACCAAAAACGCACATTTTATGCATGCTGATTTTGAATGGCAAGCACGTTTTCATGATCATATTATTCGTGATTCCGAATCATTTGAGAGAATACAAAATTATATAGAAACCAATCCTGAACTGTGGAAAGAAGACAAATTTTACAACTAGACTAGTTGTAAGATTATATTCAGAAATAGCTTTTGTATTATACCAAAAAAACATACCATTTTATGAGCCTAAAAGTAATTGCTTTCGATGCCGATGATACCTTATGGATCAACGAAACGTATTTTGATGAAACCGAGAAGAAATTCTGTGGTTTGATGGAAGATTATTTGTCGCATCAAGGAATTTCCAAAGAACTCTTTAAGGTGGAGATTGATAATCTAAAATTATACGGATACGGAATAAAAGGCTATATTCTTTCGATGATTGAAGCAGCCATGAATATTTCAAACAATACTATTCCGATTGAAATCATCGAAAAAATAATTCAATATGGAAAAGAATTACTCGAAAAACCAATTGTTTTATTAGATGGTGTGGAAGAAACGTTGGAAACTTTACACGGAAAATACAAATTGGTCGTTGCCACAAAAGGGGATCTATTAGACCAACGCCGGAAATTACATAATTCCGGTTTAGGCCATTATTTTCATCATATCGAAGTGATGTCAGACAAGCAGGAAATTGATTATTCTGATTTAATCAAACGATTAGAAATACAACCTTCCGAATTTTTTATGATTGGAAATTCTTTGAAATCGGATGTTTTACCGGTTTTAGCCATTGGCGGACACGCCGTTCATATTCCGTTTCACACGACTTGGGCACACGAAAAAATTGACCATAAAGTAGAACATGAGAATTTCAGTGCTTTCGAAAATATAACGGAAGTTTTGAAAAGGTTGGAATAGTTCGACGCTTTTAGGTATAAATAGCGAAACTAGGTTAAAATTAAGCGATTAGACAATGGTGATAAAAAGACATTTTTAATCCAAATCACTTCGATAAATTGATTTAATAAGCGGTATCTACAGTATAAAATCTGTTTTTTTACTGTTTTTTATAATTTTTTAAAAAATTAATGTTTTCTTATTGTTGATTTCAAAATGTTGATTTTCAGATTATTAAATGAATAATACGTTTTTTATCATTACAGAATAATTATTAATCCTTATATAATTAACTGTTTGGGTTTTTTAATTAAATATTGTGATGTATTTTTGCACTAAATTAAAATTGAAACAATATGAAAAAAATCATACTTACTTTAGTATTTGCTTCTGTTATGACTACTATGAGTGCTCAAACAGAAACTGTAAAAAGCACGGAAGATGCCTTTAACAAATGGTCAGTTGAATTAGCTGGCGGTTTTAACAAACCTCAAAGACCTATGAGTGCAGGTTATTCAACTTCACTAATAAGTCCTTATGTTGTTGATTTAGGAGTTCGTTACATGTTTAACAACAAATTTGGTTTGAAAGCTGATTTTGGCTACAACAGTTTCACAGGAGAAAAAGAATCTATTGATTTCGACACTAAGTACTACAGAGTAGACTTACAAGGTGTTGCTAACTTAGGAAGAATAATGAGTTTTGAAACTTGGACTCAAACAATTGGCTTATTAGGTCATGCTGGTGTTGGTTTGTCATTATTAGAAAGAGAAGATCCTTCTTATAAAAAAGACAGAATTGGTAATTTTATGGCTGGTTTAACTGGTCAAATCAAATTGTCTGACAGAATCTCATTAACAGGAGATTTCACAACAATTCTTAATGCAAAACAAAACATGGCTTTTGATGGTGCTAGTTCATCAAATACTAGAGGTTTCGGTGGAATCCTTTTTAATGGTACTGCAGGGATAACAGTTTACTTAGGTAAAAATGTAAAACATGCTGACTGGGTTCTTGATAATGAAGATAGATTCAATGTTATAGACAACAGACTTACAGCAATCGAAACAAAAATGCTTGATGCTGACAATGACGGAGTAGCTGATTATTTGGATCAAGAACCAAATACTGCTGCAGGTGCAATGGTAGATACTAAAGGTAGATCAATTGACAAGAACAACAATAATGTTCCTGACGAAACAGAAGATTATATCATGAAAAATTACACTAGTAAAGCTGACTCTACTACTGTATACGATAATGAATTGATCAAAAGTTTAATTAATGGTGGTTATGTTGCTGCTTATTTTGATTTTGACAAATCTAAACCAACGAATGTTTCTTCTGAAGGTATTGATTTTATCTTAACTTACTTGAGAAACAATCCTTCTGCTTCAGTTGACATTATTGGTCATGCTGACGAATTAGGAAGATCTGCATACAATGATAAATTATCTAATGCAAGAGCTACTAATGTAAAAAACACTTTAGTGAAAGCTAATGTTGATGCAGCTAGATTAAATGTTATTGCAGCAGGTGAAGATACTTCAGTTGATAAAGATTCAGATGCAGCTAGAAAATTAGTTAGAAAAGTTACTTTTAGAGTAAAATAATCTAATTCTTTATATCAAAAAGCCCTAAAGGAAATTTCTTTTAGGGCTTTTTTTATGTCTAAAAATTTCACTTTTAAGAATTACATATCAATTTCATTAGATAAACGTTCTTGAAACTTGAAAACACTTTTAATCTTTTCGCTAAATGATTTCTGATGACAAATATATTTGTGATCAAATTAATGGCTTCACAACTATTGGTCCTGAAGATGGCAGCCTTGGATTTTATTTGATTGAAATATAATGCTGATTTTATTGTTTTGAAAACTATGCGAACAGAAATTGAACGCATTCAAAACACAACTCATCTTTTTACAAGAACTTTCGGAGATGACAATGTAATTCATTTTCAACCCGACTATTTCCTTCATAAAAATGATAGTTTCAGAGACCGCAAAAGAAACAACATCAGTATCTGTTTCTGTGCATCATGAACTAAGGAAAGGTTTATATTTAGAGTTATTTACAGATTATTTCAAGAGATTATGAATCAACAAATTAAGTATTTTTTGTAACTTTACTAAAAACTCACTACCATGCTATCAAAAAACATAGAACTCGCGTTGAATCATCAGATTCGTATTGAAGCGGAATCATCCCAAACTTATCTTTCTATGGCTTCTTGGTCAGAAACTCATGGTTTGGAAGGAATTTCAAAATTTATGTATGCCCAATCTGACGAAGAACGGGTACACATGCTTAAATTGGTTCGCTATATAAATGAACGTGGCGGCCATGCAAGAGTAAGCGAATTAAAAGCGCCAAAAATTAGTTATGAAACATTCAAGGAAATGTTTGAAGAACTTTATAAACACGAAATTTTTGTTTCTGAATCAATTAACGAACTGGTTCACATTTCGTTTTCAGAAAAAGATTATGCCACACATAATTTTTTGCAATGGTATGTAGCCGAGCAAATTGAAGAAGAAGCTCAGGCTAAGCTTATTTTAGATAAGATAAACCTAATTGGTGATGACAAAGGCGGTTTGTATTTGTTTGACAGAGATATCCAACAAATGGCTTTAAATAGCTCTACAAACAAAGACTCAAAATAGCCAAACAATTTTTGGAATCTATAGAATAATGTAACTTGATTTTAATGCTGCCGAAATTGAGTAAAAAGAAAAAAAATAAGGAAAAGAAAAAGGATAAAAAAGAGTCCCATAAAAAGGATGTTCCTAAGGGCAAACTCAAATCAAAATGTTGTGAAAGTTATAAAAAAGGGGAAGACAAGCGTTGCAAACGTTGCCCTAGATTTGATTTAGGAAAAAAATAAAAATAAAAAGTGTTCCGTCGCAGCTTACAGTCGCAGTCCACACATTTAGTTAAAAAAAACCACCGATAACTGTCGATGGTTTTTTTGTTTGGTTTTCAGTCACAGTTTACAACATTACAATAACTGAAAACTGGGTAGAGATTTATCCTTCTCCCAAGCTTCGGGAGAAAAGACAAAATGGTGTCGAAATGATAAACTGTAAACTGATGCCGAAAACTGGGACGGATCACTAAAAAACTATTTCCCTAAAAGAAGCACATCATTAACCACGACTTCCGTAATATAGCGTTTCTCTCCGTTTTTATCATCGTAACTTCTGTGGGTTAGTTTCCCTTCAATGGCAATTTCTTTTCCTTTAGTAACATATTTCTCAATGATTTCGGCAGTTTTTCCCCAAGCAACCAATTTATGCCATTGGGTTTCTTCTACTTTTTCTCCTTTGTCGTTTTTGTAGCTTTCATTTGTCGCTAAAGTGAAATTAGCTAATTTTTTTCCTCCGTCAAATGTTTTGATTTCCGGATCATTTCCTACGTGTCCAATTAACTGTACTTTGTTTCTTAATGCATTCATGGCGTGTAAAATTTAAATGTTAGTGTATATAGTTATTTGTTGAATCATTGTTTCAAATCAACATTGCAAAGATGCGGCGCGTTCCAAAATTTATTCGGTTACTAACTGTTTACTTTCGGTTGTAACTATTTGTAAACGTTTGTAAATGGGAAAATTTAGTTATATTTGGTCAAAATCAACTCCTTATGCTAGCCAAAATAAAAAAAGTAGAATTACGAAATCTGAAGATTGAAGATTATAAGGAATTGAAAAAATCAATGGTAAAGTCCTATCCAGAGCTTGTAGACTCGTATTGGAAAGAAAAAGATATTGAAAGATTACTGGACTTATTTTCTGAAGGGCAATTCGTAATTATTGCAGATAAAAAAGTGGTGGGCGCTGCATTATCGTTAATTGTGCCCGAAATTTTGGTTGATAAAAATCCGGATTACGCAAAAATAACCGGGAATTTCACTTTCTCGACACACAATCCAAAAGGGGAAATTTTATATGGAATAGATGTGTTTATCCATCCTGACTATAGGGGCTTACGGCTTGGCAGACGATTGTATGATGCTCGAAAAGAATTGTGTGAAAAATTGAACCTGAAAGCTATCGTTTTTGCAGGAAGAATCCCAAATTACAATAAATACGCCAAAGAACTGACCCCAAAAAAATATATTGACAAAGTAAAACTAAAAGAATTACATGATCCTGTCCTTTCCTTTCAGTTGAGTAATGATTTTCACGTGATGAGAATTATGAAAAACTATCTGGCAGGAGACATTGATTCCAAAGAATTTGCTGTATTGTTAGAATGGAATAATATTTATTATGATGAAAGTCCACAATTAATAAATACTCAAAAAAGCATCATACGACTTGGGTTAATTCAGTGGCAAATGCGTCCACTGATAAACTTAGAAGCCTTATTTGAGCAGGCTGAATTTTTTATTGACGCCGTATCCGGTTATAAAAGTGATTTTGCCCTATTTCCGGAGTTGTTTATTGCCCCTCTTATGGCAGATTACAATCATTTATCTGAACCTGATGCCATCAGAGAGCTTGCAAAATATGCAGATCCTATTCGCAAAAAATTTCAGGAACTTGCCATATCTTATAACATTAATATCATTTCAGGAAGCATGCCTTATTTAGAAAATGGCACTTTGTACAATGTTGGGTTTCTTTGTAAAAGAGACGGAACCTCTGAAATGTATTACAAGATTCACATCACTCCGAATGAAGTGCTGCATTGGGGAATGAAAGGCGGCTCACAAATTAAAACTTTTGATACCGATTGCGGAAAAATAGGCATCATGATTTGTTATGATGTTGAATTTCCGGAAATGGCGAGATTGATGGCCGATGAAGAAATGAATATTTTATTTGTACCATTTTTAACCGATACTCAAAGTGGTTACACTAGAGTAAAGCACTGTGCACAAGCCAGAGCCATCGAAAACGAATGTTATGTAGCCATTGCAGGATGTGTTGGAAATCTTCCAAAAGTAAACAACATGGACATTCAATATGCACAAACCGCTGTTTTTACACCTTCGGACTTTGCATTTCCCAGCACCGGAATAAAAGCGGAAACGACTCCTAATACTGAAATGACTTTGATTGTAGATGTCGATTTGAATTTACTTAAAGAACTTCACGAACATGGAAGCGCCAGAATCCTAAAAGACCGTAGAACTGATTTATACGAAATTAGAAAAATCAATCCATGAATAAAACCTGCTTAGAATGTGGAGAAAAGATTGTAGGCCGCGAAGACAAAAAGTTTTGCAGCGACGGTTGCCGCAATGCCTACAACAACAAAATAAATAAAGACAGCACTAATTTCATGCGCAACATCAACAATAAGTTGCGCAAGAATTACCGCATTCTATCCGAACTCAATACTGAAGGGAAATCAAAATCCACTCGAGCAAAACTTCTGAGTAAAGGTTTTGATTTTGAATTTTTTACTAATATTCTACAAACCAAAACAGGAAATACCTACTATTTTCTGTACGACCAAGGTTACCTACCCTTGGAGAATGATTTTTATATGTTAGTCAAAAAAGATATTTAATACCACAACCCCAAACCTATCTAACCAACAATGAAAAAAGATTACTCCTCCATTTTTGCTAGTTTATTTATCTTAGTAATTCTAGGATTGATTTACTTTACCATGATGCCACATTGGACTTCGGATGATGAAGGCCCACTTTCTGAATTTTCGACCAAAAGAGCTTTGAAGCAAGTGGAAGCCATTTCAAAACAACCTCATTATGTAGGTTCTAATAATCATGAAATAGTTGCTAATTATCTCGTAAAAGAGCTGAACAAGTTAGGACTGGAAACTTCCGTTCAGGAAGGGTATACCTTGAGCGATTGGGGAAATCTGGTACAGTCAAAAAATATATTGGCTCGAATAAAAGGAACTTCTAACTCTAAAGCATTGCTATTACTTACACATTATGACAGTGCCCCGCATTCCTATTCTCTTGGGGCAAGTGACGCCGGTTCCGGTGTTGCAACAATCTTAGAAAGTGTTCGTGCCTTTTTGTACAACAAAACCCCTCATAAAAATGACATTATCATTCTGTTTTCGGATGCAGAAGAATTAGGATTAAATGGCGCTGCACTTTTTGTAACCCAACATCAATGGGCAAAGGAAGTGGGCTTGGTTCTTAATTTTGAAGCACGAGGTTCTTCAGGCCCCAGTTATATGTTGATGGAAACCAACAAGGGAAATGCAGGATTGGTGAAAGAATTTGCTGCTGCAAATGCGACTTTTCCAGTATCAAATTCCTTGATGTACAGCATTTATAAAATGTTACCCAATGACACTGATTTAACGGTTTTCAGGGAACAAGGCAATATTCAAGGGTATAATTTTGCCTTTATTGATGAACATTTTAACTATCATACCGCTCAGGATAACATTAACCATTTGAAAAAAAACACTTTAGCACATCAAGGCGCATACTTAATGCCTTTGTTAAATTATTTTTCGAATGCTGATTTAAGTACCACACAAGCTACAGATGACGATGTTTATTTTAGCATTCCATATACTTTTATAAGTTATCCTTTCAGTTGGGTTTTACCAATGGTAGTGCTTGCACTCGCGCTGTTTATTTTCCTGTTATTTTTAGGAAGAGCTAAACGCATTTTATCATTCAGGGAAATTCTTCGAGGATTTATTCCGTTTTTAAGTTCCCTAATCGTTACTGGATTAATTACTTTTTTTGGATGGAAAGTACTATTGAAAGTCTATCCGCAATACAATGATTTACTCAACGGATTTACGTATAACGGACACGCTTATATCGCTGCATTTGTACTTTTGGCTCTAGCGATAAGTTTAGTTTTTTACAACCGATTTTCTGCTAAAAAAGTAACGATGAATCATTATGTCGCACCATTATTTTTATGGATTATCATCAATGGAGGTCTTACTTTTGCTTTACAAGGCGCCGGATTCTTGATTATTCCGGTTTACTTTGGGCTATTTATATTTAGTGTTTTTATTGCTACTCAAAGATCCAATAAAACACTAAATCTTGTTTGCAGCATTCCTGCTTTGATTATCATAGCGCCATTTATACAAATGTTCCCTATTGGTTTGGGATTAAAAGTGTTGTTTGGGAGTGCGATTCTTACCGTATTGACTTTCGGTTTATTGTTGCCTGTTTTTGGGGCTTTCGCCAAAAAGGGAATCTGGTCCTTAGTGTTTTTTCTACTCTCCATTGGCTTTTTTGCGAAAGCACATTTCGAGTCGGGATACGAATTTGGAAAAGCCAAATCAAACAGTTTGTTGTATGTCTATAATGCTGACACAAACAGGGCAAATTGGCTAACGTATGACACCAATCTTGATTCCTGGACCAAAAGTTATTTAGGTGAAAACCCGAAAGAAGCAACAGCAATGGGAGATACGCCATTGTTCAGCAAATACAATTCCAAGTTTACTTATCAAGCTGATGCTCCCATAAAAGTCCTCGAAAAACCAAGTATAGAATTTCTTGAAGACCGAATCATTGGCAATCAAAGGTATTTGAAAATAAAAATATCACCAAACCGAAAAGTAAATCGCTATGATATTTTTGCAAATGAAAAAATGGCTATTCATAATTTTAGAGCAAATGGCGTGACCACATTAGGTCAGAAAAATTCACTTTATCAACGAAAAGGAAAGAAAATATTGAGTTATTATGTGGTTGGAAACGCACCTTTGGAAATGCACTTCAGTGTGAATGCCTCAACGGTTTTAGATATGGAACTGATGGAAAGCTCTTTTGATTTACTGACGAACCCTTTATTTGAAATAACAAAAAGAGAAGACTGGATGATGCCAACTCCTTTTGTACTGAATGATGCAGTAGTCATTAAACAAAAAATAAAGCCAAGTCCGGTATCTGTTGCAAATACTTTGGATACTGCTATTGTAAATCCTATTGTAAAAGATAGTTTAGCCATTGCAAAAGACAGTTTGATGTAGTGCAACACTAAACAACCAAATTTTTCATTTCGTCTCGTTTCTTTGGAATGAGACAAAAAAACATTTAATTCTTTCAAAGAACAAACAATGAATCGATTTTTGACATTACTTATTGCATCGCTATTTCCCGTTCTTCTTTTTGGGCAAAATAATTTTGATTCGCTGTTGGATGAATTGGATCAAACAGTAGCTGATTACCAATTGTATTCGAATAAAAAAGAGAATGAAATAAACAAACTCAAAGGACTACTGCAATACACTTCGGCTGATCTTCAAAAACATGCCATTTACGGGAAATTGTATTCGGAATATAAATTGTATCAGTCGGACTCCGCATTGATTTATGCCCGAAAGAGTTTTCAAATAGCCGAAAAATTAAAGGATGACAGAAAGTTAAATGATGCCCGATTAAATCTGGCTTCCATCATGGGAACATTAGGAATGTATAAGGAAGCAACCGACATCCTTAATACCATCAACATCAATACAACTCCCGACCTAAAAGGATATTATTTTACCGTGAACAGCGTAGTTTATGGATATATGTCTGATTATGCGGCTTCACTTCAGGAAAAAGAAAAGTATGTTTTACTGACAAAAAAATACCGTGATTCCTCCTTAAATTTCTATCCAACGCAATCAAGTGCTTATATTATGGCGAAGTCCAGTACGCTTCTTGATGCTGGAAAACACAATGAAACACTTGCTTTATTGCTGAACTATTTCCCAAATATTGCTCACAAAAGTCACGATCGAGCGGTTATTGCCTATATTATTTCGCAGGCGTATCGTGAAAAAAAAGATGCTAATCAGGAGAAAAAATGGTTGACAATTTCTGCCATATCCGATTTGCAGTTGGCCAAGAAAGAATATATTTCGTTGCGCTCGTTGGCTTTTCTAATGTATGAGAACGGAGATATAGACCGCGCTTATAAATACATAAAACGCTCGCTTGAAGATGCCCTTTTTTGTAATGCACGCTTACGGACCTATGAAATATCTAAGATGTTGCCCATTATCAACGAGGCGTATCAAAAACAAAATGAAACCAACCGGCTCCAATTAATTCTGTTTTTGATAAGTGCGAGTATCTTATCGGTGTTCTTGTTGGCGGTGCTTTTTTTACTTTTTAAGCAAATGAAAAAATTGTCCAAAGCGAAGCAGGATTTAGGTTTAGCTAACAGCAAACTTTCGGAACTGAATAAAGAATTACACACCTTCAATGAGAAGTTAAACGAGACCAATTATACGCTGACCGAAGCCAACCTTTTGAAGGAAATATACATCGGCCGTTACATGGACCAGTGTTCAGATTACATCGGAAAGTTAGACGAATACCGCCGAAAATTGAATGTCATGGCAACAACCGGAAAAATGAACGACCTGATCAGTGCCGTAAAATCGAAACAGTTTGTCGAAAAGGAGCTCAAGGAGTTTTATACCAATTTCGACAAAACGTTCTTGCAACTTTTTCCTAATTTCATACCAGAATTCAGCGCTTTATTGATTGATGACGAAGTAACACAATTGAAGGAAGGCGAACTCCTGAATACGGAATTAAGAATCTTTGCACTCATCCGTTTGGGCATTAAGGACAGCGCAAAAATTTCGACATTTCTTCGGTATTCCGTATCCACTATTTACAATTACCGTTCGCAACTCAAAAACAAAGCAGCAGGTCCACGGGAAGATTTTGAAGCTAAAGTAATGCGAATCGGAACCAATTTAAAATAGAAAAATTCTATTTTTTAAGGAGGTCTTTGGGATTAAAACAATCTTGAAGACTTCTTTTTTATTATAAATCTACCACTTTTTTCAGGCACAAAATTTACATAATAAACAGTTATTCAATATCTTGCATGTTAAAAACAAAAATTTAATCTACTTTTTTAGAATGATAAAAATATGTAGCGTGTAAAGCGTTTACTTTTACTTTCTCGAAATCTGGAAAACGTTGCGTTTTTCTATAAATCGATTTCGTGAAATTCATCAACTATTAGCAAACCTGAAAAAATTAATTTATTAAATTCTATTTAAAAAATGAAGCAATTTCTTTTCACAGCCCTAGTGTGGCTCGCTTTTTTTAGCCCTGCAAAATCGCAGCAGTTAAAATCACCCAATGGAAAATTTGTAATGGAGTTCTCCTTGCAAAATGACGGAACTCCAAGTTACAGTTTAAACTACAAAAGTAAAGCGGTTGTAAAACCAAGTAAATTGGGTCTTGAGTTAAAAAATGACAAAAAATCGTTATTAAATGATTTCACTGTTGTTGAAACTAAAACTACAACTTTTGATGAAAGCTGGAAACCAGTTTGGGGAGAAGTAGCCTCAATTCGCAATCATTATAACGAATTGGCAGTAACATTAAATCAAAAAGAAACCGACAGACAAATTGTTATTCGTTTTCGTTTGTTTGACGATGGTTTAGGATTCCGTTATGAGTTTCCTTCGCAAAAAAATCTTACTTATTTTGTAATCAAGGAAGAAAGAACCCAGTTTGCCATGGCAGGCGATCATACCGCATTTTGGATTCCGGGTGATTATGATACTCAAGAATATGATTATACTACCTCAAAATTGTCTGAAATTAGAGGACTTACTGAAAAAGCAACTACTGCAAATGTTTCTCAAAAGTCATTTTCTACAACAGGAGTTCAGACTTCGCTAATGCTAAAAACAGGTGACGGATTGTATATCAATTTGCACGAAGCGGCATTAATCAATTATTCTTGCATGCACTTGAATCTGGATGATAAAAATATGGTCTTTGAATCTTGGTTGACACCAGATGCCAAAGGTGACAAAGGATATATGCAGGCCCCAAACCATTCGCCATGGCGTACCATAATTGTTAGTGATGACGCGAGAGAAATTTTGGCTTCAAAAATGACGTTGAATTTGAATGACCCTTGTAAAATTGAAGACACTTCGTGGATAAAACCCGTTAAATATGTGGGTGTTTGGTGGGAAATGATCACCGGAAAAAGTTCTTGGGCGTATACGGATGAATTCCCTACGATACAACTTGGCGTGACTGATTTTTCAAAATCTAAACCCAATGGGAAACATGGTGCTAATAACACTAATGTGAAGAAATATATTGATTTTGCAGCCAAAAACGGTTTTGATGCCGTTTTGGTCGAAGGCTGGAATGAAGGTTGGGAAGACTGGTTTGGTCACTCCAAAGATTATGTTTTTGATTTTTTAACTCCATATCCAGATTTTGATGTCAAAGGATTGCATGAATATGCTAAATCAAAAGGCGTAAAAATGATTATGCATCATGAAACTTCGGGTTCTGTGCGTAATTACGAGCGTCACATGGATAAAGCATATCAATTTATGAATGACAATGGATATGATGCCGTAAAAAGTGGTTATGTAGGTGATATTTTGCCAAGAGGCGAAAACCATTACAGCCAATGGATTGTCAATCATTATCAGTATGCTGTCGAAAAAGCAGCCGAATATAAAATTATGTTGAATGCACACGAGGCTATTCGTCCAACGGGTATTTGTAGAACGTATCCAAATTTAATTGGTAACGAAGCGGCAAGAGGAACCGAATATCAAGCTTTTGGAGGTTCTAAACCAAATCACGTAACGGTATTGCCTTTTACACGTTTAGTAGGTGGACCGATGGATTATACTCCGGGAATTTTTGAAATGGATATAAGCAAAATTAATCCTGGTAACAATTCCCATGTTAACAGTACGATTGCCAATCAATTGGCTTTGTATGTAACGATGTACAGCCCGTTGCAGATGGCAGCTGATTTAATTGAAAATTACGATCGCTTTCCAGATGCTTTCCAGTTTATCAAAGATGTAGCGGTAGATTGGACTGACAGCAAATACCTTGAAGCAGAACCAGGTCAATATGTTACCGTTGCGCGTAAAGCAAAAGTGACTAATAATTGGTTTATCGGTAATGTAAATGGCGATACTTCTCGTACCTCAACAATCAAATTTGATTTCTTGGAAAAAGGAAAAAAATATATGGCCACGATTTATGCTGATGCAAAAGATGCACATTATAAAACCAATCCGCAAGCCTATACGATTCGTAAAATGACAGTGACCAACAAATCAAAACTGGCACAGCTTAGTGCTCCGGGTGGAGGTTATGCCATAAGCATCGTTGAAATCAAAAAATAATTAACTACAAAAGGCTGTCCGAAATAGACAGCCTTTTTATTTTAGTATTATTGTGAAAGAAAACAAGTTTCTAATTCACGGAAATAAGTTTAACCTCAAAAATAAGTACAGAACCTCCGGGAATACTACTGTAATCATTATTTCCATAACCAAGATGAGCAGGAACTAAAAGAATTCCGCTTCCGCCTTCTTTAAAATAAGGGATACCTTCCGTCCAGCCTTTTATTACTTGATTCAATCCAAATGAAATTCCTTCTGCTTTACTTTCATCAAATACAGATCCATTGGTGAAATAACCTTTGTAAGCGACTGTCACATTCGAGGTTGCGGTAGGTTGTTCTCCATCACCTGCTTCATTAATCACATAATACAATCCTGAATCGCTTCTTTGGGCTGTTAAATTATTTTTTGCAATATATGCAATAATATCTTGTTCATTTTGGGCAACATAGTCCACTTCTTTGTCTTTTGAACAAGACATACAAAGAATTAAAGCTAGTGCAAAAAGGATTTTTTTCATAGTAAAATTTATTTAAAGAAGGCAAATATAATAAAAATGCGACTGTGGCTACAGCGAAAAATCATATCCGCTCTTTTCTTTTAAACAAAAATCATTTATCACCAAAAACCTGAACATCATCTACTTGAAAAGCACCATCCAAAGCAAGATTTTTCCCTGAACCGGTATATTTAAAAGCAATGTTGATTTTACCTTTGTACGAGGACAAATCTACTGCGCCACTTCCTATAAATTGATACCAAGGCGTGGCTTGTTTTGGTAATTTCGCCAAAACCTGAATCCAAGTCGCGGTAGTAACATTCAACCCGTCAAAATTACTGGAAACATAAACTTCCAGAGAATTTAACTGGGAATCAACGTCTAAATGGTGTTGAGCAGCTCTGAAAGTCAAGATTTCAGTAGTGTGGACATCCATATCAATTTTTGGCGAAATCAACCAAGCCACATTCGAAACGACTTTGGTTCCTATGATATTAAATTCGGCATAACCGTTTCCGGAATAGACTGTGCCTTTCCAGAAAAGCGTTCCTTTTTGGACAATATTCGCCCAGCCGGGAAGATTTAATTTAACATTGTTTTCAACCGTTTCAAAATCTTCTGAGAAAAAAGGAACTGCTCTGGTTCCGGTCATCACAACATCTTTTTCAGAGCGCGGTAATAGTTGGTAATCGGTTCCGTATTTCGTCAAAATCCCTCTTACTTTACCGCTTCCATTAGGAACCAAATTACTTGAAAAATCAGCGAAACTACTGGTTCTAAAATAGACTTGATTTCCCAATTTATCCATCAAACCCCAATTCGTCGCACCACCCACATTATTAGTTTCTTCAAAATAATGACGTCCTATTGCAGCGGCTGTAAACTGAACATCAGACAACTCAACCAACGTATTCAAATTAGAATCGTTCAGCAATTCTGACATTGACAGAGACCGAACCAAAACATCCTCGCCAACATTCGTACACGAAGCGTTCAACACTTTTTTATACTCATTTTGCGAAAGTCGCCCCACTCCACCTTCATTATAAGAATTCACAAAAATGTTACCTATACGCATGCCACCAAATAAAACATCCGTGTATTGGTCTTTCAACTTTATATATACTTTATTACCCAGTCTGTAATCAATGTACGAATTTGTCGCATCCACGGGAACACTAAATCCTATTGCTGGTGCTGTGGCTGTTGCCAAAGTCTGAAAAGAAATCGACTTGAAAAAATTTCCCGATTCATCACTGGAAACTACATAAGCTTCTATGATGTCGTCATAAGAATATTGTGTCACGATTGCATTGGCATTTTCCCTAACTTCTGCAACGGTTCGGCTTACCGTTAAATCAGGTTGCGTACAAGTTAATTTAGGAATAGCAACGTCATCATTTACGCAGCTTGTAAAAAAGAAAGCGATTGTAATAGAAAAAAACAGGGAATTGAAAATTGGTTTCATAGATGACTATTTATTGTTAAAAATGATTTCTCCAAAATCTGCTACTTACATGACCTTATATTTCTTATATGGTTCAAACATTTCAGTAGCTTTTTGAGATCCTATAAATTTTGGAATATATTAATTGTTTTACGTTCATTGCGTGATACGTTTTTATTTATAAATTGATGGCAATATTTACGAAATAAGTTCTTCCATAACCGTAAAAATATTTGTTGCCAAAAGATGGTGTGCCGCTGGAAACATCCTGATTACGTTGCCTGAAATTAGCATTTCTGGCTTGCTCATAACCACCCGTTTTGTAAGTCACATCGAGCACATTATTGATGCTGGCAAAAAGCCCAACATTCTTCCCGTAGATTCTCCAAGATTTTCCGCCCGTAAGATTTAACAAGGTCGTGGGATCAAATTTTTTCTGTTGCAATAGTTCCCTGGCTCTTTCCTCCGTTGCTTCCGGAAAGGAAAATCCGCTGGCAGGATTAATAAAAAACTGATCCGTTCTGGCTATGGGAGAGACATCAATATAACTGTTTGCCAAATAATTAATATTAACACCAATCCACCAAAACTTAGGATCTCGATATTCAATCCCCAACGAATAGGCTTGTTGTGGCGAGCCCGGTTGTTTGTAGTTTTTCAATGCTGCAGTTCCAAAATCAAAAACGGGATTTGTGTTTTCTACCGAAGCTTCGGCATCATTGGTCACCATTACATTTGGATTACTATCAAATGTATATTCCCCAAAAGCTGCCGAAAAAGTGGTTTTCAAGGTTGAATTCATCTGATATTCCAGACTTAATTCAGCACCTAAATTTTTCTTGTTCAAATGCGTTAGCGTCTGACTCACAAATGCGCTGGTGTTGTTATACCCCGCACCATCGTCAAAAATTCCTTCAGCGTAAAAGAATGACGTTTGTGTCGCATTTTTTATCAATGTATAAAAAGCGGTAAGTCTCGCTTTGAATTTTGGAGAACGATAACTATAACTCGCATCCAAACTACTGATATTTTCACTTTCCAGTTCATCAACAATCCTATTATTCAGTCGAAAATTGGGAAATGTATTCCTGATTGTTGGCGCTTTTGTCAAATGTGCTCCGTTAAAAATCAACAATTGTCTTCCAGATATTTTGTAGGTCAATCCTCCTTTGAAACCAAAATTTTCAAATGTTGCTTTCTCACTTTTTCCATAGGAATTGGTTTCGTAAATCCCGTTTTTATACAAGCCTTCCCTTTGATAATTGACACTTGAAAAACTTTGAGCCAGATAAAAATCTACTTTATTGTACGAAAATTTGAATTGTGTAAAGGCATCCAGCGTGTTGGCAACATAATTATAATTGTATCCGTATGCATCGCCAACGACTACTTGCCTATTGGGATTATTCAAGTCAGATTGGGATTGGTTTCCATTATAAAACCCATCAATGTCTTCAAAATAAGCACCGCCTAACAAGTCTAAAAGCTTTTGATAATTATGTGATTTTAGGTTTTTGAAAGAACCACCAGCATTCAAAATAACACTTTCGGTGAGTTGTGTATTGAATGTAGAAGTCGCCACGATTGTTTTATCATCGGTTCGGTCTTCATACAAAACATACTTGCTTTTGGCCGGTTCATAACCTGAAATCGTTCCATTTGCATCTACAATCGGGTTTTGATTGGCTTGGTACATCGCTTTCCAATCGATTTGCTGATTGGCTAAAAACTGTTCTTTGCTTTTCTCCGCATTCTCTAAATCCGGTGTGAATTCCCCTGAAAATTCCCCGTTATCTGAATCGAAATGCGAACTGTAATAACTTGGCAGTTTTCTATAATAGGTAGGATCTGGACTATTCGCATTTTGATAATCGATGTTGCTGTTACCAATTTTTCCAAATTGATACATCAAGCTGGTAGTTAGATTTGTCTTGTCATTGAGTTTAAAATAATGATTCAGCATCAAAATAGGTTCTTCGATGGTTTTCATTCTTGAATTTCTCTTATTTCCATCTTGAAAACCCCAATAAGAATTGTAATTTCCGTTGGTCAATTGGGTAACTTCGGTGGTATTTGGAGAATTCTTCCCTCTTGAATTTGGTGTGTAAAAAGCTGTGAAATTGAGCGAATGATTCTCGTTTAGTTTTTTTTCGACACTTATAAATGCTGAATTGGCATCATAATTTGTTCCTTCAAAATACCCTTCTTGTGTCCAGCGTTTTCCTGCCGAAACTACAAATGCCCAACCTTTATTATTCATTCCTGAAGCATAGATTCCCATCATGCGCCAACTGTAATTGGTATTAGTTCCAGAAAATGAAATTCTGGAACCTACTCTGTAGATAGATGCTCTTGTATTGATTTCCTGAGTACCTAATATTCCGCCAAAAGTATAATCCGAAGGAGCGGTTCCTATGGAAAATTCCTGATTTCGGAGTGCATCGTTCAGTCCGCCCCAATCACCCCATTGTGGTCTGCCATCGTACAATTTATTCATGGAAACGCCATTAATCATCATCGTGGAATGTTCGCTATCCAATCCCCGAATCCTAAAACGGGCTTGTCCCCAATTGAACGCCGCCGCTTGCTGAAAAGCATCTTTGGAGGATTGTAAAAGTCCGGACGTGCTTTCGGAGCCGCTGTTGTCATCACTCAAATCACTTTCGGAAAGTGCTATTAAACTGGTTTGCTGTTCTGAAGTTTGATCTTCTTCTAATAGTATTGTATCTAAATCAAGGATTTGTCCCGCTATGATTTCAACTGGAAATAAGGCGTCTTTGTAACCCTGACTGTGAAACAAAATATATTGATCGCCTGATAAAGCGTTTTCAAATCTAAACTTTCCGTCAGCTGTTGTCAACTGCATTAAATTTGTATTTTGAATCGTAACTACGACAGATGCTACCGGTTGTTGTGTTTTGGAATCGATAACTTTTCCGGAAATACCTGTTTCTTGCTGTGCAAAAGCAAAAGGTATTGAAACAAAAAAGAAGACAATTAGGGTAATTTTTTTCATAAGCGTATTGAGGTATTTTTGAGCGAATTAGGATATGCCAATGAATAAAAATTCTTTATTCTATTTCGACTTAATCAAATACAGTTCTTTAACAATCAACATTACGGATAATTATGATTTTTTTGAACACAGCACAGATTATCTTTAAATAGAATAAAGAATCAGAAAAAACGAAAAAAATGTTTTTGGAAAGTGGTATTTTGAGACCGAATAAGATTCTGCTGAAAAGCGTGGTATTAGAATTTTAAACTAAATTTAAATAGCTTTCTATTTTTAATTCTAATGTTAAAAATAGGAAAAAAACTATTAACTTATAATTTTTTTATAAAAAAAATCTTATGATTTTTAAAACTCATGCAGTCTGAAAATATCCTAAGAAATTAAAAATGGAATCAATAGCCCCGATGGCAGCAAGTATCCTTTTATTCCGTCCCGAAACTTCGGGATGGAATAAAAGATACTGCGTACAGCGGGTGTAGGTATTCTTATAAAACGGGGATGTTGTGCTTCTAAAAAAACTAATCTTGAATTGCCTTGATTCTGGAAACCATTAGTGCAATGAAGAATCCAAAAATACCAATGAAGGCGAATGAAAATCGCAAACTAAATGCCTCGGCTATGTAACCAATTATGGGTGGGCCCATTAAAAACCCAAGGAAACTTACGCTGGAAACAGCTGTTAAGGCTTCGCCTGTTGGGATAGTTGGATGTTTCCCTGCGATGCTATAAAGGGTTGGTATAATAGTTGAAACTCCTAATCCCACAAACATAAAAGCAATGGTTGACGGAATTATGAACGGGAAAAATACAGCGGTAAATAACCCTACCGAAATCATACAACCGCTAATTTGCATCACTTTTTTTCGTCCAAATTTATGACTCAAGCCATCTCCAAAAAATCGACCACTTGCCATCATAATCATAAAAGAAGTATATCCCAAAATCACCAATGGTCCGGGCGCTTTGACAACATCTTTGAAATAAACGCCGCTCCAGTCAAACATGACTCCTTCGCTGGCCATGCAACAAAAACCAATTACTCCTAACCAAATCAGTGTGGTATCTGGTTTTGTAAATAATTTTTTCTTTTCGGTTTTGACGATTTCTTTGGCTTTTATCAGGAATTTGAAATTAAGAGCAACCAACAAAAGTACGATTGCCGCAACAATTAAAAAATGTTGGTATGGCGTAAGCTCTAATGCTAACATTGCCAATCCTACCAAAGCACCAGTAAATCCTGCTAAACTCCACATGCCATGAAAAGAGGACATGATAGTTCTTTTGAAAAGTCCCTCAGTATAAACCCCTTGAGTGTTAACAGATATATTTGAAAAATTACCGAATATTCCAAACACAAATAAACCTAAAGACAGTTGCCATGTCTGAACAGCTAAACCGAGATTTATCAGACTAAATACATACCCTAATAATCCAATTATTAGCGTACGATGACTTCCGAAACGGGTTACTAATTTACCTGAAAAGGGCATTGCTGCCAGTTGTCCTAATGGTAATGCAAATAAAATACTGCCTAAATCGCCTTCACTTAAATGCAATGCCGTTTTAATATCTGGAATTCGGCTCGCCCAAGAAGCAAAACACAAACCCAAGCCAAAATAAAACAGCGATACAGCCCATCGAATTCTGTTCAAATAAGAAATCTTTGCGTCTTTATACGTTTTCTTGTATTTTCCCTTCGCTTTGAATCTGCCTAAAAAGTTTAAATCTATCAAAAGAATTAGTTTTAGAATTTCATAGTGTCAAAAGTACAAAAAGCAATCGTTCATCATGTCTAAACAATGCATTACGTCAAAAATATATCGTTATTGTTTATAAAAAAGAAGGGGATTTACTACAACTTAAAAAGTGATAACCGCAAATTTACCTATTCATCTGCAGGTTTTAAATTGGTGAATTTGCGGTTAGTTTTCACATTCATTGGTGAAACCTACAAATCAATTACTCGC
Organism: Flavobacterium melibiosi; assembly: GCF_048158545.1. NCBI lineage: Bacteria > Pseudomonadati > Bacteroidota > Flavobacteriia > Flavobacteriales > Flavobacteriaceae > Flavobacterium > Flavobacterium melibiosi. The sequence goes on along the minus strand of NZ_JBLNKU010000001.1, from coordinate 20,055 downwards.
TTTTGGACGCTACTTTGTATTGCCGCTTCAATAATTTGCATGACATGAACTCCATCTTGGGCTGTTACCGGCTCAGGTGTATCATTTGATATGGAATTGTAAACGCCATCAAAATAATCGTAATAATTACCTTGAAGTGTTTCCACTTTGACGTTAAAGATGTCGTTATCAATTTCAGTATGCAAAGTGCCTTCTTTGCTCTTAGGTTCTTTCCCCCAAGTGTCGAGATTCGGTTTTTTTCCAAGTTTTAAATCGTCTTCCTGCACATCGCCGCGCGGTTTCAGGAAAGAACCTTTTTTTCCGTGAATCATAAAAGACGGAACGGCTTCTCTGACAAAAAAACTCGCTTTTAATCGGACACGGAAATCAGGGTAATACAACAAGATATCTATATAATCATCTACTAAAGAATGTTCTCTAGTAATTCTGATATCAGCAAAAACAGATTCAGGCAAACCAAATAAACACAAGGCCTGATCAATTAAATGCGGCCCTAAGTCCTTTAGAATTCCTGCTCCGGAATTGGCAGTTTCTTTATGCGATTTTGGACTCAGAAGAGGATTGTAGCGATCAAAATGGAATTCGGCTTCCACGATTTTTCCCAATTTTTTCTCTAAAATAATTTTCTGTACGGTTTTGAAATCGCTGTCCCATCTTCTGTTTTGAAAAACGGCCAGCTTTACTCCTCTTTCTTTTGCCAAAGCAGCTAATTCCTGTGCTTGGGCAACGGTAGTGGTAAATGCTTTTTCAACAATGGCATGTTTTCCGGCAAGCAATACTTTTTTGGCATATTCATAATGCGTATCCACAGGCGTATTTACTATCACCAAATCGACATCGTCTTCGAGCAAAGCTTCCATTGTGGCATAACTTTTAACCGATGGGTAATCTTCCCGTATTAATTTTTTACTTCTTTCCCATGAACCAATCAGTTCAAATCCTGGGTGAAATGATATAAACGGAGCGTGGAATACTTTTCCAGACATTCCGTAGGAAAGTAAAGCTGTTCTTATTTTTTGCATGTGCTGTTTTTTTTTAGTCGAACACGAATTTATAACTTTTAATTTAAAACTCACACGAACTTACATTCCTTAGGTGGTTAAATTTTGAACCATATTAAGGAATGTAAGTTCATTGAAGAAATAGCAGAATAATTGCTAATTAATTTTTGCTTTAAAATTTGGTAAAAAATAATTCGTGTTAATTTGTGAAATTCTATCTAACTCTTTTCAAATGTTTGGTTAAGAATTCGAAATAGTATTATGGTTTATAAAATCTGCTGAATCTGCAAAATCTGCGTGCTAAAAATTTTCATGCAGATTTTGCAGATTCAGCAGATTAGTGTAATAGAAAATTTATTTTTTATTGTCCTCTTTGATAAACACATTTCATCACTGCGTATTTTCAGAGTTCGCAACTCTTTATCAAAGTCCAACCACTTTCTTTAAATTTCGTGTTTGCATTTTATTTAATTTTTGCTCTTTCATATTGTTTTGGCCATTGAATATCTACCTGAAGTTCCTGGGCGAATGTCAATCCTAAATTAGGGTTTCTAAGTGATTCTCTTGCAAACAAAACCAAATCTGCTTTTCCGGTTGCAATTATTTCTTCCGCTTGACCGGATGCTGTGATTAAACCTACGGCACCTGTCATTATTGCAGTTTCTTTTTTTATTCTTTCCGCAAAAGGAACTTGGTAACTAGGCCCTAACGGAATTTGTTGGTGTGACACCAATCCACCCGAAGAAACATCAATTAAATCTACTCCTTTTTCTTTTAGTATTTTCGAAAGCTGTACTGATTCTTCGATGTTCCAACCGCCTTCCGCCCAATCCGTAGCAGAAATTCTAACAAACAAGGGCAAGTTTTCTGGCCATTCCGATTGCACTGCTTCCACAATATCTAACGTAAAACGGATTCGGTTTTCGAAACTTCCGCCGTATTCGTCCGTTCTAAAATTTGACAAAGGCGAAAGAAACTGATCCAACAAATATCCGTGAGCTGCATGAATTTCCAGTACTTGAAAACCCGCTTGAACGGCTCTTTTAGCAGTCGCTTTAAAATCGGAAATTACTTTTTGAATTCCTAATTTGTCTAACGCGATTGGTGCTTTTTCATTATCATGATACGCGACAGCACTTGGCGCTACAGTATCCCAACCGCCTTGGCTTTCATCTAATTTTCTGCCCCCTTCCCAAGGTGCAGCTGCACTTGCTTTTCTTCCGGCATGCGCCAATTGGATTCCGGGAATTGAATTTTGACTCACAATAAAACGATTAATCGCTTGCATTTTTTCAATTTGTTCGTCTTTCCAAAGTCCCAAATCACCAGGAGAAATTCTACCTTCGGGAGAAACCGCAGTCGCTTCCTGAATAATTAATCCTGCACCTCCACTAGCACGACTTCCCAGATGTACGAGATGCCAGTCATTGGCAAAACCATCAGTTGCCGAATATTGGCACATGGGTGAAATAACAATTCTGTTTTTAAGGGTGGTGTTTTTTATTTGAAGTGGTGAAAATAACTGTGCTGCCATTTGTATGAAGTTTAATTTAAAAATGATTTTCTAAGAAAGTAGTCCGACAGGATTTGTTTGAAAAAAGCATATACTCCTTATTTTTAAACCTATAAGAAATGGAAGTTCATTTAAGTTTTAGTTTCCATTATGGCTTATGTGAACTTCCATTTCTTATATGGTTTAAATTATACTTTACTGTTTCACAACATTTCCTGAAAAAGTAAAGTTACGGGACATAACCGAAAGGAAAAATTGAAATTTAATTAATTAACAAACATTTAAAACGGTATGGAACAATTATTGTAAATTAAACAAATAGAAAACCTTACTTTTGTAAGTTGTAAAAGAACTAAAATTAAAAAATGGACATAGTTATCAAGCTTTCTCAATTTTTATTGAGCTTATCATTACTTATTATACTTCACGAATTAGGACATTTTATTCCTGCAAAATTATTTAAAACCAGAGTCGAAAAATTTTATTTGTTTTTTGATGTTAAATATTCCCTTCTAAAAAAGAAAATTGGCGAAACTGAATACGGTATCGGTTGGTTGCCTTTGGGTGGTTATGTGAAAATTTCCGGAATGATTGACGAGAGCATGGACAAGGAACAAATGGCTTTACCACCTCAACCATGGGAATTTCGTTCTAAACCGGCTTGGCAACGTTTGATTATTATGCTTGGCGGTGTTACTGTGAATTTCATTTTGGCATTCATTATTTACATCGGAATGGCATTTGCTTATGGCGATACCTATATTGCTAACTCCGATTTGAAAGACGGTCTTTTGATCGAAAATAAAGCCATGCAAAATGCAGGTTTCAAAACGGGCGACAGAATCCTATCGATAGATGGCGAAAAAGTAGAACGTTTTGACAATGACATCAATGCCAAGGTGGTGATGGGAAAACAAGTTCTTATTGAAAGAAATGGAACTGAGCAGTCTATAACAATTCCAAATGATTTTGTGGATCAATTATCAAAACAAGAAAAAGCACCATTAGTGTCTATCAGAATGCCATTTGTTATTGGAGCCGTAGCTGCAGATTCTAAAAATACTGCGTTACAACCCAAAGATATTGTTATTGCACTTAATGGTCAAACAACGAAATACTTTGACCAGGCCAAAACAGTTTTGGAAAACAATAAAAACAAAACCATTAACGCTACTGTTTTAAGAAATCAAAAAGAAGTACAAGTGCCCGTTACCGTTTCCAAAGATGGAAAACTAGGGGTACAAATTGGAGGTTTAGGAATGGCTTCACTTGAAAAATTAGGATACTATAAAGTAAGCAAACAAGAGTTTGGACTTTTAGAATCAATCCCTGTAGGATTAACAAAAGGAAAAGACCAATTAGTAGGGTACGGAAAACAACTGAAAATGATTTTCAGTCCAAGTACCGGTGCTTACAAACAAGTAGGTGGATTTAAAGCTATATTTGACATTTTTCCTAATACTTGGAGCTGGGAAGTTTTCTGGACGATTACCGCTTTGTTATCAATTATGCTTGGTGTAATGAACTTATTGCCTATTCCAGCACTTGATGGTGGCCATGTGATGTTTTTATTATATGAAATTGTTAGTGGTAAAAAACCAAGTGATAAATTCTTAGAGAATGCACAAATGGTTGGTTTCGTATTACTTATAACACTGTTACTATTTGCTAATGGAAACGACATTTACAAGGCAATTCTTGGGAAGTAAAAAAAAATAAAAAAAATTTTATTTTTGCTTGCAGAAATCAAATTAAGCCCTATCTTTGCACCGCTTTACAAGTGAAACAAACCTCACTAATAAGCACACAAAAACGTTCATTCCTTACCAGAATAAAAATATACAGTTTCCTTCTTAGCTCAGTTGGTTAGAGCATCTGACTGTTAATCAGAGGGTCCTTGGTTCGAGCCCAAGAGAGGGAGCTTTTTAAAAAGACTTTACAGTGATGTAAGGTCTTTTTTGTTTTAAGGCTATAATGAAATCAGCACTTCACGTTGTTTTATTGAAAAATGGATATTTTGTCATTTGACAACTTTGACAGGTTTTTTGATAAAAAAAGGTACCCATTGCGGTACCCATCGAAAATCTCGAGGTACCCATTTTAAAATTCCAAATTGTTATGCCAATTGTTTAACTCAAAATCAATTGGAAACATGCACCAAGAAAAAATCACAATTCTGTTTGTAATTAGCGCAAACAAAACTAATCAAAAGGGATTATGCCCTCTTAATTGTAGAATCACTCTCAACAAAGAACGCAAACAATTTACTACAGGACTTTTTGTAAACCCAAACTACTGGGAAAATAAACTTCAAAAAGTAAACGCTCAAGATGCCAACTACAAATTTATTAACGCTCAAATTGAGCAAATTCAAATCAAGATAAACAACATCGCATTAGTTTTTCAACTACAAGGCGCAGATTGCACTCTTGATAACATCTATAATAAATATATTGGTGTAGAAATCAAAAAGAAGGAGTATGTCCTCTCCTATTACAAAAAGTATCTTTCCAAAATTAAAAAACTCGTAGGTTTAGAAATTAAAGACAACACCTATAATAAATTCGTTTATGTGGGAAACCATTTGGAAGCATTCCTGAAATGGAAATTTAAAAAAGTGGATTACCCTCTAGAAGAATTGAGCCTACAGTTTCTGGATGATTTTGACTACTATTTAAAGACCGAGAAGAAACAAGAGCAAATCACTATCAACAAAACCATTCAAAGGCTTAGAAAGCCTATTAAACAAGCCATTTCAGAAGGCTATTTAGATAGAGATCCATTTATACTTCACAAGTCCAAAACAGTCCGTAAAACCGTTATATTTCTTACTACAGAAGAACTTAAAACCCTTGAAGAAGCCGTAGTGCAACAAAAAAGATTAAGCACTATTCAAGACTTATTCATTTTCTGTTGTTACACAGGATTAGCATATAATGAAATGTCAAATCTTGAGAAACAGAATATCCAAATAGGTTTTGACGATGTTAATTGGATTCAGATGAAACGTGAAAAAACACAGCGTCAAATCTCCATTCCAATTCTGCCTAAAGCACAAGAAATCATTGATAAATATTCAAATGCCAATAATCTCGTGTTCCCATCTATAAGTAATCAGAAATTCAACTCTTATCTCAAAGAGATTGCAGATATAACAGGAATTGAAAAACGGCTTACTCACCACATTGCAAGGAAAACGTTTGCGTCTACTGTTCTGCTTTTTAACGATGTTCCAATGGAAATTGTATCAGAACTACTGGGTCATTCCAATATGGTGATTACACAAGAAAGTTACGGGAAGGTAGTGCAGAAGAAAGTTAGTGAAGCAATGAAAAATCTTAAAGATAAATTGAAATAATATAAATGAGTCTAAGAATAAGTTTTAGGCTCATTTTTCATCTAAAATATTTATTCCTTCAAAAATTTCATTTACATCTTTTCCTAAAGCAAAACAAAATCTCAATAATAAATTAACAGTCATTCTTTGTTCATTCCTAAATACTCTTCTCACAGTAGTTTCTGAACATAGTGCAATTCTGGCAAACTCAGATTTATTCCCATTGAATTTTACAAGGAACTCTTTGTATATTCTTTTGACTAATTCAAGTTCTATCTGTTCTAGATGCTTCTGCATTGAACAAAGAAAACAAATGACTAAATCAAAATTACTTTCACTACTCGACTTATAAGTCGAAAATTATTTTAGATTTGCAAAACAACAGTCTTATAAAAACTAACAAACCCATAAAATATGAAAAAAACAATACTTCTTGCACTGGTACTTTTAATATGTTTTTCTTGCCAGACAAACAGAACGATTATCCCAACAATACAAGGAAGCTTAAGACAAGATTTTAGGTTACGTAAACCGATAATAATTTCCTTCAGGGATTCTCGAAAAACAACAGAAAACAGTCAACAAGTAATTGAATCTTTACAAAATGGACTGAAAGCAATATATGGCAACAACATTACTTTCAAATCATACTTTGACAAAACAGATGATAATAGTGTAGCTATTAAAATTAACATCAAAGAAATTGGTGCGAAATTTGGAATAAGGAGTATTCAATACCAAACCTATACCAATCAAATTACTGCAGTTAGCAGTAGCGTTTCAACATATTGGGGGAGTGCTGTGTCAACTGCGATGGTTTCGCAACCATTAATTCAAAATAATACTACTGCTCAAGGTTACTGGATTGGAACCAGTTATTTAGACATTTCTCTGGTTGATAACTTGCATTCGGAAAAGAAAATTTATGAATTTCCGTTTGTTGGCGAGGATATGAAGAATAATACTTTGGGATATAAATCTGCAAGTATTGCAGCACAAAATTCGTGGGACAAAGTATCTTCACGTTTTTTAGATTTAATAGACTCTATTGCAATGAAAATTATCGAGAGTGAGTAAAAAATTGTTTCCCTGACAAAAGATGAATTGGTAGTGGTAAATCAATACAATGATGACGAATTAAAATATTTTAAACGATTGTAAATAAAAAATATTTGATTACGGTAAACCGTAAAACAAATCAAATTCAATAAATTAAATTTGACTAGAATTCACAATAGTTAGTTTGCATCAAAAACAAAGAATTCAGAAACATCAATTTCTAAGGCTTTGGAAATAGCATATAAAGTTGTAATAGAGGTATTAATAACACCTCTTTCAATTCTGCTGATTTGAGAAATTTCAACACCAAGTTCATTTGCAAGCTGTTCTTGGGTTAATCCTTTTGCTAAACGAAGTTGTCGAAGATTTCCACCAAAACTAATTAATATGCTTTTTTTATCTTGATTATCCACGAAATAAAATTCGTTGAATAAACTAATTATGAAGTAGGCATATTTGCTTATATTTGAAAAACTTTTAAAAAATAAATATTTAAAACGATATGATAAAACAATATGCACAGGCTTTTTTTATTCTTTTCACAACAGTTGTTTTCTCTCAACAGAAACCCGACTATGAACTTATTGAAAAAAATATTAAAGATGAAAATTCTGAATATTATTACACTTCCTTATTGGAAAGATATAGAAAAGGTGATAAATCAATGACATTAAAACAATGTGAACACTTATATTATGGTTTTGCTTTTCAAGATAATTTTAAAAATTTTCGGTATAAGTCATTGACAGATAGTATAGCAAAGTATGAAAAAAATGAAGATAAATTAGACTCTAAAAATATTTTAAAACAATTAGAGTTTAGAAATCAAATATTAGAAAAAAGTCCATTTGATGTTAATCATATATGGGGAAAAATAAACAACCTCGATTTACTAAAAAGACAAAATGAGATTAATATTTGTTTTAATCAATTAGATATAATGCATAATGTGGTCAGGAATTCTGGTGATGGATTAACAAAAGAAACGGCATATTACATTAATAATGTACAATTTGAGTGGTTCTTAATTAATTTATTGGACCTAAAAGCCACTAAAAATCCGGAGACAATTGATGAAATTTACGAGTATATTTTATTGGAAAAAAACGATAAAAACATTAATGGTCTATATTTTAATGTTGAAAAGGTACAATATACAATTGAATATCAAAATTAAAAAATACAGTTAATCAGCCATTTAACTAAATTATTATGAAATTATTCTTCCTCTTGTTTCTATTTATTCCATTAGACGAAATTAAAAAATCGCCATCTGACTTTGAAAATGAGCTAAATTACATTGTTAAAGATTTCAGAGAAGATATAATGGACGAATATAAGTGTAAAAAATTAATGAACAATGCAGGTTCTATTTCTGATGAAATTGAAGAAGAATTAAAGGAAACAAATAAGTACACTTCCTATGAAATTAGCCAACTAAGAGAGCTAAAAACTAAAGCTGATGCTTTACAATCTTATATTGGAGGTGTTGGAAGTTGTGCAAGTGCTATGTTTCCATCTTTTAAGGAATTTGAAATAGCAAATCAAATGGTACTTGGATCCGTTACCTATGTTAATCAAGGAAAATTTTGTGTGGATTTTATTTCTGTCGCAATAGGAAATTATGTCGTTTATGTGGCTAAAAACGACACTTCAACAAATTATATGGTAAAATACAATTGGAAAAATAATACTGGAACTTCAAAAGGAAATGGAACTATGGGACTTCCTGAAAAAACAGTCAGGAGCATTTACAACAATAGAAGTAATCAAACACAAAATAGAATTACGATTCTGGGAGTTACTTGTACTTCAATTTGAATATTGTAAAATTTTAATTTAAGAAAACATAAAAACAGAGAGGCTGAAAACTGAATATAGTAAGCAAAAACAAAAATACATACAAAATGAAAAAAATAATTTTTACCCTAACATTTTTATTGGCAACAATTGCAAGTTTTAGCCAAAATTTGACTCAAAAATACAATAGCTATTTAGAGCGAACTGAATTTTATGATTCATCTGGGAAAATGGTTGCATATGCTAAAGAAAACGCTTATCTAAACAGAACAGAATATTATGATTCTTATGGCAAACTTATTAAATATGAAACAAACAATCAATATTTAAACAGAACAGAAACTTACGATTCCTCTGGCAAACAACAAGGATATGAAAAGAATAACTCTTACTTAAATCAAAACGAAACATACAATCAATCTGGTCAACAACAGTTAACAAAAAAATGGAATGAATATTTAAAACGATATGAGGTTTATGATTCTTTTGGTAAAATGAGAGGCTATTATACATACAATAGTTATTTAAAACAATGGGATTACACAAGCGCTTCATACTAAATAAAATAAACCTTAAAAATAATTATATGAAAATCATCATCAACATACTTGCTTTATCACTAAGCATTTATTCATTAAGTGCTCAAAATTTTAAAACAGATTACACAAAAAGTTATATTTCCAAAAATTGTGGTGAAGAGAAATTTGCATTCACCTTTTATAATAATACCTTATTCCGGACCGATTCATATTATAACACTTCAATTAAAGTCCCCTCAAAAAGACAACTTACAGATTTTGATAATAGTGGTTTTTATTATGAAATGTGGTTACCTACTTTTTATTTAGAATTGTACGGCATAAATGAGTATAATAAAGTGCCGCAATTTAATTATAAAGTATGCTTTGATAAAAAAGGAGGTGATTTATTATACATCTTTGAATCAGGGGCAAATTCAGGAATAGATTCAGGTAAATTTTACTTTACTTTAAAAGGTCGTAATATATTTTGTACTGATTAGAAATCAGAATCTATATAATGAAAAGGCTATTTATGAAACTGTTATTATACATTGGTGCACTTAGCTGAATTTAACTATGGTCTTATATTTGAAAATTAGTGGTTGATGCGAAAACTCGAATTTTTAATCCCAAAACCTATTGTGATCAAACCGTTAGAGATAATATTAAAAAATAACAGGAAACTAATATGAATTTTACATCTAATCAGAAAAAATTTATTGATTCCCTTTTAGCCCAATTAAATTTTAATCAAATTGTAAAGTTTGATACTGATAAATTTAAAACACAATATTTTAATCAATTTCTATCGGCTTACAAAACATTTAAAAATTTAGCGAATTGTGAATACTCAATGATACTGTATAACAATGTGGAAAGAATATTTCAGTCTAAATTAATTTTATAATAGAAACTAATGAGTGAAAATAATAATAGTAAGAATGCTTTAGGATGTATTTTAATAATTGTATGTATGGTTGTATCAATACTAATTTGCCAGCCAGTGATTAGCATACTTGGAGATGGAGCTTATCCGATAATTGTAATTGTTGGTGTATTATTAGGTAAATTTTTATCGAAAGTGTTTTTTAAAGAAAATGATGAATAAAGCTAAATACCAGCCACTAACCGCTTGGCAATATTGCGTGATTAGGCTTAATTTAAAGATGGTTTTATACTTGAAAAATTTAAATTTAATAGAACTAAAAAATCAAAAAAAATCAATACTATGGCAGAGGTTTTAAAAGCAAACTGTAGAATTTGCAATTACCAAACAAGTTTTAGATATGGAGGAGGGAGATTCGATTTTCAAACTTTTAATCCAGTACCAGCGTATGACAAAACTACTGAAGAATTGGAAAGTGTAAATTACAAGTTAGAAAAAGATAATCCAGATTACATTTTTTACACAGATGAACAACTCAAAGGAGACAATGAAGGAAAATACATTTTTCAAAATTTTGATTTGAAGTTGAATCAGGTGAATAACTACTGTCCTAAATGTAAGAATTACAGCTTGGATTTTAGGAGTTATATGTTTTGTTAACGCTCAAATCAACTTCACTAAAAGACAAAGTATTTTACCTCCTTATTAAGGCAAAACTGTTTAATAAATTATGTGTCATAATGAAAAGTTGTTCAGTTATTTTAATAATTATTCTAACAATATTTATGATAAAAAGCTTGATTTAAAAACAATTACACCTTTTCCTAAAAAACAAAATTCTACCCTTTAAACACATATATTAGTTCACGAAATAATATGGACTTACCAATGGAAGTGTACACCAAAGAAATCATACTAAACAAACTCATTGAATCTTGCTTAAGTTTTGATGCAAAGCTTTTTAAACCCTATTTACAATCTGAAATAGTTATTACGGATGCTCCAGATAAAAAAAAATTCTATTGGTTTTTTAAAAAAATGCTGATAACCGCTAAGTCTAATTCAGTTGATCCAATGAGTTTTAAGATTGAAACGCCAAATTGGGAGGATGAAGAAAATATGAAACATTATAACTTATATGATAGTGTTCATAAGCATTCAAGGCTATGCATAAGGGTTAAAGAAACTGAAAATCAAGTTTACTTAGATACGATGCCATTTTAAAAAATCCAATTATGACTCCAGAACAAAAAATTCTCATCGAACAACTTTTAGAAATGGGTGATGTTACCTACATCAAAAGTGATTCAAGTCGTAACGAACTAATCGTGAAAGCCATTTCTGAAATGGATCTGGAACAGCTTGAAATCTTGACTGAAAATTATTTAAGTGAGGATAAAAGAGAAGAATTCTTAGAAGATATTAATTCAAAATTTAACAAATTCAAAGAAAACAACGACACTCATTTAATAGCCCATAGTGGAAGTTGTAATGCTTATCATTGTAATATAGGTGCTAGTGGTTATACATTTATAGGTAACAATTCCAATACCTATTGCGATATTATTTTTGAAAATGAAAATGGAGTTTGTACAGATATTTGTTTATGTCTAAAGTTTAAAGTTGATGACATATTCATCAATAAAGTTCGAGAAAAAGAATTAGACTCCTGCCGTTTTACAGATGAAGAACTAGATGATTTGCCATTTTAAATTTTACTATAATAACAATTACTACAAGGTTCTACACTATAAAGTTGAGCCTTTTTTAATTTTTTTTAATTTTTTTTTGGTCGAATAAATGAACTAACAGAAAAGGCATCCCCACTTGATTCAAATTTTGGGATATACCCGCCCAGTGACATTTGGATATTTAAAAATACGACATCCAAATTATTGCTGATTTTAATTCATTTGTTTAATCCTATAAATTACTAAAAACTATGGTTACAATTACAGATTACAAGGCATTCCAAAAAGAAAATGGAGAAAAATTTTATTCACTTGTTGTTCAAGGTGGAGTTGAAGCTGTTAAAAGTAAAGAAAGTGGAAGAACTTATCTTACTGCAAAAACCACAAATCTTGCGTGTACATTTAACGAAATTACGTGTAAGTCATTAATTGGCACTCAACTTCCTGGACAGATTAGAAAAGTTGAAGTTGACCCTTACGACTATACTGATCGAACAACAGGAGAAATTGTAGAAATGACTCATCGTTATGAATATTTATCCGATGAAGACGCTATCATTAATGATAACGTTGTTAAACCAGAAGAGGTGTACTAAAACAGCTCAAAACTAGACAACATAATTAAGGAACTTCAGCAATGGGGTTCCTTTTTTTATTTTAAAAATGTATGTCATATAACTTTTTAATTAATACTTAATAATAAAAAATTATGAAATTACAAATTGCTCAAAGACATCAAGTAAAATTAAGAATTGGATTATCTGGTCCTAGTGGGTTTGGTAAAACCTATTCAGCCTTATTAATGGCGTATGGAATGACCAACGACTGGAAGAAGATTGCATTGATAGATACAGAGAACAACTCTGCAAGTCTTTACTCTCATTTGGGAAATTTCAATGTATTGTCATTAGGGGAACCTTTTATGCCTGAACGCTATATTAAAGCCATCCAAGTATGTGAAGAAGCAGACATTTCTGTAATAATCATTGACAGTATCAGCCACGAATGGCAATCAAAAGGAGGATGTTTAGAAATACACGAACAATTAGGCGGAAGATTCCAAGACTGGGCTAAAGTTACTCCTAGACATAACGCTTTTATAGATGCCATTATTCTATCTAAATGCCACATCATTACTACCAGCAGAAGAAAGGTAGATTATAGCATCGATAAAGGTTCTGATGGTAAAACCAAAGTGAGTAAACTAGGAATGAAAGAGATTACAAGAGAAGGATTCGAGTATGAACTTACAGTAAACTTTGAATTCCTGAATGATAATCATCTTGTGCAATCATCTAAAGACAGAACTGGATTATTTTCTGGAAAACCAGAATTTATCATCAACTCTAGTACTGGGAAACGTTTAATAGAATGGAGCAATGACGGCATTTCTATAGATGAAATTAAAAACGAAATCAATTCCTGTACAACCGACGAGAGTTTAAAAATAATTTATGCTCAATATCCGCATTTAAGTAAGGAACTATATCCAATAATCGTAGCACGTAAAGAAGCATTAGAAGGTCTTAACAATCAGATTATCTCAAACGAACAAATTATTCAACAACCTAATCCACAAGAAAATGAATTTAGTATTAAATAATCCAATCCATCAAGTAATAGATGAGGAAGAAATCATAGTATTTCCAAAAAGAAACTTTATTGAAGCAAATACTGTACAAGTAGATTTAGAGCATCTCAAATCGGAATGCATTATTCCTGTATTTGCTAAAGACAACGAATCAACTATTAGCCATTTTGAATTTATCAAAAGTACTAAAGAAGTTGTCGAAGAAATTTTAGACTATAAAGGTGTTTTAAAGCCTGAAATAAGGGTAAGTCATCAAATTAAAGGTAGAATTCCTTCTGCTGTTGCAAAGCCTGCAAAAGAATTGTTAGAGCACGAAAAGACATTGTATTACGAACGTATGGCTTTTGTAATTGAAATACCTGAAATTAGTGAAATTATCAATGGAAACAGACTCAATTTAACCATTGGAGGAGTGAGAAGTTACAACCAAGAAAACCTTTTCAGTAAAAAATCGCTTGAACGTTTCAAAATTTTCGTAGGCTTTCAAAATACCGTATGCACTAATCTTTGTATAAGTACTGATGGACTCAAAGAAGATCTACGTGTCAGTTCTATTTTGGAATTAAAAGCCAAGATTTTCGAGCTGATTAACAACTATAAAAAGAAGGAGCATTTAATAAATTTGGAAAAAATGTTTCAATATTCATTAACAGAAATCCAGTTTGCTCATTTGATTGGCAAGATGAAATTGTTTCCTTACTTAAGTAAAGAAGAAAAACAGACGTTATTTCCATTAGCGATAAATGATACCCAGTTGAATATTATCATAAGGGATTACCATACTGATGCTCATTTTTCTAAATCTAAAGATGGGACTATCAACTTCTGGAACATTTACAATTTGGCAACTGAAAGTTGTAAGTCAAATTATATCGACAGTAATTTAGAACGGAACGTCAATGCATATGGGTTTATACAAAACCTCCTGAATTCCATTGAAAATCAAATTCCGAACTACTTCCTCCATTAATATATCATAGCTTTTAGTAGCATTTATTACACCAAATAACGTCTAAAAAATAGAGTTAATTACATTAAAAAATGACAAAAAAAGAGCTGGCAGAGCTGTTAAAATACAGTTCTCCAAAAGAAATCTATGTTATTACGTGGAAAAACACCTTAATAAAACTGTATTGTCCATTTGAAGTACAGGTTTTACAAGACATCGGTACACTCAAAACAGGACAATTTGTGTTTGTAGATGAAATTAAAGTCACAATTGAGTTGAAAACGGTGTTTATAATTGACACTAAAGCGTATTACTATTATCATTTTGAGATACTGGTATAGTTAAACAAGCAGTTATGCTGTATTTTGTATAATCAAACTTTTGAGACGGTTCTGCTTTAACAAAAAACCACTGAAAAAGTATTTAGCTAAGTTAAAATGGGTAGCTTAAAATCATTAGATTGCGTTACCCTTTTTTTAATAAATAACTTGTCAAAGTTGACGTCAACTTTTTTCTATGATTTTTATCCCTTCCATACTAGATTTTAAGAATGAAGATACTTTTTTAGATCTAAAAAACAGATTTTTAAATTACGATGAAAGATCACCAAGTCTAACACCAGAATTATTATTGTCAAGTATAAAGCAAACGGATTTTGAAATAATATATAAACGAATGACCAGTTATGAGGATCAGACATATCATACTATTTATTTCTACAAAGATTTTTTACCCAAAAAAATTCCATTTATAGCTGACCAAGAAATTAGAAATATTAATTTAGAAATAGAAAAATCATTTAAATATAAATCATCAGAATGTAAATTATATTTGGACGAAAAACTAAAAGTGTTAAAGGAACTAAATTTAATTCTTTCTAAAACTGAATTTGTAAAAGAAGATTTAAAGGTGCTTCTTCTGAATGAAAATGAGAAAATAATTGAATTTATTTACAGTCACGAAATATGGAATAACGTTATTAATCATTCTAATAAAATTAAACTAAGATTATCTAGATCAGAAATTATTTGTCTGTTTTTTTTATTAAAACAAAAGGGATTAACCGAAAGTAAGTATGATAATGAATTAGGAAAACTTATCGAAAATTCATTTGAATATTATAGTGAAAATGATGATTCTTACAAAGAAATTAAATTGGCAAATAAACTGTTAGCCAGTTTTAAAAATGGAGACAAATCAATAACTACTGCTGCTGAAAGTCTTAAAAACCTATTATCTGACGAAGATCTCTACACATTAAAACAATAACTCATTGATTTACAGTTGGTACAAAATAATTGCCCCTGTTAAAACTTTTTGTTGCTTTTACCTTTACACCGTTGTTAGAGCAAATGTACTCCAAACAACTGTGGCGAGTTCTTCTCCACTATTTTAAGAAGAGCAGGTTTAAAAAACAAATATGAATAAAAAAGAAGAAAAAAAAGAAATCTTTTGGACAGAAAACGAAGCTCCAAAGATACTACAAGTGGGATTATTAGACTTCCTAGCTTCAAGAGGCTATGTTAGGGTCGAAATCGAAGAAAACAACTATGTCTTAGCTAAAATGACTAACAATAGGTTAAGTCTAGCAACTGAAGGGCAAATGGCAAATGAAGTTAAAAACTACCTTTTAGAAAATAAAAAACTTGAGGTTTTAGAAGTATTCGTTAAGGGGGTTGGAAGTTATATTACATCTAAAAAAATGGATTTGCTTCCCTCAATTGAAAACATAAATGATCGAGACGATATGAAAAGTTCGAGATTTTATTTTAAAAATTGTTATTGCGAAATAAATAAAGATGGAATATTCTATTGTGATTATTCAATTCTAGAAAATCCGATTTGGGAAGATAGAATTAAACAAAAATCATTTACTTACCCTTCGGAGAAGGGACAGTTTGAGATATTCTGTGAGAATATCACAGGAAAAAACACCGAAAGGTTATTAGCCTTAAAAAGCATTTTAGGGTATTTATTGCATCGTAACAAAGAAGTTGGGGAACCTAAAGCAATTATCCTTTACGATGAGAAAATGGGACAAAATAACCAAGCTCACGGCGGTACTGGAAAAACACTTTTGTCAACGGCATTGAAAGAATGTCGAGAAGTAGTAATTTTTGATGCAAAGGATATAAAACAGGGTAGTTGGTTTAAAAATCAAAGAGTAGAGCTAACCACAGATCTGATAGTCTATGACGATTTAAAACGGGATTATAGTTTCGAAAACTTCTTTCCAATGATTACATCTGATATTGAAGTGGAGCGTAAACGAGAAAAAGCTTTCCATATTGATTCCAAAAACTCCCCTAAATTATTAATCACCGCAAATTACTACGTTTCAGGTCCTGGAGGTCCTTCTGATGAAAGACGTAGACATGAATTTGAAGTTAATAATTATTATAATCAAAATTTCACTCCTGAAATGGAATTTGGAAATCGATTTTTTGGTTCTCAATGGGACGAAGATGAATGGAGTAAATTTTACCATTTTATGATGAGTTGTTGCCAATCATATTTGCAATACGGGTTATACAAAGTACCACACATTAATTTAGCCAACAACAAATTCTTAGATGGATTGAATGAGCAGTTTGTAACCTATGCCGATGCCTATGTGCAAAATGACACGTCAATAGACAAAAGACAATTTGAAAGCGATTTCAAGGTTTTATATCCTGAAATGGAAGAAACATCTCCACACAAAATCAACAAATGGCTAAGTATATATGCCAGTAAAAAAGGAGTTGATTTTTCAACAAATTCTTCAGGCGGAAAATATACTTTTATTTTAAACTCCAATACCATTCAAAATGAAATATAGTATAATCTACAAAGCAGTAAACACAATTACTGACGAGGTTTATATTGGTGCAACTACCAAAAGTATTGAGGAACGTAAAGAAGACCACATACAAAAAGCTAATAAAAAAGTTGGCAGTTATTTTCAAGAAGCAATCGGGACTTATGGTCCCGAAGCTTTCACTTGGGAAGCTATTGATACCGCTTGTAATAATGATGAATTAGCAGCCAAGGAAATTAAATATATTTTGGAGAACAATGCTGTTGAGGATGGTTACAATTCCGATCACGGCGGAGGATTCAGAAAAACAGTTTATCAATATAATTTAGATGGCACTCCAATTAATTCATTTAAAGATTTAACTTCCGCAGCAACATCAGTAAATGCAACAAAAAAGTCTATAAGCAAAGCTTGTTGGAATGTAAACCATACTTTAAAAGGATACTTATGGAGTTATGAATATAAAGAAAAATTTATTCCAGACTCTGATAATAGAAAAAAAGAGGTTTTACAATATAATCTAAATGGTAATTTATTAGCTCAATACATTTCCGTAGCAGAGGCTAGTAGAAAATCAGGATTAAGCAAAACCTGCATCTCTAGATGTTGTCGTAAAGAAAGAGATCAAAGCGGCGGATTTATTTGGAAATATTCCTAAAATTAAAGGCGGTGTAAAAACCGTCTTTTTTTATTTAATATCACTAAAACTGGGTATTGCAATCAAAGTAATTTACTTGTTCCTTTACAATTGTAGTATTCAATTAATAACTTGTATTGTTATAATTACGCTTTACGGGAAACCGTAAAGTAATACTAATTCCTTCAAATATATTTGTAAGTATTATTTTAATCGTTTAAAACCAAAATCAAACTATTATGAAAAAAATCAACACACTGTTATTACTACTTATTTCTGTCTTTTGTTTTGCACAAAATGAAGAATCTTCTACAAGAAAATTCATAGACAAGGCACAATTCACCCAAATCAGCAAAGACTGGAGTACCATCGCAGAATTCAACTCAGGTATTGGTGAGTATGTAAAGTTTTATCCTATTGAAGTGATTAACTTGAAAACGAAGGAAAAAGAAAACGCTTTGCAATTAGACATGTATATTAAAAAACCAGAAGTTTTTAAGACAGCTTGGGTAGGATTAGACGAAATAGATGAGTTTATAAGTTTTATTGAAACCAATGTAATACCTAATTTAGACTTGAAATTTAAAAAGAAATCAACGGAGTACATTTTTAAAGCGAAAGAAATGACCTTTTCATATCTGGTTGATGAAAAAGAAAAGAAAATCTCCATTAGCTTGAATAATTATGAAAAAGAAGGACAGTTGAACTATTATTTCTGGACAGAAACTCAAGTCAGCAAAATTCCAGATTTATTAGAGGTTCTAAAGAAAATAAAATAACAGTCCCTAATTAAAATCACACCACATGAAAAGAATATTTATCTTTTTACTCTTTTGTTTTTCATTAACAAACTATTCTCAAAATCTCAGCTTAGAGGAACTGATAAGTCTTAGAAAAAATGACATTGCTAATGTAGAAGAATATCTCTCGCTAAAAGGCTGGACATTTTTATCAAGTGAAGAGGGAGATAATGAGAGCCTAAGTGGTGTTGCCTTCGCCTATAAAAAAGAGGAATATAGCGACGATGCAGAATCATTCTTCCACTATTACCGTTCGGATTCTACTGATGTAAGAAGGATAAATTTACAAATATTCAATACTTCAAAATATAATTCCTATTTAACGAGAATTAAATCATTTGGTTGTAAATTAATCGACAGTGGCGTTTTTGATGGCGAAATCAAAAAAACATATCAAGGAGCTACCACAACATTTATGATTACAATTAAAAATCGCAAAGATGAAGATAGCGAATCAACTGAGACAATATACCATATAGCAATTATAGATAATTCAGATTATTTCTTAAGTTTTTCAGAATCAGAATAAGATCTTAATCTGCTTTTAATAAGCACTACTATACTGCTATGGCATAAAAAAAAATAAACTAATTAAATAAAAAAAAATGAAATTATATATACTTATTTCAGCATTTTTAATGCTCTCATTTTCAAAAGAAAATAAAAATTCAAATGACTATGATTCTCAACTTACTCAAATTGTATATGAGTTTAAAACGAATATTATGGATAAAAATAAATGTGAAGATCTGAAAAGAAAAGCATATTATTTGTCTGATGAAATTCAAAAAACAATTGATGATGATCAAAACTCAGAGTATGAAGAAAAAAAATTAGTACAATTAAAGAAGGAAGTAAAAGCTGTAGAAGAATTTATAGGAACCGTTGGTAATAGTGGAAACAATATGTTTGTAAAAATGGATTTGATTTATTTAGCCAATAGTAGAATAAACAGTTCTATAGCAACCGTTGTAAAAGATAAATTTTGCGCTGAGATAATAACAATTTCATTAAATGGATACGTAGCTACACTTGCTTCAAATGATTCATCTAATAATTATACCGTTTCTTATAAATGGAAATTATCAAATGCTACAAATACAGGAAATGGCACTATGGGTTTGCCTAGTAAATCTATTAGACATATCTATGATAACAGAAGTAACCCAGCATCAAAAAGAATAACTATTATTAGTGTATCTTGTAAGAGTCTTTAAATAGGAATAATAAAAAAGGCATACAATTCGGTAACATAAAAAAGTAAAACAACGTAAAGTCTTGGTTTTACTGCTTGTCACACTCCTTGGTTCGAGCCCAAGAGAGGGAGCTTTTTAAAAAGACTTTACAGTGATGGAGGCCACTGAAAAACTTCGCTTATTTTGATTAGAGTCGTTTTTTAGACAATAAAAAAACGCTTGTAACAGGATTTTTAAACATCCGTTATAAGCGTTTTTCTTTTTGTAACTGTTT